>CAZRCN010000078.1:0-11781 GCA_964598575.1 uncultured Victivallales bacterium | reverse complement strand
GCATAAACCGCCCGCACGTAAGTCCTCCATTGCATTGCTTTCCGGGTCGCGCTACACTTCAGGTAAACAAAAAGGAGATATCATTATGCCAATACAGCAACCAACCAGGCAACGTCCGAATACACGCAAAGTGGTCATTGTCGGGGCAGGCGATGTAGGCGCCTCGTTTGCTTATGCGCTCGCCCAATCCGGCACCGCCAGTGAAATTGCCTTGATTGACGCCCACGCGGACCTGGCCGAAGGACAGGCACAGGATCTTTCGCATGGGCTGCCGTTCATCACCCCGGTCTACATCCATGCCGGCACCAAAAGCGATTATGCTGATGCTGACCTCGTGGTCATCACAGCCGGCTCCAAGCAGAAGCCCGGTGAATCGCGCCTGAATCTGCTGGCGCGCAATGCCGCGATCATGCGCAGCATCATGGACGACGTCACCGCCGCCAACTGCCAGGGCGTGATCGTGGTTGTCAGCAATCCGGTCGACATCCTTACCCAGGTTGCCCAGGAACATAGCGGCTGGCCACGCACGCGGATCCTCGGCTCCGGCACCGTGCTCGACAGTTCCCGCTTCCGATACCTGATCAGCCGGCATTGCGGCGTCGATGTGCGCAACGTGCATGCCTACATTCTCGGTGAACATGGCGATAGCGAAATGGCCGCCTGGTCCATGACACATATTGCCGGCATGCCCATGGATAGCTATTGCGCTGTGTGCAGACGCGAGAAAAACTGGCGCTATGTACGGGAGCAAATCGTTGAGAAAGTGCGGCGCTCAGCCTACCACATCATCGGCTACAAGGGCTCGACCTGCTATGGCATCGGCCTGGCACTGGTCCGGATTGCCGGTGCCATCCTCCGGGATGAGCACAGCGTCCTCACGGTGTCCTGCCGCCTTTCCGGGGAATACGGCATTGACGGCATCTGCCTGAGCGTGCCCTGCATTGTCAATCGCCAGGGCATCCAGCGCATCATCGAGGGCGAGCTCCGCCCCGCGGAACTCGATGGCCTGACGCAGTCCGCCAATATCCTGAAAAAAACGCTGCACGAACTCGAACAACAAAACGCCTAACCCGATCCTTTCACCATTTTGGTGAAAGGATCGCCCGCAGCCACGTTGTGGGGGAGGAATACCACCACACCGGGTCATGCACTGTGCTATGGCGCTGGCACCAACAATTCCTGTAACAAGGGGTGCGGGAAGCGCCGCTTGCGTACCAGCGCATAGAAGGTTTCTTGCATCTCAGGGATCTTGTGCACCTCACGCAGGTATCATCTATCTGGAAGAGGTCGCCGTCGTACGGCCGGATCGTTTCTGATGTATTGGGGGGCAGGGCGAAAATGGCGCAGCACCGCCGGCGTGATCTCGGTCAATACCTGCATAGCCGGAAGGAGGGTATGGGCGCCCGGTCCATACGCAACCAACGGTACGGGGTTCATAGTGTGGGAGCGTGTTGATGGGTCTTCGATATTCCCGTGATCGCTCGTCAGGAGCAAAAGGATACCCGCCGCATCCGCCATGGGAACCAGAAAAGACAAAAAAGCATCCAGCTTCCGCAAGACGGTCTCGGCGAGCTGTGGATCCGCGCGATGTCCGGCCCGGTCGGTTTCAAAGTATTCAAACAGCGTAAAGTCGTGCGCTCTGGCAATGCCGATCAAATCCCGGGCGGCTTGCGCGATGGAGATACAATCGCCCTGGTAGCCACGTGACGCCAGGGTTTCCCGTGTCAGGTCGTGGGCAACCGCCTGGTGCTGCAGCAGGGCGTCCAAACGCCTGACGTCCCCGAAGGCCTGTAACGCAGCTACCGTCGTGACGGATTGCCGCCGCATCGCCCGCACCTCCGCCACGGTTGCCGCGAGATACCCATTCGCAAACGTGGCGGATAGCGCCTCGGCCGCAAGCTGAGCATAGAGGTTGTGCGCCATGATGATCTCGCGCAACCGTCGCCCCGGAAACCCCTCAACGTGGCGTCCCAGTTCCGCCGCCGCATTCACGCCCGTCAGGATGGTTGTCTGGCCCGTCGCGCTCTGCGGATATCCCGGCACGCCCAGGGTTGCATCAATCGGCACACTATGATCTTGCAGCAGTTGCATCAGGCGGGGGCAAACCGCATCTCGCAGCGGTGTGGCTACCTGTTGCGCCTCGGACGGCAACCCAATGCCATCCACAAACAACAAAAGAACCGGGGCCGTCTGCATCTGCTTTCCCACCTGTCTACTGGATATATGCCGCAATGCTAACCAGTTCACCCTCCGGCGGGTCTTCCATGGCAGTCAGGGTCTGTATGGCTTCACGGATCTTGCCGGCAGCCTCTGCCCCACCCCGGCGCTGTTCGTACCAGGCTGCATGCGCTTCCATCTGCTCCAAAAACGGTTTGGCATGCGCCCCGTACTTCAGAATCTGCTCCAAGGCCACCGGTACCCGCCGACGGTTCCCATGTCCCTTCTGGTGCCGCAGGTACCAGACCGCTAACGGTAACCCTTCCTTGATCCGGTGGTCCGCCATCAATTTCAGACCATCCGTTCGGACACCCGATGCAAACATGATGCCCGAAGGCGCTATCTCGCGGGTCGCCCGATAGATATCGCCCCATAGCGCCTGCAACTCGGTTTCGGTCAGGCGCGGATACAACCAATGTGACATCGTACTGCGAGCCCACCCATTCTCGTTTTGCAGAATTTCCCTTGCAACGGGAACAAGCTGTGAACGCTCAATATCCTCCAAGCCGTATTCCACGAGCAACCCCCGGCGCGGCTGGGCGCGTCCCGCATAAAAGAGTGCCCGCCCGATATCGTGCTGCAGCACCCGGCGCGGATCTGCTTCCGCATGCTGCACCGCCATCTTCAGCAGCACCGGGATGGCGGGCTTTGCAACCGAGAGCAGGCCACGCTGCTTGTCGCGGTTGATCAAGGCCGCAATGGCATAGGTCTGGAAAGTGACATCCGTATCGGTTGCCATCAGCGCAATCAAGGCATCAGCCGCCGCCTTACTGCCAAAGCCCGCCTTGCTTAAGGCCTCGGCTGCACCATAGCGGGCATAGCGATTCTCGCTGTGCAACATCTCAATCAGTTGCTCAACAACCTTGATCTTGCGCTCCGCCAGGGTTCGGGCCCCCACGGATCGGATCGGGGGAAGGGGATCGCGCAGCAAGGCCAGAATCTCCGGTACCTCTAACCGGGAGCGTGCTTCCACATCGCCATCCAGCTCTCCTGCCCACAGGAGACGCTGGATGCGATCGCGTGTGAGATGCGTCTTGCGCGGGGTTTCCTTGCCCGTGATGTAGAGCACCCGCCGCGGGGCACAAAGTTGCAGCAACCGCACCCCCGTCACATCCCACTTGGTCTTTGGATCCCCCAGATCCCCGGCTTCCCCCGCATTCCCTTGAAATGCCATCCGTCCATTCGGTTGGCGCTCCAGTGTGAACGCCCAGTTCATCTGGTCAAAAAAGGTATGCAATCCGGCATCCCCGGCGCGCATAGCCCCCACCCCGCCCCAGAGGTGCGACCAGAAGCACCCCGTGTGCCCCTCTTCGCGACCATTCGGCGCAGATCCCAACACCATCTCACTGAAAAACTGTGCTCCGTTCTGGTTGTCTACCAGATCAAATAGTAATGCCGCCGCACCGGATTTCCCGTTATCATCAAACCACTCATTGGCCGCCCCATGATCGCCATAGGGAATCGTACCCTTTTCAATGAAATATCCGAAAAAGGCGAGTCCCCGCTCAACCGCCGCATCTACCTCAGGATGCTGTATACCGCACTTTTGTGCCAGGACAAGATCGATCATGAGCGTGAGCCCCATCTGATTGATGGCCCCATAACCGCCCAGATGCCCATGCAGACGCCCGGCATTCTCGATCGCGGCATAGGTGTGCCCCCAGGTGCCGGCCCCGCTCTGGCCCATGGCAATCTTGGTGGCATGCTCCCGAATCGTCGGCAAAACATAAGCATCCTTCGTGCGCAGATAGTATTCACACAGGAAAAGCGTCTTGTAGGCCCAGTGCCACGATTTCATGGGTACATGTTTTTGGATGCTGAGCGTTTCCCCTTCTTCCAGGCAGATACTGCGAGCATAGGCCTGCAGCTTGGGCATAACATCCTCGCGCCCGGTTGCCAGTAATCCCAAGGCCGTAAGTTCCCCGAGCCACCCCTTTTGCAACGGACGATCCATCAGATAGGCCACAGCCTGATCTATGATCCGATCCGTCTTGTCGCAGGCAAACGGCATCTTCGCGCTATGGCTGCCGAGCACCGGAAGCGCCAGGGCAACATCGCCTTCGCGACCATCCCGCCACACCCGCAACACGAGGCGCCCGCCGCGCGCCTCCGTTTCCGCTGCGTTGATGGCATCCGCCAACGCTTTGCGCGCATCACGGTCGAACGCTTCACCGTATGTACCCAGAATCACGTCGCCAACTTGCAGGATATCAGCCGCCGGGCCCTCCGCATCAACCGCCGTAACCAGGATCTGACGCGCCAGCGTACTGGCCCCTTCGCGCGTTTTGCGATTGAACACCCAGCCATTTGCGCCGATCGGACCCAGCCGCCAGTCACGGGTATCATCCGGCTTGCCTCCCTGCGTCAGGTCCGGTGGCGTCTCATGTACCTTGGGACGCGCTTGCACCGCAACAGCAAGCGAACAAATAACAACCATCCCCAGCAGTCCCTGCTTCATACGTACGGCTCCCCGCTTTTTGCCTGCACACAGTACATCCACAGGCTTTGTGCACACAACATGCGCCAAGCACCGTGCCCATGCATGCCATATCTGCTACTCCAGTATTTTCACGATCGCATCCAGCACGCCGGATACGTCCTCCCACTCGCTAATCATTACCGCATGGCTCGGCCCCTCGATCGCCGAAGGTTTCGAGAGCTCGGGTGCCAGGGCTTTGCCCGGCAGCGTGTAGATGAACGGTACATCCTCGCCACCAAAACGCTTTTTCCAACTGGTAGCCAAGGCCGAAAACTCCGGCCCGAAGGTTGCCCCCCCGTCGTCCGATACATACCCCGGACCTGACAGGAAGATGATGCCCTTCAGGGCAGTTGGCGTGAAGGATGCCGTCATCACATTCCACGTTTCCGAGGCTGCGGATGTGCCTTCCACCGTCGGCCGCGGATGCGGAATCTGCCCCCAGTTACTTCCATTCGGTACAGCCTTTGTTGCAATCATCTCAGGAATGTATTCGTTCCAGTAGGTCTTGTACTCCGCAATGTACTGCCGAATCCTCTCGGCATATAAGTCGCTCCAGGGGAATTTTGAGGACAAAATGGCGTAGTCGCGCAGCGTGCTGGGCGCGTGCCTCAGGGCCGCAACCGGGATCCAGCTTGCCAATCCAATGTCCGGGCTACTGCTCTGCATGAAGATGATGCCGACCGGATTACCGGTCTTTGCCGCAATCCGGTGCCCGAGAGCCGCCGCCAAACCGTCTTGCGCTTCCTGCCATACCGCCGCAAAACGATTTTCCGGCGCCGTGGAGACCGCAATACTGAAGCGGCTTTCACTGCGATTGCTATCCCGTTTGGCCTTGCGCTGCATGACGCGTACGACAGCACCATCGACCCGCTCTACATCGGGGACATCAAACTCAACGGCGGGGGCAGCCACATAGAAGACATCCCCGAACACCATATTCTCAATGGAACGTTCATGGACCACTTCACCATCAAGCACGAATGCCACATACAGCGTGTAGGGCTGGCTGCCTGCCTCCTTGGGCGGCACGGTCACCTGCCATTCTTCCATCCCCGGTTCCACCGGGATCGTTTTCTCTATCATGGCTGCGGCATCGCCATCCGCCGGTCCGAAGCGGAACAAAATCTTGCCGTCGTTGCGCGCTTCGCGCCACGTATCCATACCAAGTCCACCCCAGATGGTTACAGGGACACCGGCCTGCAGGATAGCGTCATCACGGAATTGCGTGCTGAGAATCGGCATGCGGCGGTAATCGTAGGACGTGCCATATTTGCTTTCATCCGGTGCATACCCGGCAATCTTGAGCGGCTGATCCGGCCAGTTTGATGCAAGCACCCGCTCATGATCATAATAGACAAACGGCGTCATCGGCAACATGGCCTGATTGTAGAGATTGGGCTGGGCACCTACGCCACCCGCTGCATAGGATACGCCATGCGGCTCCTCCACACCCTCGGCCGTCAGGATCACCTGGTCGCCATCGATTGCCACCTTGGCCGGATGCCATACCCGGTCAGCATCAGCCAGATAAAACAAGTCGACGCTGTCTGTCCCGTCCTCCAGCACTTCCGGCTGCAATATGCCCTTGTAATTTGGTTCGGCGACAACCAGGCCGCCATCCGCATGATCAAAAGACACAATGAGTTTGTTGCCCTTTACGGTATACGACTTGAAAATCGGACCATCCGTAACAACCGACTTGCCATACTGGTTCTTGAGCGCATGCCGTGCTAGCCGCCGCCCGGGAACCACCTTCTGCCCGTAATGGATGGCGCCACCAACATCAATCTGGCTCGCCATACCGGTGTGCGGGATATCCCGTGCCATCAGGGTGCCGAGCCGCATCTCGGATGTACTGCCTGTGGTTGGGTGCGGGCTAGCTGGCTTTCCCGGCGTATAAAACTGATGGAAGTACACCGGCAGTTCCGGGCGGTCCCATACCAGGCGCCAGCCACGAATCAAACTGTGCAGGTTGTTGTAATAGACAATACCTTCCCCCATGTTGGCATAGCCTTGGTTCCAAATGGCCCCCCGGATCGCGTATGGCACCAACGGACTGACCCGGGCGTTGAACAACCACGAGGCATCCCGGTTGCCCTGCAAATTGCCGGGGCGCTCAGCCGTCACCTCAACGGCGGCCTCTCCACGCGCTACACGCGCGGCATTCTCCGCAATCCCCGCCTCCAGTTCCGCATAGTACTGCTTCCAGGCTTGCTTATGCTCCGGCGTAGACGGATCGGTCTCCAGAATCTTCTGATAGATCGCCTGTGTATAGGCGTCCTTGCCATCCCGGAAGCCCACCCGTGGAACCCAGGCCTGAATGCTGGTCTGGCTGAACGATCCATTCAGGATGCCGATCGGAACCTCCAGCTCTTCCAGGAGCTTATGGGCAAACGAAAAGGCAATCGCACTGTATTGGCTGTAATCCCCATGCTTCCACGCACCCTCCGCTTTTTCGATCGGATGCAGTTGTGCCGTGACACTGCTGACCTGGAATTCGCGGATCGGAATCACGCCATTGCGGGGTGCCACCTCCAGCTCACGCGCCGCGGATGATTTCCCCACCAACCACTGCATATTGGATTGCCCGGAGGCCAGCCACACTTCACCCACCAGAATATTCTGCAAGGTAACGCGATTGCCTTTGTCATCCTCGATCATCATCTCGGCCGGATCAAAACTGGCCGTCAGGGGATCCAATGCCAGCATCCACTTGCCGTCTTGCCCGGCAACGGCCGATTTCTCCTGTCCGGCAAAGGTAACTGTAACCGTAGTTCCGGGTGCACTCCAACCCCATACGGGCACCGCCATCTGCTGCTGCAGGACCGCATGATCCCCAAAGGGTGCCCCCAACAGCATGGCGGGGCCATCCTCTGCCACATCTGCTGCCTGTGCCATGGTGGCAAATACACACGCCGTCCCCAGCGCCAGAATCGCGACAATTCTACTGCATGTTCTCATCGTCCTGCTCCTTTCCTTTCCTTCAACGCAACGCCTTACGGGCATCCAGGCGGAAGCCGAAGCCGTCATTGTACACCCGCATAAACAACATCCCCCAGCGCCAGTTGTGGCGCGTCGTAAGGGCCAGCGTATTCTCCCCTTCCCGCAAATGCTTCAGGGCGGATTCCTTGAATTCGGCATCTACATTGCCCGTCTTTTTCTCGAGGTTGTTCACCTTGCCAATCAATTCGCCATTCAGGTAGATCCGGATGTTTTGCTGCCGGAACAACCACGCCCGGAAGCGCAGGCCATCCCAGGCATCCTTATCCTCCACGTTGAAGGTCGTACGCAATAGCGCCGTGTGATACATGCGCCAGGAGATCGGCAAATGTGTCTTGGGCCAGTCGCTATCATCAAACGCCGGCTGCATCCAGCCCTCGGGGGCCTGGTTCAGATCCTCCAGCACGCGCATAGCCCACAGGCTGGCCTCTTCGGGTGGCACCTTGCCCATAGTATCCTTGCTCCGTTCGCTGGGCACTTCCGTCACCAAACACGTCCATGTGCGCGGCGTTTGTTCCGCTTGATGTTCGGTATCCGCCTGCTCCGGCTCGCTGTCAGCCTGCGGTGCCGATGCAATGGCGGCCTTTATCGTAGCCAGGCGTGCATCCCCTTTCGGCATCACCCCTTCCAGCGAAGCCAGAAAACTGCGGGCCTCATCCGGCTTACCGGCTTCAGCCAATTCCTGCATACGCCTGAGATCCGCCGCAATGCTCTGCTGGATCTCACGTGCCGCACGACCCAATGCCTCCACCGTCGGAAGGTCGTCCTTACCCACCGTTCCGGCGGCCAGCAGGGCATCCACCAACTCCGCACAGCGACTGTATTCGCGTGCATGGTAGGCTTCCAACGCGGGAGCCAGAGAAGCCGGGGCATCCGCCGCAAAGGGCGACTTGGGTGCACCCACGATCTGCAGGCGCCGACGCGGTGCCACAAGCGCAACCCCCGTACCCGCGCCTACTTTGCCGCTTTCATGCTGGATCAGACTGCCATCGAACATACGGTTGCTTTCGCGATACCAGCGATGATTCTGCCAGAAATGCAGATAAGCCTCCTTGCTGTGCGCATGTGCGCCCAGTGGCGTCCAGAAGTTGTTCCAGAAGTTGCCTCCATGACCACCAAAGGTGTTGTTCCAGGCATAGGCACTGATCAGGGAACATAGATGCGCCGCCCGGTAATTGTCCGTGAAGCCCATCAGGATTCCGGCTGCCGAGAGCCCGCCATTGTATGTCTCTAATTTCCCGTCTGCCATTGCGGCAGGGTCCAACGGTTTCGGGATGTCGCGGGTAACCCCGAGCCCGTAGATCATATGTCCGGTATCGGCTTGGCCATCCTTGAAATGATGAATGCCCAAGGCATACGCCTCCTGGTCGATAGCCAGACCGGCTACCTTCGCAAAATGCAGGCCCATCACGCCCGGCAAGCCGGCATTCGGAATCAAGCCGTAGTGGTCCCCGCCCGGGTAATTATGCCGCCAGCCGCCAAGCGGGTTCTGGGTGGCCGCCAAGCGATCACAGGCATGTTGCAGCCACGGCAGCACGGCACGGTCACCCGTCGCCAGGTAGTACTCCCCAAGCAGGATCGCCTCGGCCGAGTTGTGCCAGCTTTTGCCGGCTCTCGTCGGCTCAATCGGAGACAATGGATCGCGCTTGTCCATGATGTTGTAGACAATACGCCGCACATATCCTTGCAACGCCGGATTCCCGGTCGCCAGCAAAAAGAGGGCATCTGTATTCAGGAAGCCCGACCCGGCGCCCTTTGCCACAACCCAGTCTTCCAGATCACGGATGATCTTTTCGGTCTTAGGGCAGTCATAGGGGGCTGTCGGACTGTAGGACCCCATCACTTCGAGCGTCAGTTCAACTTCCAGATTCTCGCGTCCACGACGAAGTCCCAGCACGAGTTTGCCATGGGCCGCACGGGTTTCGCTTTCGGTAATCGCTGCCGCCATGACCTCCCAGGCCTTTTCGCCCAGCATCTGGCCGTTCGCACTATAGATCATATCCCCTTCGAACACTTTGCCCTCAGCCGGGGATCCCGCCTTCACTTCGCGGACGCCCATGTTCGGGCCAAAGGGCCCTGTCCGCACACCAAGCGGTCCCAGCCAACCCGTGAAATTATTGTATCCGTGGGTCTTGAGATGGCCACTAATCAAGGTTACGTCATTCGGGGCCCACTCGCTTGCCGGCAGACGATATTCCTCCGGCAAGTCTTCTTCGTCGTTCCGGACAAACCATTGATATTCGTCATCCTGTGATCGGAACGGTATCGCCGGCAGCCCAAGCGCATTCACCAGCCCCTGATCCGGACGCTGGTTCCAGTTGTAGCGGACATGCACAACGCGCGGCACCTGATCGCTTTGCACCCGTATGGTCTCACCCTCAATCCAAGCCTCGGCCGGAACGTATTCACCCTCGACCCCGGCTACCTCGAACATCGCCAGGGCTGCAGCATCTTTGGCACGTAGCCCCACGGCGGTACCAGGCTTGAAATACACAGTCGCCGCATTGAAATGCGTTTCAATCCGATCAAACAGCGGTCCTGTTGCAGGTGCATCCGGCTTTTCATACACAGCGGACTGGACCCACCGCAGACACCGCGAGGCCACGAGCGCGGGATCTGCCGGCTGCGCACTATACAAAATATTGTCCGAACCCGGCAGAATGACCCCTACGCCCGGAAGACTCTCTGCCGTTCGCCGCTGAAGCTCACGCATTTCGCGATGGTGCTGGCCCAACGTATTCAGGTCGGATCCCGGTGGAAGGATGAGCCCCACCGGCATGTCATCATCCCCCAAGGTCGCCCGCCATTCGCGAGGAATACGCGGCGTGGTTACCGGTTCCATCCGGAAGCCGTTCTTGCGAATATCATATGTCTGCACGTAGGCCGTATTCAACGCCTCACGATCAAACCGCTTGCCTTGCCGCTCCAGCGCATCATAGATCATGTAGGGATAATCGTTGCCAAGCTGCACCAGCAGCGCCTTGACCGCCAGCCCGCGCAACGGATGCAGGACCGCATTGTAACCGCCCGAGGGGAATATGGCATAGGACGCAAAATCGGATGTCACGATTTCCTTGCGGGGCATAGGCTCGCCCTTGGCATCCAGGTCCACCAGGTTATCAAAGCGCTTGATCTGCCCGGGTACATCGGATTTGCCATAGAGCGTCTCGGTCTGTTCCAGTGCTTCCCGGCTCAACCAGCTAACCGGGAAGGTCGATCCCAGGTTCAAATCCACGATCCCGACCGGTACTTCCATCTCACGGGCGAGTGCATACCCGAGGTAGTAGGCAGCCGCGGATAGCGTCCGGGCCGATTCCGGGCTCACCGTTTTCCAACCCGTGGTCGCCTCTGCCGCAAGATCCTGCCGGGGCTGCGTAGACGGAATCGTTTGGATGGAAATTGCGCGAAAGCCGGGGTTGACCTTGTACTGTGCTGCCGCGGCCTGCCCTTCCGGAGTCTGTCCCAGCGAAATATCGATGCTGGTCTGCTGCGCCAGCAGAAATACATCCCCGACCACGACATCTCGCAGGCTCACAGACTTGTCGTCGGCACGCACAGACAGTACCTGCGGCTCCATGGTCGCAGGCAGCGGATCGAGCATAACCGACCAGATGCCAGTCTCATCGGCGGTGGTGGTCACCTCCTGCCCGGCCAGTGTGACCGATACCGATGCCCCTGCCGGTGCCATACCACGGATGAGATTCTGCTGCTCTCGCTGCAGCACCATGCCATTCGAATAATAACGCCCAAACTGCAGCTCCCCTGCCAGCAAGGACGCACTCAGCCCGCACCATACCGCCATTAGTACCGCAAGCCTACATTTCATCATGTTCTTCTCCTTGGTTATATGGCGATATCAGCGCCACGGCATTCAATACCGAAAGCCCCTATACTACTCGACAACCACCGCCCATTGCAATGGGCAACCGCGGCTTCCACATAAGGTAGCAGACCACCCATCAACCCACACGCCCTATTCCTGCAATTTGTTTACACGGTATGTGTTTCGGGGTGGACGCGGCCCCGGGACGCCCCGGATGATGCAGGATGAAACGGTTTTTGGGTCTTCCGCAGAATCTGTGGGT
>CAZRCN010000077.1:7032-11821 GCA_964598575.1 uncultured Victivallales bacterium | reverse complement strand
ATGGCCATGTGCCACGAAATGACTGAAACGAACCCACAGATTCTGCGGAAGAGCCGAATTTGGACATTCCCGCTGTTAGCGGAATGCAGGAACTAGGCGCTAGGAAGTTCGCGTTGCTATGAACGTTATCGAAATCTTAGATAATCGCTGGGGTCATCTACCTGCATCGCGCGTTGTGGACTAGCCAGACGCATGCGGCAAATAAACGATAACATCTTGAAAATGCTCGTCACCCGTTGTTTTGTGTGTTTGTATCCTTGGGACGCGTTCCTTGAGGAAAGCGGTTGCAAAGAGGGTATAACATGCAGAGCAGGAGTGGGAGGAGAGCGAGTCATGAAATTTGAGGGGATTTATACCCCGGTGATCACGCCATTCCAGGAGGATGGCTCTATCAATCGTGACGGCTATGCCAAGGTGATTGAGCAGCAAATCGAGCACGGTGTACATGCCATAGCGATTGGTGGCACGACGGGCGAGAATTATGCCCTGACATGGGAAGAGCGTGTCTGGCAGTTCTCGTTTGCGCAAGAAGTCATCGGTGGTCGCGTTCCCTGGATTGCAGGGGTTAATGATATCCGTACCGAGACGGTGTGTGCCTACGCCGCCGCGGCACATGATGCCAAGGCTGATGCGATCCTGCTGGCTGTGCCACCCTACTCGGTTCCGACGGGCAAGGAGCTGGCCCAACATGCGCTCGCAGTCGAAAAGGCAGGCAAGCTTCCGGTTATGCTTTATAATTATCCGGGGCGTTCCGGCACGAGTATGGATTATGATTTTCTCGTGCGGGTAGCACGCCACACAGGCTTTCATGCCATCAAGGAGAGCAGTGGCGACCTTGACCGGGTGCATTTGCTGGCGCGTGAGTTCCCGCACCTGCAGTTGTGCTGCGGGGCGGATGACCAGGCGCTAGAGTTTTTCCTGTGGGGTGCGCGTTGCTGGGTTTGTGCCGCAGCCAACTTCCTGGCCCCGGAAGCCATTGCGCTATACGAAACGTGCGTGCACGAGCAGGATTTTATCCTTGGACGCCAGATCATGAAGGCTATGCTGCCCCTTATGACGGTACTGGAACGCGGTGGAAAGCCGATCCAATGTGTAAAATATGGTTGTGAGCTGGATGGCTTGCCTGCAGGGCCGGTCCGGTTACCATTGCGTCCTTTGAAAAAGGAACTGAAGCGCGCATTTCGTGAAGCACGGGAAAACACCCGAACCACGATTGCCCATCTGATGGCTGAACACAAACAAAGCAAGGAAACTACATCATGAGCGACATGCTGTCCTACGAAGATTACACTGCGCGCGCCAGCGCACTCGATTTGCCGGCCTGCGCGTTTATTAACGGGAAGTACATGCCGGCCAAGTCCGGTGACACGTTTGATACGATCAATCCTGCTACAGGGGCGCTGTTAACGCAAGTGGCCGCTTGCGGCAGCGAGGATGTGGATTTGGCCGTGGCGAAGGCCCGCAAGGCATTTGAGCGAGGATCGTGGTCGCGCCTGCATCCCACCGAGCGCAAGGACATCATGGTCCAGTGGGTAAAGCTGATCAAGCGGCATCGGTTTGAGCTGGCAACCATGGAGGCCTTGGACAGCGGTAAGCCCATCCGTGACTGCGTGGACATTGATCTGCCCGAAACGGCACACTGCCTGGTCTGGTATGCTGAAGCTGCCGACAAACTGTACGGCCAGATATCGCCCACGACGGATGATGCCATGGGGCTTATTGTGCGAGAACCGGCAGGCGTAGTTGCTTGCGTGCTACCTTGGAATTTCCCGTTGATGATGCTGGCCTGGAAGGCAGGTCCCGCACTGGCTGCCGGAAATAGCGTCATCATTAAACCCGCCGAGCAGACCAGCCTGACGGCCCTGCGTCTCGCGGAGCTTGCTGTTGAGGCCGGCATGCCCGAAGGCGTGCTGAATGTGGTGCCCGGCCTTGGCGAAGCGGCGGGCGCAGCGATTGGGCGGCATATGGATATTGATGTGGTGTCCTTTACGGGGTCTACGGATGTTGGACGGTTATTCCTCACATATGCGGCCGAGAGCAATCTTAAGCGTATTGTGCTTGAGTGCGGCGGAAAAAATCCTGCGGTTGTGCTTTCGGATGCGGAGAATCTGGATGCGATAGCCGAGCATGTGGTACAGGCGGTATTCTGGAATATGGGGGAGAATTGCACCTCCAATTCACGGCTTATCGTACATGAGGCCCTGAAGGAGGATTTGCTGCAACGGGTTTTGGAAAAGGTCAAGGATTGGCGCACCGGCGACCCGTTGGATCCGGCCAATGCGCTGGGAGCGATTGTCTCGAAGGTGCAATTTGACCAGATCATGACGTACATCAAGGGCGCCCAGCAGGAGGGCGCCAAGCTGCTACTGGGCGGGGAGCCACTTTCGCATGGCGACGGACTTTTTATCCCGCCTACGATCTTTGATGATGTAAAGCCGGACATGACCCTTGCGCGGGAGGAGGTCTTTGGGCCTGTGCTTGCGGTTATGACTGTGGGTAGTGACGATGAGGCCATTGCCCTCGCGAATGCCACCTGTTATGGGTTGCAGGCATCCGTGTTTACCAGCAACCTCAAGAAGGCGATGCGGGCGGGCCGCGAACTGCGAGCGGGTACGGTTTCTGTGAATTGCTACAGTGAAGGCGATATTACGACGCCATTTGGCGGGTATAAGCTTTCCGGGTTTGGGGGCAAGGACAACTCGCTCCAGGCGTTTGAGCAATATACCGAGACCAAAACCATCTGGATTGACCTCAGCGATCACGAGGTCGATGCAAGCGTCTGATGCGCTGGGCGCAGGCCTGGGGAAATCGGTTGACGGGGCGATGGTTGTATTGGATAGTTACGCGACTTTAGGCAGTTCCTGCCAAGAGCTTGTTGCGGCTTGCTGTGCGTACGTGCGGCGGTGCGTAAGCTGGCAGGTGGGATTGAAGTGACCGGCCCTATAGTGGGCATTGATGAGAAGAATGAGGAAAAACATGCATCCATATCGAACACACACATGCGGGGCGTTGCGGGGGGCAGATGCCGGCCAGGACGCGCGTTTATCGGGCTGGGTCTTTCACAAGCGGGATCACGGGGGCGTCTTGTTTATTGATGTGCGGGATCACTATGGCGTTACGCAGGTCGTGATTCATCCCGAAAAACCGTTTTTCGAGGAATGCCAGCGCTGGCGTTCGGAGAGTGTCGTAACGGTAACGGGGCGTGTTGCGGCTCGTTCAGAGGATACCGTGAATCGGGACTTACCGACCGGGGCGGTGGAACTGGTGGTGGATGCCGTGCAAATGGAGTCAGCGGCAGAGCCGTTGCCACTGCATTTGGCGGGTGATGAGGAAGGGCCGGAGGAAACCCGCTTGCGGTATCGCTTCCTGGATTTGCGGCGGGAGCGGATGCAGCGTAATATCCTCCTGCGATCCCAGATTATTTCGAGTATGCGTCGTCGCATGACCGACAAAGGGTTTCATGAGTTCCAGACGCCGATACTTACGAGTAGCTCGCCGGAGGGGGCGCGTGATTACCTGGTACCGAGTCGGGTGCATCCCGGCCAATTCTATGCGCTGCCCCAGGCCCCGCAGTTGTTCAAGCAGCTCCTGATGGTTTCCGGGTTTGATCGGTATTTTCAAATTGCGCCTTGTTTTCGAGATGAGGATGCCCGCGCGGATCGTTCGCCCGGCGAATTCTACCAACTCGATATCGAGCTGGCATTTGCCACGCAGGATGAAGTGTTCGAGACCGTCGAGGAATTGCTCTACGGCCTGTTCACAGAATTTTCGGACTGGGAGGTCGACAAACCACCTTTCCGGCGGATTCCCTACCGGGAGGCTATGCTGAAGTATGGCAGTGACAAGCCGGACTTGCGGATTCCGATTGAGATGTGTGATGTATCGGACGTATTTGCCGGGAGTGGTTTCAATGCGTTCAAGAGTGTGGTCGAGAAAAAGGGTGTTGTGCGGGCCATTCCCGTGAAGGGGATTGCAGATCGTCCGCGCAGTTTCTTTGACAAGATGGTGGCATTTGCCCAGTCGGTGGGCAGCAAGGGCCTGGCCTATGTGGTCTGGGAGGCAGAATCGGTCAAGGGGCCGATTGTCAAGTTCCTGCAGCCGGATGAGCTGGAAACCCTGGCAACACGTTGCGGGGTAGGGCCGGGCGATGTGGTGTTTTTTGTGAGCGACAAGGAGGCTGCCGCCAGCCGGATTGCCGGGGAGGTGCGTGCGAAGCTGGGGGCGGATCTGGAACTCGTGCAGCCGGGCACATTCACCTTCTGCTGGGTGGTGGATTTTCCGATGTTCGAGTATGACGAGGAGCTGGGAAAAGTCGGTTTCTCGCACAATCCGTTCTCCATGCCGCAGGGCGGCATGGAGGCACTCCTGCACCAGGATCCGCTGGATGTGCTGGCCTATCAGTATGATATTGTTTGTAATGGGTGTGAGCTTTCGAGCGGTGCCATTCGTAATCATTTGCCGGAGGTGATGTACAAGGCGTTTGAGATTGCGGGCTATCCCCCGGAGACGGTTGATGCGCGCTTCGGGGGGCTGATTCGGGCGTTCCGGCTGGGTGCACCGCCGCATGGTGGACTGGCGCCAGGGGTAGACCGGATCGTGATGTTGCTGGCGCAGGAGACCAATATCCGTGAGGTGATTGCATTTCCGATGAATCAGCGGGCGCAGGACCTGATGATGGATGCGCCGAGTACGGTCAGTCCCAGGCAGTTGCGGGATTTGCACATCCGGCTGGATCTACCGAAACCGGAGGAGTCGAAGGCTTGATGTTATCGGCAAGGGCCGTGCTGAT
>CAZRCN010000077.1:0-6932 GCA_964598575.1 uncultured Victivallales bacterium | reverse complement strand
GATGGGGAGGATGAGTACAAGATGCAATGGATGTTACAAAAGCTGTTGGGGACGAAGAACCAGCGGGATATCAAGCGGATTCAGCCTTTAGTGGCGCGGATCAACGAGCTGGAGGAATCGTACCAGTCGTTGTCGGAAGCAGAGCTGAAGGGGCATACGGAGCAGTTCCGGAAGCGGTATGCTGAGGGGGAGTCGCTGGATGATCTGCTTTGCGAGGCGTTTGCCACGGTGAAGAATGCGTGCCGCCGTTTATGCGGTACGGTGGCAGATGTATGCGGGCACGAGCTTGCATGGGATATGGTGCCTTTTGATGTGCAGCTCATTGGTGGCATCGTGCTGCACCAGGGCAAGATTGCCGAGATGCAGACGGGGGAAGGCAAAACGTTGGTGGCAACGTTGCCGCTGTATCTGAATGCGCTGGCTGGGCGGAATGTGCACCTGGTGACAACCAATGACTATCTGGCCCGGCGTGATGCGGCCTGGATGGGGCATGTCTACACGTATTTAGGCCTGACGGTGGGTTGTATCCAGAACCAGATGCGCCCGGAAGAGCGGCGTGCGGAGTATGCCAAGGATATCACCTACGGGATGAACAGCGAGTTCGGATTTGATTATCTACGGGATAATGGGATGGCGTTCCGGCCCGAGGATCGGGTGCAGCGTGATTATGCGTATGCCATTATAGATGAGGTTGACAATATCCTGATTGATGAGGCGCGCACCCCCCTGATTATTTCGGGTCCGGCACCTACGTCCTCGCATCAGTATTTTGAGTTGAAGCCGCGTGTGGAGCGGTTGGTGCGGCAGCAGCGTGAACTGGTGAATGGGTGGGTGGCGGAGTTGCAGCAGGCCCTTGATGCGGACGACACGGAGCGTGCCCAGAGCATGATGTACCGCATTGGGCAAGGTATGCCCAAACACCGCAAGTTTTTGCACCTGCTGGAGGAGCCGGCTATCCGTAAGATGCGCGAGCAGGTGGAGAACCAGATGTTGACGGATGTGCGCAAGGATGAGGCGCGTGCCTTGCGTGAGGAGTTGTATTTCACGATTGATGAGCGCGGGAATGATGCCAACCTGACAGAACGGGGGTGCGAGGCACTGAGCCCGGATGATCCGGATATGTATGAACTGCCGGACATGGTGACGGCGATGGCAGAGCTGGATGGGCACCCGGACTGGACGGAGGAGCAAAAGACGATCGAACGTCAGCGGTTGCAGGAGGTTTTCAGCGAGCGAAGCGAGCGCATCCATAATGTGGATCAGTTGCTGCGAGCGTATTGTGCCTATGAGAAGGACGTGCAGTATGTGGTGCAGGATAACCAGGTGATGATCGTGGATGAATATACCGGGCGGCTGATGCCGGGGCGGCGCTGGAGCGATGGACTGCACCAGGCGATTGAGGCCAAGGAAGGGGTCAAGATCGAACGCGAGACGCAGACGCTGGCAACCGTTACAATTCAGAATTATTTCCGGATGTACGACAAATTAGCGGGCATGACGGGTACGGCGGAGACAGAGGCGGATGAGTTTCACGAGATCTACGGGTTGGACGTGGTTGTGATTCCGACCAACCGTCCGATCCGGCGCGTGGACCGCAATGATGTGATCTACAAGACGCAGCGCGAGAAGTACAAGGCGCTGATTGATGATGTGGTGGATCGTCACAAGCATGGGCAGCCGATTCTGGTGGGTACGGTTTCGGTGGACAGCTCGGAGTTGATCAGCCGGATGTTGCGACGTCAGAACATTCCGCACAGCGTGCTGAATGCCAAGAATCATGAGCGCGAGGCGGAGATTGTGATGCGCGCGGGGCAGCCGGGTGCGGTCACGATTGCGACGAATATGGCTGGGCGGGGCACGGACATCAAGCTGGGGGAAGGCGTGACGAAGCTGCCGCGTAAGGTGGTCTATTCTGGCATTACGCTGCAAGATTCGTATGAAGGGATGCCGCTACGGGCGTATTTGGAGAAGCACTACTGCGGATTGTATGTAATTGGGTCGGAGCGACATGAGGCCCGCCGGATCGACCGTCAGTTGCGTGGGCGGTGTGCCCGGCAAGGGGATCCCGGTGCTTCCAAATTCTACATTTCGCTGGAGGATGACCTGATGCGGCTGTTTGGGTCCGACCGGATTTCCGGTGTTATGAGCAAGCTGGGCCTGGAGGAGGGGCAGGAGCTGGAGCATCGCTGGTTGAATCGTTCGATAGAGACAGCGCAGCGGCGGGTCGAGCAGCAGCATTTTTCGGTACGGAAGCGCACGCTTGAGTATGATGATGTGATGAACAAGCAGCGTGAGATCATCTACGGGCTGCGCGAGCGGGTGGTTTGTGCCGAGGATGTCCGGGAGGTGATCTACGACATCATGGGGGATGTCATTAGCGGTACGGCCGATGTCATGCTGTCCGTAAAGGACGAAAATGCGGTGCCGGCTTTCCGGGAATGGGTGCAGACGACGTTCCCGATTCCGTTGACGGATACGGATGTGCAGCAGCATCTTGGGGATCGCGATGAACTGGCCCGGCTGGTGTTTGGTCGTGCGCAGGAAGCCTACGAGCTTAAGATCTCGATGGAGGAAGAGTCGGCGGTGCAGACGATGGAGCGCTATATTGTGCTCCAAGCCATTGATTCGCACTGGCAGGAATATTTGCGGGCGATGGACGGATTACGCCAGGGAGTCGGTTTGCGGGCGTATGGGCAGCGGGATCCGCTGGTCGAGTTCAAGAATGAGGCCTATCAGATGTTCCAGCACCTTATGTCGGATATCAAGACGGAGGTCGTGAGTGCGGCATTCAAATCGGCAACATCGGTAGAGCGCTATGGGGAGTTTTTGCGTGCATTACCTGTAAAGATGGTGCATGAGTCGCCGCCTGTGGCGGCAGCAGGTGCACAACCTTCGGCGGGGCGGGGGCCGGTAGGCGGAGGTTTGCCGGGCAGAGGCGCACCGGGGCCGATGCGCGGTGGGGGTAGTGGAGAGGCTATGGGGGGGGCACCACAAGCTCCTATGGCGCGTTTGCCGCAGCCGGCAAAACGTGTAGGGCGAAATGATCCATGCCCCTGTGGCAGTGGAAAGAAGTACAAGAAATGCTGCGGCGCATAGTGCAGGGAAAAATGCTGGGTGCATGGGCAGCCGCGCTGCTCAGTGGTTTTCTGCTGGCCTGCTCGTTTCCGGCGCCGGAATGGCTATCGGGTGTAGAAGGTGGTAGTGCCGCCTGGCTGGCCTTGTTGCCGCTGCTGCTGGTTTTGATGCAGGTTCGTCGGCGTCCGCTGTGGGGGGCTCTGGCAGGTCTGGTAACAGGCTTGGTCTTTTATGGCATCAGCTTGTCCTGGCTGCTGGCATTACGGTATACGTGGGGGAATGTGCCCCTGACGGTGCTGGCGTGGATGGGGCTGAGCTTGTATTGCAGCCTCTACCTGGCGTTGTTCGGTGCCTGCACGGCCTGGACGGCTCAGCGTGTTCGTCAGAAGGGGCGGTATGGCGCCTTGTGGTTGTTGGTGGCGGTTCCTGCGTTCTGGGCAGGCAGTGAGTGGCTGCGTGCCGTTGTGGGCACGGGGTTTCCCTGGAATGTACTGGGTACAAGCCAATATACCAATCCGGTGCTGTTGCAAACGGCACGCTGGTTCGGGGTGTACGGGGTTTCCGCCCTGCTGCTGGTTTTTCAAACTTCGCTCGTACTGACCGGATTACGTATTTATGGAGAGACGCGTAAAACGCTGCCACGAAGCCGGGTGCATCTGGAGCTGATGGCTGGATTGCTGGTCATGGCTTTGGCGTGGAGTTACGGGATGCGTAGCGTACTGGCAGCGCGGCGCCAGGGCACCGTTGAGGCGGAACGTTCGATCCGGGTGGCCGTGGTGCAGCCGGCGATTCCACAGGTGCTGAAATGGTCGCAAGCGCAAGCAGATGCGATTACGCATGTGTTGGCAACGCAGTCTGAGCTGGCGTTGCTGAGTCGTCCGACGCTGGTGGTCTGGCCCGAGACCGCGACGCCGGGGATGTTGCGGTTTGATGCCGGGAGCCGGGATGTGGCCCGTTCGGTAACCGATGCGGGAGTATGGTTGTTGGCAGGATCGATGGATGCAGACCCGAACAAGCAGGGGTACTATAATGCCGGGCTGCTGCTCTCGCCAGCCGGGGGGATTACGGCGACCTACCGCAAACGGCATCTGGTGCCGTTTGGCGAGTTTGTTCCCTTTGCACGCTGGGTGCCGTTGCTGGAACGTCTGGCCCCGCTGGGATTCAGTTGTGTCGCGGGTCGTATGGATCAGCCGCTGCTGCATATACCGCTGCCGGATGTCCAGGAACCGGTGCGGGCCGGGGTTTTGATTTGTTTCGAGGATGTGTTTCCGTATGTGTCGCGATTTGATGTAAAGCGGGGGGCGCGCCTGCTGATTAACCAAACGAATGATGGGTGGTTTGACGGTACCGCTGCGTCCCGGCAGCATCTGGCCCAAGCGGTTTTGCGTTGTGTCGAGAATGGAGTGCCCATGGTTCGTGCTGCGAATACGGGCATTAGTGCCTTTATTGCTGCGTCTGGTGCCGTGACGGAAGCACCTGATGTGGATGCAGCGGGCCTGCGCGGGTTCGGGGTGCGCTCGATCCGGCTGCCGGGGGAGGACTTTACGCTGGGCTTGTATACGCGGTATGGGGACTGGTTGTTTGGCATTCCTTGTGCTATATACCTGCTCATGACGCTGGGGCTGATGGGCTGGCGTGTACACCGGGAAAGAAGAGGAGGAACGGCATGAAGGGCGATGATTTGAAAGAGCGGATTGCGCGGATGGAACAGGCGGTGCTTGAGATGCGGGGGTATCTTTGACGTTGCAAACCGGGAATTACAGATAGCGGAGTTAGATGCCCGCACCAGTGTGCCGGGCTTTTGGGATGATCCGACGGCTGCGCGCAAGGTGATTGCGGAGACCAATCAGCATCGGGCGGTGATGGAGCCATTTCAGCGCATATCCTCGCTGCTGGAGGATGCCAATGTGCTTGTGGAGCTGGCAGGGGAGGAAGGCGCTGGCGAACAGCAGGCGCGTGCCTTGCGTGAAGCAGCGGGTAATATGGATGAGGCGGAGCGCGTATTTGCCCGGCTTGAGCTGCAGTCGCTTCTGAGCGAGCCGTTGGACAGCCATAATGCGTATCTCACGGTGCATGCCGGGGCAGGCGGCACGGAATCCTGTGATTGGGCTGATATGTTGCTGCGCATGTATTGCCGATACGTGGAATCGCAAGGATGGGATGCGGCCATACTCGAGACACAAAGCGGTGATGAGGCTGGGATCAAGCGTGCAACCATTCAGGTGACGGGCGGGTTTGCCTTTGGCAACCTGAAAGCCGAGCGTGGTGTCCATCGGCTGGTACGGATCAGTCCTTTTGATTCCAATAAGCGGCGGCACACCTCGTTTGCCGCAGTGGACGTGGTACCTGAAGTGGATGATGATGTAGAGATTGAAATCAACGAGGGCGATTTGCGGATCGACACGTATCGAGCGAGTGGTGCGGGGGGGCAGCATGTGAATACGACAGATTCAGCGGTTCGCATTACACACATGCCGAGCGGGGTCGTGGTAGCGTGCCAGGCAGAACGTTCGCAGCACATGAACCGCGACAAGGCGATGCGCATGCTGCGTGCCAAGTTGTATGAGATCCAGCAGGATGAGAAGCGCAAGGATCTGGAACGTTTCTATGGTGCAAAAGGCGAAATTGCCTGGGGGAGCCAGATCCGCTCCTACGTGCTGCAGCCGTACACGATGGTGAAGGATCACCGCTTCGGACTGGATACGTCCAGTGTGCAGAAGGTGCTGGATGGGGATATTCAGATGTTTATCGATGCCTGGCTCAAGCAGCAAGCGACGGATGCGGTTCCAGATGCGGCGACAGATGCATAAAGAATATGCGAGGGAGGGGTACGGCATGAACAGTATGACGGGATTTGGCCGCGGGGTAGCCAACGGACAGGGATGTAGTGTTACCGTGGAGCTGAGTGCGGTGAATCGCAAGCAACTGGATGTTCGGGTGAATGTGCCGCGCTCCTTGTTGGTATTGGAACCAAAGGTTACAAAAGCGGTTCGGGGCGCCGTTAGCCGGGGTGGCATCACGGTGTCTGTGCGGTTGGACGGGCAACCGGAAGGTAGGCCGGAGCGGGCGAACGTGGATATGGCTCGAGCGGATGCCTATATGCAGGCCGCAGACACGTTACGGAAACGGCATGCTTTGCCGGAACAGATACGCGTAGCAGAGCTATTGCAGCTGCCGGGGGTGCTGCTGCAGGAAGCTGGTGCCGATGGAGATTCGCAGCAGGTCTGGCCCCTGTTGTCGGAGGCGCTGGAAAGAGCCCTGCCGGCGCTTTTGAAGATGCGGGTGACCGAGGGGCGGGCCCTGCAGAAGGATGTACGCAGGCGTTTGCGGCGACTGCAGCGGCTGCGGGAGCGGGTGGCCCGGCGGTCACCGCGCACGGTGCAGCAGTATCGGAAAAATCTGGAGAAGCGGATCAGTGGGTTGGATCTGCAACCGGGGCCTGAGCTGGATGCCGCGCTTGCGCGAGAGGTTGTCTTGTTTGCGGATCGCTGCGACATTTCCGAGGAGCTCGTGCGGCTGGATAGCCATATTGCGCAAGGCGTAGCGTTGTTGGAGGCGGAAAAGCCGGTTGGGCGCACGTTGGAGTTCTTGTGTCAGGAGTTGTTGCGGGAAATGAATACGATCGGCTCCAAGGCGAATGATGCAGGGATTGCGGCTGATATTGTTGCGATGAAGACCGAGTTGGAGGCGCTACGCGAGCAGGTGCAGAACGTGGAATAGGGGTTGGGGTGGTACTGTCAAAAGTTTAATGAAAAGTATGAAAACGAGATTCGCGCAGATTTGAGCACTGTGTAAGGTAGCGTAGGCGTTAGGCATTAGGCGCTAGGCGTTAGTGAGGTAGAGCTATGGCAGTGAGG
>CAZRCN010000076.1:0-11830 GCA_964598575.1 uncultured Victivallales bacterium | reverse complement strand
ACATGCAAACCATGTAATAAAAATCACTTACATAAATACAACGCACTCCCGTGCCCGCTGCACCGCCGCCTCGATACTGCAGACGCTCGCCGTTCCCTGCCATGCAAGATCAAAAGCCGTACCATGATCCGGCGATGTACGCACAATCGGCAAACCAAGCGTCACATTCACCCCCGTCTCAAACGCAACCATCTTAAACGGAATCAAGCCCTGATCATGATACATGGCAATATATACATCCGTCCGTGCACGCACCGCATCCAGAAAGGCCGTATCCGGCGGCAACGGCCCTTCCACACATACCCCGGCCGCCTTGGCGGCCTCCACCGCCGGAATCAGGATGTCCTCTTCTTCCCGCCCGAAAAGTCCACCCTCGCCGGCATGCGGATTCACGCCACACAGCGTTACCCGCGGTTCTGCCACCCCCATCCGTTGCATAGCTTGCACCGCTAGCTGTATCACGTCCTGTACACGACCAACACTGATACCGCGCGACACCTCTTGTAGCGGGATATGCGTTGTAACGAGACATACCGACATCGCCTCCGAAGCCATCATCATGCAGTAGACCGGTGTATCGGTGAGATGCGCCAGCATCTCCGTATGCCCCGGGAATGGTACCCCTGCCGCACATAGCGATTCCTTATGAACCGGAGCGGTCACCACGGCGGCAATCGTATGCGCCAACGCTGCCGCAACCGCCGCCTCCACACAGCGCGCCGCTGCGGCACCGCACGCAGCTTGCACCGTACCGGCGTGAACGGTTGATGCATCCAGTTGCGCCACATCCACAACCTGATGCGAAGGTGGCGGCGGCAGACCACAGGCATCGGCCACCCGCTGCAAAAGAGACAGACTACCATAAACCTGCAGTCTCACATCTTGCTGCAACGTGCGATTCGCCAGCAACTGCAAACAGAGTTCCGGTCCAATTCCCGCGGCATCGCCCATCGTAATCCCGATCACCGGCGCCTCACTCATGCTGCGGCCCCGCTTCCAGATGCTGCTCCTGCTCCTGCGCGCTATCATACTCCCGGCGCGCCTCCTCCACTAATTCCGGCAGTCGACCACTACGGAACATACGCCAGATCGGAATCCGCTCCCCGAGATCCGGCTCCTGGAACAAGGCAAACGCACGCAGCAGCCATATCACCAGCACCACCAGGAAAACCGCACACATCGCCGATACCCACCGGTGCCGGATATACACCCAATCCCAGACCGGATGCAGCGCAACAAAACGGACCCGTGCCCGTCGTTTGGCACTTAACTGCAAAGCGGGACTCTTCCCATCCCCCGCAAACTCCCGCCGCAGGAGGGCTGCCGTCGCCTCCATCCGGGCTGCTTCCTTCCGACAGGCTTCGCACGTACGTAAGTGATCATGCACCAATCGACTCTGTTTCTCGCCAAGTTCCCGCGTCAAATACGGCAGCAGCAGCTCCACCAGATCTTCACAGCGGATCGTACCCCTTGGGTCCTTGCCTGTATGCTCTTGCTTATTCATCGGTTCGTCCCAGCTCCTCTGCCAGCTTGCGCATAGCATGATGCAGAATATACCCGACATTCCCCGTCGACAATCCGGTGATGTCGTGTATCTCCTTATAGCTCTTTTCCTCAAATACCTTCAAAAGCACCAGCTCCCGCTCCCGCGGTTTTAACTGATGCAGCGCTGCCTGCACCCTGGCACCCAGCGCTTCCTCTCGGCCCCCCATCACGGCTGGCCGGGCGATGGGCTCCGGCTGCTGCTCCTGATATGCCTCTTCCAGATGCTGACGCCGCTCATGTTTACGGATAATGTCCACAGCCCGATTATGCGCCGTACGAAATAACCAGCTCGACATCGCGGCCCCGGGCGCAAACGGCTCCCGCCACTTGCGGAATAACCGTATAAAAACATCCTGGACAACATCCTGCGCCAGTTCTTCGTTACGTAGAATGGTGGCCGCGTAGCGCAACAAACGTCCTTCGTAGGCCTCTACGATGCGAGCAAAAGCCTGCTCCCGGATCTGTTGCTTTTGTCTGCGCATTGACATCTTGCCGCTCTTATTCGCCTGCCTTGATCTCCGCTACCGCATCATCAAACTCGCTTGGCAGCGCCAGGAAAAAATGACACGTGCATCCCGTCTCATGGATCACATCTTCGCGCAGGGTCTGATCATACGGATTCAGGACCGCCACCAGCAATTCGTCCAGAATCGTCCCAAAGACCAAAGCGCCACGTCTGATCGTAAAGTCCAACGGAAGCGCGGCTGCGGTGTCCGGACCAACCTGAAAAGCCGCCAGCGACAGAATCGGCGTTTTGGTCTCACGCGAGGCGTACCCCATCACCCGTTCCATCCCGCTGTAGGCGTGGGTTTCCAATACATGCAGGACCGATGCCGTCGATGGATGCGGATCCACCGAAAGTTCTGCCAGATCATGCGCAACCGTCGCATAATCCTCCTGCGATATCTCCCCCGCCTCAAACAGCTTCCAGGCAAAACTCAGCTCATCCGTCACCCGGAAGGCCGTACGATCTTTCTCGCCAGCCTTCAGTGACGGCTGCTGGGGTTGCTCGGTATCTGCCCCCGTCCCGGGGGGTGTCGGGGTATGTGCCTGCCCCAGGGTGGCCAGCTCATCCCGTAAGGCCTGCACCTGATCGTCGGACCCGGCATATTCGTCCAATCGTTCCACCAGATCCTGCGCCGTCTCGGCATCCTGCTCTTGCAGGACAACACGAGCCAGACGCTTCAGGTACTCCAAGCCCTTGGCATGATCCCCCACATGCTCGTAGGCATGCGAAAGCGTCTCCAGGGAAGAACGATCCTCCGGCATCACCTCCAGAATCTGTTCAAACGCAGAGATTGCCTGCCAGATCTCGCCTTCTGAATCCACTTTTTTGCCGCGCTCGTTCGTACCCGCCATCTTAATCCTCCACCATCTGCATGCCCTCGCTACAGGCTATTGTGCATATCCTCCCCTGCATCCACGCCCCAGACTCTAACACGCCTGCCCATCCCAAAACAATGCTTTACATTTTCCTTTTCATTCTCCGGCTACGGTCTACAGTGCGGGCATGCCAAAAGCTTTACTCAAAACCCCCGCTGCCCTGCAAACCGTTTGCGATAATATTCTTGCCAGCGGCAGCGTTGCACTGGATACCGAATTTGTGTGGGAGCGAACCTATCACCCCCGACTCGGTCTGGTTCAAATTGCACTGCCCGACGAATCCATCCACCTGGTAGATGCCGTTGCACTGCCGCATTTGGATGGCCTCGGAGACGTACTGCAGGCACCGCACGTCCGCCTCCTTCTGCACGATGCCCTCCAGGATCTGCAAATCCTCGCCCGCCATACCCGCTCAATCCCCTCAAACGTCTTCGATACCCGGCGCGCTGCCGGTTTTGCCGGGCTCTCCTGTACCACATCGCTAGCCAACCTGCTGGCAGATCTCCTTCAGATACCGCTCGACAAGGAATCCACCCGCAGCAACTGGCTCCAGCGTCCCCTCTCCGACAAGCAGCTCGACTATGCCTGCGCGGATGTCCGCTACCTCCATCAGGCCGCCGACCTCCTCGAAGCGCGCATCCAGGCCCGTGGGCATACCGAGGCATTCCGGGAAGAGATGCAGATGTTCGAAAACCCCGAGATCTACAAGCCGGCAACTACAGCCACCCTGTTTTCGCGTTTCCGCACCTCGCGCATGTCGCACGAAGCACGCGCCCGGCTCTATCAGCTCCTGCAGTGGCGCGAGCAGGAAGCCCGCCGCGCCAACCGCCCCCGACGCCACATCCTTGCCGACGACAGGCTCATCTCTCTCGCGCATCAGGGCCTGCACAACACTAGTGCCCCACCCCCCAACCGATCCAGGCATGCACCGCCGCCCGCAACCGTTCCACCCAAATATGCCGCCGCCCTGCGAGCCTTTCTCATAAAAGCCCCTACACTCCAACCTGCCGACCTACCCTTTCAGCCTGCTGCCAACCACGGCCGCAAGACTGACAGTAAAAACAAGATCCAGGCCCGCAAAGCGGCCATGATTCAGCGTGCCAACGCCGCCGGCATCGACCCCGACCTCATCGCCAACCGCGCCGAAATCACAGCCCTCGTCCTGCAGGAAGCCGGACTGCCAACCGCGCCCCCTCCCGCACACATCACCCACGGCTGGCGCCAACCCTTCCTCGCACCCCCCGGGAACAGCACACTGCCCCCCCGCTAACCTGTACCTTCATGCAGTACGGCGGACATGCTGCGAGCGTAGCTACCCCCCCACACACACAATCTCCCACCCTCACCCAGTCCAGCATTGACCGCTGCGCCGTTTCCCCTATGCTACCCCTATGCAGCAAACATGGCACCAAACTCCGTCCCCAGGCTCGCAACACACGCATTGTGCGGGTGACATTTTCTACCTCACCCTTACCGGCCAACACGCCGCCCGGGGACAAGCCTGGCTGCGCACCAATATCGGAGCGGCCCCCCAGCGCCGACAGGACATCATGGCCCATGTCGAACAAAAAGCCCCGCTTCTGGCAGGTGACTGGCACGACATCCCCATGTACCCGCACGCGTCGCAGCCGCACACCTACGTTGCCGCCATCCCCCTCCATGAACCCGGCGTGTTCGAGGCCAAAGCATTCTTTCTCCCCGCAAACGACGACACCCCCATCTGGCCCGAAGGCCCTAACTTGCGCCTCAAAGTCGAACCCGCCCTGACGGTTGCCGCCAATACCATCTATACCGCCTTTGTCCGGCAATTCGGTCCCAATCGCACCAGACAGGAAGAACCACCCGTCCCACCCGAAACCCTGCAACTGCTCGAAGACAACGATTGGACCGTCATCCCCGAATCCGGCACCTTCCGCGAGCTGGCTGCACAGCTCGACCACATCGTCCATACTCTCGGTTTCCGCATCATCCAACTCCTACCCATACACCCCGTACCCACCACCTTTGCCCGCATGGGACGCTTCGGCAGCCCCTTCGCCTCCATGGATTTTTTCGACGTCGATCCCGCCCTCGCAGAATTCGACCGCACCAGCACGCCGCTCGACCAATTCCATGAACTCGTGGATGGCATCCATCGCCGTCAGGCCCTGCTCTTTCTGGACCTGCCCATCAACCACACCGGCTGGGCCTCCCACCTGCAAGTCCACCACCCCGATTGGTTTGCCCGGACCGCAGATAACGCCTTTGCCTCGCCCGGCGCCTGGGGCGTTACCTGGGAAGACCTCTCCGAACTTGACTACCGCCATACCGACCTCTGGATCTATATGGCCGATGTCTTCCGGTTCTGGTGCGAGCGCGGCGTCGATGGCTTCCGCTGCGATGCCGGCTACATGATCCCCCTGCCTGTCTGGACCTACATCATCGCCAAGGTTCGTGCTTCCTTCCCCGATACCGTATTCTTGCTCGAAGGCCTCGGCGGGGCTCTCAGCACCACCCAGGCCCTACTGGGAGAAGCCGGACTCGACTGGGCCTACTCCGAAATCTTCCAGACATACGACCGACCCGGCATCGAACAACAAATCAGAAACGATCACACCTGTGCCCGGCACGTCGGGCCCCTCGTCCATTTTGCCGAAACCCACGACAACAATCGCCTTGCTGCCACCTCCTGCGCGTATGCCCGCATGCGCACTGCCCTGGCCGCGCTTACGGCCGATGCCGGGGCCTTTGGCATCACCAACGGCGTCGAGTGGTTTGCCACAGCCAAAGTCGATGTACACGGTGCCCCCCCGCTCAACTGGAACAACGCCGATAACCAGGTGGCACACATCCGGAACCTCACGCGCGTACTGCTGCATCCCGCGTTTCACCAGGGCACCGCCCTGCAGATTCTTCCTTCCGATGGGGCCGTCCTGCACCTCCTCCGCACCTCTCCCTCCGGCACCAGCCTACTCGTCCTCATCAACCTCGACACTGACCACCCCGCACGCGCGCATTGGTCGACAATCGACGCCCCCTTCTCCCCCGATGCCCCCCCACTAGATCTGCTTTCTTCCGAAACCATCCATATCGACCAGCATGACGGAACCTGCTCCTGCCCATTGGCCCCCGGCCAAGCCTATTGTCTCGCTGCTGAGCTTGCTCCCGCCGAACAAGAGCAACATCCCATCACCCTTCAGCGCACCCGGGCTCTCGCCATCAAAATGGCCGCCCATGTGGCACCCAACCTCCACCAACCCGACCCCGAAGCCTGGGCCCAACGCCTTATCCAGGACCCCGCAACCTTCTGCTCCGACCTGACCGGTATACCCGATGCAGCCTTTATGACCTGCTGGCAATGGCCCGAAGACCAATCCCGCATCCTGCCGCTGGCCGCTTCCCATATCCTGCTGATCCGGTGCCCACACCCCTTCCAGGCTCAACTCTCCTCCGGGACACACAACTGCATGGCCGGCACGACAAGCCTCCCCGCCATGCAGGGCCACTTCGCATGCATTTTCCCCGACCAAACCTTTCCCACCCATGCTCACCTGCAATTTCGTATTTCCGTCCACCTCGAGGAACACACCCGGCATCAGGAAGCAACCATCCAGCGATTGGCTGGCGACACCACCCCCACTGTCACGCTGCAGCACGACCGCGAATCCCTGCGCCACGGCGAACCTTGCGCCCTCCTGACCAATGAACGTGGAGCCTACAGTCAAGTGCGCCTCGAATGGGGGCGCATCGAAAGCCAGTACGACTGCCTGTTAGGCTGCAACCTCCACCCACAGGTCCCGGTCGATCGCCACATCCTGCTAACCCGCTGCCGGGTATGGTTGCGCCACAAGGGCTACTCCCACGAAATCAGCATCGATTCCACCCGGCATGTAACCGTGTATCCCGGCAATCGCGTCGAGTGGATCTTTGATGCACCCGCCGGTATGGGGCATACCGTGTCGCTGGCCATCCAGCTTTTCTGGCAGTCTGACACCAACGGCATCAACCTCACCTTCTGCCGCCTGCCCGCATCCGCGGACCAGCCCAACCCCCTGCCGGATACAGAACCCGTAACCCTCATCGTGCGGCCCGATATCGAGGACCGGAACTGCCATACCAGCACCAAAGCCTATCAGGGCCCCGAACACCACTGGCCCGCATCCATTCAACCCGAAGCTAGCGGCTTTTGCTTTACGCCCGGGCCACATGCCGCCTTACACATGCAGGGGACCGACGCTACCTTCACCCACGAGCCCGAATGGTTATACGGCCTCCCGCACCCCACCGAAGCCGACCGCGGACTCGACCCCAATGGCGACCTCTTCAGCCCCGGCTTCTTCTCCCTCTCCCTTTTGCCCGACACAACCCATTTTCTCTGCGCCGCAACAAGCCCCGTATCCGAGCCAACCCCGCACCCAACCCAGCCGGGGCATACCCCGCCACCCCATGCCACCCCCTTTGCCGATGTGCTGCGCCTAGCCATGCAGGACTTTATCGTCAAACGCGACCAATCCCGCACCGTCATTGCCGGCTACCCCTGGTTTCTAGACTGGGGACGCGACACCCTGATATGCCTGCGCGGCATCATTGCGGCAGGATGGCATGAAACGGCAAGCGACATTATCCGTCAGTTTGCCTCCTTCGAACAGCACGGTACCATCCCCAATATGATTCGTGGCAACGATGACCGCGACCGCGACACCTCCGATGCTCCCCTCTGGCTCTTTACCGCCGCACAAGACCTGTGCCAGCTGTCCGGCAATGACGCCTGGCTCCAGCAGGATTGTGGCGGGCGCAGCCTGCTCGACATCCTGCGCTCCATCGCACACCATTACAGCACAGGCACTCCGAATGGCATCCAGATGGACCCCGATAGCTGCCTCATCTACAGCCCCGCCCACTTCACATGGATGGACACCAACTACCCCGCCGGTACCCCACGCGCCGGATACCCCATCGAAATCCAGGCCCTCTGGTTTGCGGCGCTCCAATGGCTCGCACAGATCGACCCCGGCACTCCAGCCTGGCAACAACGTGCCCAACGTGTGCAACAATCCATCCGTCAGTATTATACGCTGCCCGATAACCGCGGCCTATCCGACTGCCTCCACGCAGCCCCCGGAACAACTGCCGACGATGCCATCGCCGATAATGCCCTCCGGCCCAACCAACTCTTTGCCCTTACCCTGGGAGCCATACAGGACCGCCCCCTCAAACAAGCCATCCTCCAGCAAACCGCCCGCCTGCTCGTACCCGGAGCCATTCGCAGCCTGGCCGATCAAGCCGTCACCCCCGCCCTGCCGATCCACGGCCCCTACGGACTGCTCAACAACCCCGACCATCCCTACCAGGGACAATATCGGGGCAACGAAGATACCCGCCGCAAACCCGCCTACCACAACGGTACCGCCTGGACCTGGCCCTTCCCCTCCTACTGCGAAGCACTCGCCGGTCTCGACCCCGAACACCTTACGCTCATCGCCCGCGAGCTACTCGAAAGTGGCTGCCACCTCCTCAACACCGGTTGCATCGGCCACCTGCCTGAAATCCTCGACGGCGATGCCCCCCACCAGCAGCGCGGCTGCTGGGCACAGGCCTGGGGCGCCACCGAATTCTTCCGCGTCCACCAATCTCTCAACCTCGTATTATCCGAGCGCGCTCCCGCCTGCCGCTAACCAGTACCTTCAAGTTCGCATACCACATATTGTGGCTTCGCGTTCCTATGCACACAATTCACACACCCTGTTTCGGCCGACGAGAACGGCGACGAGAACGCATTACGAGTAAGGAAAAACACAATCATTCACCGTTCTCTGCCTGCCCGCCTCTGGAGGGTCGTCGTTCTCGTTAACCGGGCCCCACCGCAAACGCTGAAATAAGTTTCACCCCCAGCACTAGTCTGTAACTTCATTTCAGCCCACTACATGTTGTGGTTTCCCGCGACAATACCACAACGCAAACACAGGTGGAGCGTGACCTCCGGGCACGCTTGGACCGTTGATTGCGCATAAGTAGTCCATAAGGAGCCCTGCGGACATTCCATGGACCACACATGTACACCCCACGGACATAACGCGCCCGGAGGTCGCGTTCCACCTCTCAAGTTTCAACATGCATCATCCGGGCGCGCCCGGGGCCGGGGCTAGGTTGTACCTTCATACCGCTTTCTCAATCTTTCTGTTACGTAGCTGCGCTCGCGTAGAGCGCGGATGACCTACCCCTCACCCTCAGGCTCCTCCAGCTCCTCCTCAACCGGCAAAGCAGGCTCCACCTGCCACCAGCGCGCATACTGCTCTACGAGTGGCCCAAGCAAAACCGTCCGCCCCAGCCAGCGCGTCGGAGCCAGCAAATACCGGGAGGACGGACCACGCAGCCCAAGCCGATACATCGGAACCGTCGCCAACACATACAGAACCAGGCACACAACCGCCACCAGCAACCGCCGTACCCATCGCCGCATCCGTTCCTGCCGGGCTATCTGTTGGCGCAAGAACAATACCTCCGAAGATCGGCGCCCTTCAAACCGGATATCCCGCAGCAATTGTCGCGCATACTCCCACTGACGCTTTTCCACCGCTTGCCGCAAACGATTGATGTCACGGTCTAACTGCAAAGTATCCAGTTTCTTCTCCAGCTCATCATAGGCGCGATCAAACGACAGCCGGTTGTACTCCTCGATCCGGCTGCGCACCTGCTCGTAGTTGGCTCCCGATAACGCCTGTTCAATTTCCGTGCGCAGCCGGCCCCGCCGCCGCAACGCCTGCCGCGCCTGCTCGCCCAGCCCGTGCGCTTCCTCCAGATATCGCCGTCCATTGCCACCTTGCGGCTGAAACCCCGACAACTGATGTTCCTCCTGAGCCACCAGCGCAAACTCCTTCTGCTCCATCCGCTTGCGCATACCCTCCAACACCCGCTCCGCCAGCTCATAGCTTTTGGCGTCTGCCCCGCATACACCGCAATAGTGCGTCCCAAACCGCAACTCAGATCCGCACTCCGCACAAAATGCTGCCCCATCCCAGCCGCATTTCCCGCAAAACCGGACCACCACCGGATTTACCGTATCGCACCACTTGCAACGCCAGGTAACCTTGCCCGTCTGCACTGCCGATTCACCCGGCTTTCGCGTCTGCTGCAGCGCCGCCTGGAATGACTTTACATCCTGCCAGCGCTCCTCCCGGTCCGTTTCCAGCGCCTTTACCACAACCATGCGCAAGACTTCCGGCAAATCATTCGGACGAAAATATCGCGGGTTCTTCCCCGTCAGGCAAAAATACATCAGCGCACCGAGCCCATAAACATCCGCGCGCTCATCCACCAGGCTCGCATCCACCTCCTGCTCCGGTGCCCCATACCCCAGCGACAGCATGCGTTCCCCTGGCATCGTCATCGGTTCGTGCTTCGATTGCCGAACCTGCGCCAAGCCAAAATCAACAATTTTTGGTTCCAGCCCCTCATCCAGCAAGACATTACCGGGTTTCAGATCGCGATGCACAATATGATTTGCATGCGCATATTCGATCGCACGGGCAAGCTTGTGCATCAGGTCCATGGCAATATCCAGTGCCAACGGCCCTTCACGGTGTACGCGGTCTGCCAAGGTGTACGGGGAAGCAACCTGCTCATCCGCGCTGCGATGCGGCCCCCCAATATACTCCATCACGATGTAGGGCCCATCGCTATCCTCACCCAGCGCATAAATATGTACAATGTGGATATGGCTCAACGACGCCGTTGCACGCGCCTCCTGCATCAGACGGGCTTTCAACGAAGGGTCCTGCAGGCACTTGGCCTGGAGGCGCTTGATCGCCACGACCCGGCCCAGACGCCGATCCCGGGCCAGATACACCACGCCCATGCCGCCGCCACCAACCTTGTCAATCCACTCATACTGCGATTCCAGCGCCCCCCCCTCCGGGCCGCTAAACACCGTCGAGGCTGATCCCGCATCACCGGCACCAGCATCCGTCGGCAAATGGATGCGCACCGTTTGCCGGTCCGTACCCTCAGGTTCTATGCGCTTCGTATCCTGCATCAGACCATCCTATACCAGCACCCTCCCTACGGTGCAACCCTATCCCGCACCAGCAACACACCACCATGCCGGACAAATGGCGCGCGCAACCCCGCCAGCGCAACCCCCTCCCGGAACGAAACCATCGCGTGCACCCGCTTCACATAAGAACGCGTCTCCCTCGGCAGCATAGCCGCAATAGCACCGAAACTGGCCCCGTGCATGCGGCAAAGTCGTCGTACCCGGTTCGGACCCGCATTAAATGCCGCCACAACCAGAGCCCAGTCGCCAAACTGCCGATGCAAATCCCCCAAAAACCGGGCCGCCCCCTCTGCATTCCGAAGCGGGTCATAGCGCTCCGCCGCCGAGAGCCCGTACAAGCGTGCTGTCTCCGGCATGAGCTGAAACAACCCAACCGCACCCTTTGCACTCCGGGCACGCGGATCAAAGCCCGACTCCACCGCCGCCATCCAGACCAGCTCAGGGGGAATCCCCTCCCGCTCGAATATCTGCTTCAGCCAATACGTAACGGTATCTTCTGCACCGGCCACCGCCTCCCATGCCGGCAATACACCCGGATCACGCACCCAATCACTATAAAAGACACCCGAATCCGGCAGTGCCACCACCTCTTGCGACGGACGTTCCGTCAGCACTAGCACAACCCACCCCGCAAGGACAGCCAGCAGCAGCACACGCGCAGCCCCCGGCCCCCAACGCCATGCCCGGAAACCGCAGCCGTGCCCGTGGCAGCGCGTCCATACCTTACGCCGCAACCGCAGCCTGTTGCTTTCTTGCATAATCCATCTCTCCCTATTCCTGCCATCTCTCCCTATCACGTTGCACACACCTTACAGATCCCACAACTTTTCTCAACTATCTCTTCTTGCCAACTACCCGCCCCTCTCGCTC
>CAZRCN010000075.1:0-11848 GCA_964598575.1 uncultured Victivallales bacterium | reverse complement strand
TACTCCTACACGTACTCGTACACGCACATCTCCCCTGTTTTTCTTGCCCCAGCAGACCCTTATCTAAACGACACCCCACACTACATCCCCCTGGAGCCGGGGCGCCCTCGCCCCGCAATCCCAGCCATCCGCTGCGGCCCGGGGGCGGGCCGTCTCCAGCGTCTTGTCAGGTCGCATCCCGCGAACGCGAAACCGTGACCGCCACACTGCGCGCGCCCGTCAAGGCACCGGGCTTGTCGACTGTGACACGAACCCCTTGCACCCGCTCCGAGTAGGCCAGTACCCGCTGCGCCATTTCATCAGCAAGTCGCTCAATCAGATAATAGGAACTGGCGGTGCAGAATGCCAGAATCTCATCCTTCAGCACCTTGTAATCGATCGTGTCGGCAATATCATCCGAACGGCAGGCTTTGGCAACATCTGCTTCCATACGGATATTGATAATAATTTCCTGCGGATCTACCCGCTCTCGCGGATTGATACCAATGATACAGATGGCCCGCAAATCCCGTATTTCAATCCATTCCATGGCCTCCCCTCCTATGGTTATTTGGCATCCGGTTGCTCTTATAACAAATGCTGCCCGCTATCGACAAAAAGGACCTGTCCGGTGATTACATCCGATTCCAGCAAAAATTGCACTGCTTGCGCCACATCGGCCGGCGTAGGACGTCGCCCCATCACCATCGCCCCGGCATGATCCTGCAAGTACGAATCCCCTTCACCGGGCGGCGGCAAAACAGGTCCCGGTGCAACCGCATTCACACTCATGCCAGGCCCCAGTTCGAGTGCGGCAATGCGGGTGGCATCGCGCAACATGCGCTTGGAAAGCAAATACGGCAACATACCCTTTTCGATACCGGCCACACGACGGTCCAGGATATTGACAATCCGCCCTACCGGACCCTCCGCAGCAGCACCCGAATGCATCGGCTTCCGGCGGGCAAAGGCCCGCATCAGGCTGATTGGCGCCAGGGCATTGACGGCAAGCTCTGCCAGCAGGTGCGTACGGTCGCTATCCATCAGACCCGACTTGTGAAACACCGCGGCATTATTCACGAGGATGTCCAGCCCACCACAGCAATGCCAGACCTGATCCAGAAGCGCATCGGTGTCCTGTTCATCCCGCAAATCTGCCTGCAGGGCATGGGCACGTGTACCACCTTCGCGCATTGTCGCTACCAACCCCTCCGCTTCGGCAGCCGACCGCTGGTACTGCACGACGACCTCACAGCCTGCCCGTGCAAGCTGAAGCGCGATCTCTCTACCAATTCGTACTGCCCCCCCCGTAATCAAGGCCTTCTTTCCCGACAGCATCCCATCTCCTTTCGCTTCAAGCGCGCAACTCAGGTTTCCTTCTTCTTGGACTCGGATTTGCTTTCCGGTTTTTTGGTTGCTGCCGGCTCCGGCGTGTCTTTCTTGGCTGCCTCATGATAGGCCTTGCTGCGGTAATCCGTCTGGTAGAATCCACTGCCCTTGAACAGAATGCCCGCACCGCTCCCGAATACCCGCCGCACCTTGCAACGACACTTCGGACAACGCTTCAACGGCTCATCTTTCATGCTTTGGAATTTTTCGAATTCGTGTCCGCATTTCGTGCACTCATACTCATATGTTGGCATATGTATCTTCCTCCTACGTTGTAACTTCCCTGTTTTCCTAACAATTTGCCACAAGAGATTTGTGTGTACGAGTACGTGTAAGAGTACGGAAATCACCCAGTTCCCTCACCGTACTCGTACACGTACTCGTACGCGCCGATCTCCCCACTCCCAACACTCTCGAAGTGTCTCCATGCATCATTTCGGCCATCCACGGCCTGAAAACTTTATCAGCCCACCAACGGTTGTCCACATAATTCCCGCACCCGCCTCGCAACGGCATGTGTTTTCAGGATTGAAATCCGGGCGGGATCCTGACAGATTCCATCATGTTTGCCAAACCATAAGGAGCAGCCATGATGCGATACCTAGTACGCGGTGTGATTCTATGCCTCGCCTTGCAGCCGTGGCTACCGGCCACGGCTGCGGATGACCCGGTTCTTGCGGATCTTATTATGCGGGCACTGCGCAAGAATCCCAGCCTGGAAGCCATGCAGCACCGGCGGACAGCCGCAGCCGCCGGCTACCGCCAAAGCCGGGCCTCCCTCTACCCCCACGTAGGACTGCAAGCCTCCTACACACATACCGATAACCCGCCACAGGTTTTCATGCAGCAGCTCAATCAAGGGGTGCTCGACATGCAGGACCCAACCTTCGACCCCAACGAACCGGACGATTGGGGCAACCTGCGCACCAGCCTCGGGCTGCAGTATCGCCTGCTGGATGCAACGCGGAGCGGCCAACAAGCAGCCGCATCCGCACTGCAGCAGGCTGCGGCCCAGCACGAACATGCGGCCCGCAACGAGCTCGTGCATACCGTAACCAGAAGCTATTACCATGTACTGCAAGCACAGGTCCAGGCCCAGGTCCGGGAGGCCGCCCTCCGCAGTCTTGAAGAAAGCCTGCGTGTTGCCCTTGAACGCTTCAACTCCGGTGCCACCCTGAAAACCGATGTCCTCAACCTTGAAGTCCAGGTGGCACAGGCCGAGGAAAACCTGATTCGGGCCCGCAATGGCATCCGCCTGGCGATGGCTGTACTACATGCCGCCATCGGCGAGAGCGCTGCTCCAAAAAAGGGGTTTCCCATCCCGGAACACGCCCCGCCGGCTGCTCCCCCCCAACTACCGGCAGAAGATGCTGCCGCTACCCGTCCCGAAGCTCTTGCCAGCGCATTCCTGGTGGATGCCGCCCAGGCACAACTGCGCGCACAACGCGGTCAGGGACGACCATCGGTCGACCTCTTTGCCTCATCCGACTGGGATACCGAGACGCTGGATGATGTGGCGCAAAGCTACACCGCTGGTATTGCCCTCCAATGGCCTTGGTTTACGGGGCGCGCCATCAAAAGCGGCATGCAGGAGGCCCGCGCCCTGCTGGAGGCCGCCCGGGCGCAGCACGCCCGCATACTGCTCGATCTCCAACTCGACCTGGAGAAAGCCCGGATCAAAACCGAAGAGGCATGGGCGCGCTTGCCGGTGGCCGCCAAAGCGGTTGGCAGTGCCGAAGAAGCACTGCGCATCACGCACGCCCAATACCGCGAAGGGGCAACGGATCTCACCGCCCTGCTTGTTGCCGAAACCGGACTGACCGAAACCCGTATGCGCCAGACGGCTGCCACCTATGCCTATCAGATTGCCCGATCAAACCTTGATCGCGCCGCCGGACGCCTTGCAACGTATCGGGTCCGACCTGATCGTACTACCACCGCCAACACCCAAGAGGAACAACCATGAAACGCATACCCTCCCTTCCCAAACAAGCTAAACGCATTCTAGTGGCCCTGGTCGGGCTGATTGTGATCATGCTCTGGACATCCGGCATCCTGACACCAAAGCAAGCTCCTGGCTCCCTGCCCTCCGAGCCAGGCGCAACGGTGCCGTCGGAAGCCACGGTCCTCACGCTCCAACCGGAATCCGTGCCGAATTGGGTATCGCTCTCCGGAACCGTACACTCCGAGCAGCATATCCAGATCAGTGCCCGGCTGGCCGCCTATGTGCATGCCGTGCATGTATCTCCCGGCAGCAGCGTCGAACAGGATCAATTGCTGCTGGAACTGGATCCACGGGAGATCCAGCAGCAACGGGCAGCAGCCATGGCCGAGTTGGAACAGGCCGAAACCGCGTTTCGGCGAGCCACGCGGCTGCTGGAAAACGAAGCGACCACCCCGCAAGCCTACGAGGTCGCCGAAGCCGCCTTCAAAGCAGCCCAGGCCCAGGCCCAGCGCATCGAGGTCCTGCTGTCCTACACCCGCGTACAGGCTCCCATTGCGGGCATTGTATCGGATCGCTTCATCGAGCCCGGTGACCTTGCCAGTCCGGGCCAGAAGCTGCTAACCCTCTACGATCCAACCCGCCTACGCCTGGAAGTCCCCGTTCCCGCCAGCTTGATTTCATACTTTCCCGTCGGCCGCACCTTGCCCGTCCAGCTCGACCTTGCCAGCAACACCAGTACGGGCACTGTCCGCGAGGTGGTCAGTGCCTTCGATCCCGTTACCCGTACCCGCCGCGTAAAGCTGACACTACAGGCACCCAACGCCGCCGTCCTCCCCGGCATGTACGGTACCGTACACGTGCCGGCCGGCACCCAGGAAACCCTCCTGTTGCCGCCGCATGCCGTCCGGCGCTCCGGTCAACTCGAAAGCGTCCAGGTCGTTGCCGAGGATGGCTTTGCCTACCGCCGCCTCATACGCACGGGACCCCGACACCAGGACCGCGTCACCATTCTCTCGGGGCTCCTGCCGGGCGAAAAGGTACTGATTCCGCCCGCGCCGCAACCATCCGGTACAAACATGCCGTCCGCAACCACAAAAGGGAAGCAGTAAGATGAGCCAGCAGCATGATCAAGCTTTCCTGATGCGTATCGTCGAAGGATTCCTGCGGGGCAACCTGCCGGTTCTCATTATGCTCGGTGCCCTGATCGCCGGTGCTTTGGCCCTGACCGTGACACCGCGCGAGGAAGAGCCCCAGATCAGTGTCCCGCTCGCCGACATCCTGATCTCTTATCCCGGCGGAAGTCCCGAACAAATTGAGCGCCTGGTATCATCACGCCTCGAACGCCTGCTGTATCAGGTGGATGGGGTCGAATATGTCTACTCCATGTCTCGCCCCGGACAGGCCATCGTAACGGTCCGTTTTTTTGTCGGGGAGGACCGCGACATCAGCCTGCTGAAGCTCTACAACCAGTTGCACCAGAACCTGGACCAGGTCACCCCCGGTATCACATCCTGGATCATGAAGCCCGTCCTGATCGATGACGTACCCATCGTGAATGCAACCCTCTATAGTGCGTCGCTCGACTCCCATGTCCTCTACCGTGTGGCCGAGGAAGTGGCAGCAAGACTCGAACGCATCGAAAATAGTGCCCGGATCACGATCCATGGTGGCGAGCCACGCACCATCACCGCATACCTGGATCCGGATCGTGTGGCCGCGTACGGACTCTCCATCCCCGCTATCCAGAATGTTCTCCGCGCCGCCAACGTGCGCAGGCCGGCCGGTACGTTCGAGCAGAACAACGAGATCATTGAGGTCATGGCCGGTCCCTTTCTCCGCTCCCACGAGGAAGTCCGCAACCTGATCGTCGGCGTCTTCGCCGATCAACCCGTTTATCTGCGTGATATCGCCGATGTCCTCGATACACCGCGCGAAGTCAACACCCTTTCCAGATTTTCGACGGGCCCCGCCGATGCTCGTATCATCCGGAATGCATCTGCCGTAACGGTGGCTGTGGCCAAGAAGCGTGGCAGCAATGCGGTCCGGATTGCCCGCCAGGTGCAGGAACAACTGGACGAGATCAAAGACACGCTACTGCCGCCTGATGTCGGCATCGAGATCACGCGTGATTATGGTCAAACCGCCAACCAAAAAGTCAATGATCTAGTCGGCAGCCTGGGACTGGCCATCATTACGGTTATCGGTCTGCTCACATTGACGATGAACTGGCGTGCCGGGCTGATCGTAGCAATTGCGGTTCCCATCACCTACTCCCTCACCCTCCTGAGCAACTACTTGCTCGGCTATACGATCAATCGCGTTACGCTCTTTGCGCTCATCCTGGCACTGGGGCTGGTGGTCGACGATCCGATTGCCGGCGTCGAGAACATCGAACGCCACCTCAAGGGGGCCAGGCAATCGCTCCTGAAAGCCGTCGCGGAGGCGATGCGCGAGATCATGGTGCCCATCCTTATGTCTACGCTCGCCATTATTATTGCGTTTATCCCCATGTTTTTCATTACAGGCATGATGGGGCCCTATATGCAGCCCATGGCGTTGAATGTGCCATTGGCCGTCATCATGTCCACCATCACCGCCCTGACCGTCACCCCCTGGCTCGCCGCAAAAATCTTGCCCACCGGGCGCAACCCAGACCCCAAAACCCCGCAAACCGATATCCACGATACCGCCTTATACCGCGTATACAAAAAAGTTGTCGCCCCGTTCATTGATTCCCGTCGCAAAAGTCGTGTCTTGCTGACAGTCATGACCGTCCTCTTTTTTGGTGCAGCCGCCATGGCCCTGACGGGGCTCGTCCCCCTCAAAATGCTGCCGTTCGACAACAAGAATGAATTCCAGATTCTGGTGGATATGCCCGAGGGTACCACGCTGGAACATACCGATTCCGTTATACGCGATATATCCCGCTTCCTGCAAACCATCCCAGAGGTCAAGAATGTTACGACCATGGCAGGTGGTGCATCGCCGATGGATTTCAACGGTATGGTTCGGCAGTACTACATGCGGCAGGCACCCCATATGGGAGACATCCGCGTCAATCTGCTGCATCGCACCCGTCGCGAAATGGATAGCCACGCCCTGACGCTTCGAATACGGGATAAGATGGCTGCCATTGGCAAACAACACAACGCCAACCTCAAGCTGGTGGAAATCCCCCCCGGCCCTCCGGTATTTGCAACCCTGGTGGCCGAAGTCTATGGCAATTCCCACCATACCTATGCCGACATTACCGCCGCCGCACGTACCGTGCATGCTCGCATGCAGACCGAGCCGGGCGTCGTCGATCTGGATAGCACCATGGAAGCACCCCGCAAGCAACTCGAGTTCGTGACGGATCGCGAAAAAGCCGGGCGCAACGGCATTCAAACCCGGGACATCGCCCAAACGCTTCAGATGGCACTTGCCGGTACACAGGTTGGCATCATCGCAACCGATTCTACACGCAATGAACTTCCGATCCGTTTGCGTCTGCCACGCAACCTCCGATCCGCCCCCGAACAACTCGAAGCATTACCCATTGCCGGTGCCGACGGCCATACCGTGCGACTCGGAGAGCTGGGCCAGTTTACCGAAAAAACCGTTCCGCAAACGATCTACCGTAAAAACCAGAAGCGGGTTGTCTATGTGCATTCGGAAGTGGCCGGGCTAGGCCCCGCATATCCCGTATTGAACCTGCAATCCTATTTTGCCGAAAACCCGCTGCCAGAGGGGTTTCACGTCGATTGGCGCGGAGAGGGTGAATGGAAAATCACACTCGATGTATTTCGCGATCTGGGCATTGCCTTTTCGGTTGCCTTACTCGGGATCTACGTGCTGCTCGTCTACGAAACCGGAACCTTTCTGCTGCCGGTTGTCATTATGCTCTCGATCCCGCTCACCCTCATTGGCATTATGCCCGGCTTCTGGTTGTTGAACCTGCTGGTCAACCGGCCCGTCGGCGGATTTGAAAACCCGGTCTTTTTCACCGCTACTGCCATGATCGGCATGATTGCCCTCAGCGGCATTGTCGTACGCAATGCTATCGTGCTGATTGACTTCATCCGTCAGGCCCGCGACCGCGGCGATCCGCTGCGCGATTCGATCCTCGCCTCCGGTGCCGTCCGTATGCGCCCCATCCTCCTGACCGCCGGAACCACCATGCTCGGGGCCTGGCCCATCACCTTCGACCCCATCTTCAGCGGTCTTGCATGGTCCATTATCTTTGGCCTGTTCGTCTCCACCATCTTTACGCTCGTCGTCATCCCCGTCGTCTATAATCTGCTCTTCCAGGACGAAGCAAAGCCCGGGGGCGAGCCGTCTCCAGAACCCTGACTCCCCACACAATGTCTAAGGGAACTTAGATAAGCGCATCCTGGAGATTCGAGTGTACGAGTACGTGTACGAGTATGGAGAGAGAATCGCACGATTCCTATGGCATTCACGTACTCCTACACGTACTCGTACACGCACATCTCCCCTGTTTGTCTTGCCCCAGCAGATCCTTATCTACATTACACCCCACATAACATCCCCCCTTGGAGCCGGGGCGCCCTCGCCCCGCATCCCAGCGCACAGCCCCTTACTGCAGCAAGCCGCAAGCAAACACCCCTGCCATGCCGGCGAGGGCAGTCACGAACATGCCCCACAGCATATCCACGACCGTCAAATGCCAGGGCCAGTCCCGGATGGTGGCCATATTGGTCAGATCATACGTCCCGTACGTGCAGGCACCCAGCAAAGCCGCCCGCATGACAATAGGTCCCCACGCCATAGCGGAGGACATTGCCCCCGATGCCGGCACAACCACAAACACGAGTAACGCCACCGTATGCAGCAGGTAAAACCCACAAGCCGGCAGCCAGCGCACCTCATACGAAATCACGCCTCGTAGCGTTTTTTGATAGTATCTCCGCGCCAATCCACCCAGCCAAACTGCATCCAGGACCAGCATGACCAACAGCACCGTAACAGCAGGCACAACATACGACATCAGCATACGGACCCTCCCCTTGCTTTCAACGATTCGGACTCATGGGACGAAGCAGCAACGTTCGCAATCGACTGGGTAGCACCCCCAGAATCCGCAGCAGCACGGCAAAAACAAACGGAAAACGGATTTCGTGCCGCCTGTGCGCGATACCCTTGCGAATACACACGGCCGAACGCTCGGCCGAGATGCGCATCGGCATCGGGAAATCATTCTGATCGGTAAGGGGGGTTTTGACAAACCCCGGACAAATGATGGATACATCGATGCTTTCCGCACGCAAATCAATCCGCAGGGCTTGCAACAGATACCGGATGGCAGCCTTCGATGCACCATAGGCCTCTGCCCGTGGCAGCCCGGTATAGGCCACCGTACTGCTCATACCCACAAGATGCGGCGTTACACCATCCCGGAGCAACGGCAAAGCCGCTTCGATCCCATAGACCATCCCCATGACGTTGGTATCCATGACCCGACGTACCGACTCGCCATCAAATGTAGGCAAATCGATGTATTCGCAAATCCCCGCGTTGAACACAACCGTATCCAGTGCGCCCAGGGTTTGGCGAATCTCTTCCGCCGCCTTCTGGTTTGCCTCCCGGTTCGTGGCATCAAACGCCACCACAACCACTTCGCCGACACAAGCATCTGCCACTGCCTGCAGCCGCTCACGATTCCGACCGGACAGGACCAACCGCGCCCCACAACGCGACAACTCCAGTGCTACGGCCTCCCCGATCCCGGAGGATGCTCCCGTTACCCAGATCCGCCGATTCTTTATGCCTTTTTTCGATATTGTCCCTACCGTCGCTGCACACATCTTGCTCCCCTTTCTCTATGGCTGCATATCCGCCACCAACGCCTCGTACATACGGGCATCGATCGAGGGCTTCCCCAGCCAGATACGGAAATACAGCTCGCCAAACGATGCGCCCGGCATATGCACGAGCTTCTCGCCATTCAAGTAGAGGGTTGTGCCGTCGCCGGGGATATATGTCAGCAGATACCGATCGCCCTTACCAACATCCTGCATGCCGGCATGGAAGGTTGCCAGCTCGGCGCGGTGTTTCCCCAGCAAGCCAGGGCTGTTTTCCTCCAGCGTCTCCAAGCCACTGCCGGCAAACTGATCCCCACGAATGTTTACGTAGTAGTACAGCGAGAGCGCCCTGGGCACATCTTCCAGCAAGGCCCCCCGCTTCAACCCCGGTTCCGTATACAATGCCACATCCACCCCTGTGATGAACCAGCGACGCATGCGACCGACCCCACGGCGGACAAGCTGCACATCCCCCACCTCCATCTGCTTCGGAAAACGCTCGGCATCACCCTCTAATGCCAGAACCGGTGCATGCATACTGCACAGTAGAAACAAAACAGCCATCTTTCGCCTGCTGATCATCGGCTTCATCTCCTTCTCTACGCCTTGAACGCTATTTCTCTGGCACAACCTGGAGCCGGGGCACCCTCGCCCCGCAATCCCAGCGCACCGACGCCTCCAACCCCCTGCTACTTGCCTTGGTAACTTGATGTTCGGCGGAGCTTGCCGGCAATCCCCGTCAACAGCGGGAAAACCAGTGCCCAACCGACAGCCATCGTCAGCGTTGCGACCCAGGCTGGCTCCCCCCAGGTCACGGCACCGAAGACCACTCCGCCACGATATGCCATTGTCCCACCTACCGCACCGACTGCGGCCGATAGCCAGTAACGTCCATACAACATCTCTAGGCTCAAGCTGATGTAGGTTCCAAAGGCACACCAGAGCGCCAGCAACCAGAGGGGCGGCAACGGTGCTGGCAGCAGCGTACGTTCCGCACGCCAAGCCCCCAGCCATGGCATGAGTGCATCGACAACAACCCCGATTGCCAGCGCTACCACCACCATGCGAAACAGATGTACCCGATGTGCCGGCCACACAAGAACAGCCAGCCCCATGTACAGCACTGCCGAAGCGGGCCCCCACCACCAGCGGCCCGCATCCCATGCCGAAAATACGGCCGCGAACCACACCCCCTGGTACAGAATGCTGCCCACGACCAATCGCACCAACCGCGCTTTCGATGATTCATTCATACCTATGTTTCCCAATGCGCGTCGCGTGCAACAACCGAATGGCTTGCCCTAGACAGCGTACGAAAGCCTTGGTTTCGCTTTCGACTTGGCTAGCAGATACTGCCCAACCTGTATGTCGCGCTCCGCAAACCCTGCTTCACAACTTGCAAAATACACATCCCACGTCCGAATAAACGCTTTGCTGGGCCAGACCTTACGAATCGTATCCATCTGGTTAAAGAAACGTGTACGCCAAGCCGACAAGGTTTTTGCATAGTGCGCACTCATGTCCTCCTTGTAGAGCAGTTCCAGATCCCCACTGCGCGCCATGGCATGAAGCATGGCAATGTCCGAGGGCAAACAACTCCCGGGAAACACATACTGGTTAATGAAGGTTGCCCTGCGTTTGTGCTGGGCATACCAACGGTTCGGCACCGTAATGGCTTGCAGCCCCATAAGCCCTTCCGGTTTCAGAAGGGCACTACAGCACCCGAAAAACGTCTTGAGGTAGTGATGCCCCACCGCTTCGATCATCTCGATCGAGACAAGCTTATCATACTGGCCCTCCAGTTTGCGATAATCCTGTCCCAGTACCTTGATCCGATCCTGTAAACCGGCTGCCTCTACCTGCTTTTGTGCCCAGGCTCGCTGCGCGGGCGAAATCGTCGTGGTTGTAACCCGGCAACCGTATGTACGCGCAGCATACAGCGCAAAGCCCCCCCAGCCCGTGCCAATCTCCAGCAGGTGGTCCGTGGGCTGCAGCGCTAGCCGCCGGCATAAGCGATCAAACTTGGCACGCGATGCATCTGCCAGCGACATGTCTTCCTGCTCAAAGAATGCCGAAGAATATGCCATGGTCTCATCCAGAAAGGTTGCAAAAAAATCGTTGCCAAGATCGTAATGCGCCATGATATTGCGGCGGCTCCCTTTTTCGGAATTGTGCCGGAAGGCATGCAAAACATTCCGGAACGGTTGCAGCAGCGTACCGACACCGCGGTCCAGGGATGCATACAAATCCTCATTATGCATGACGATCCGCAATAAGCCTGGCAGATCCGGTGTAGACCAGCGACCATCGATATAGGATTCCGCAAAGCCGATAACGCCTCCGAGCACCGCATCGGCATAAAAGGCCGGATCATGTACCGCAATCGTCACCGGATTCGGATGCTGCGCGGTGGGTTGCCCGAACGTATGGCGCGCTGACCCTTCCTGGATGATAATCTGTCCATCCCGCAAATACACCCCGAGACGGAACAATACCTTTTTTGCTGCCACAGGGATCCATTTGGGATGCCGCATAGCTACCCGCACGTCCTCAACGGTCTTCATCTACCTTCTCCTGCCTGTATGTCGGGTGCTGTCAACTGTTGACAGTACATATTCTTTATAAATATCTGTTTACCAATAGGTTAGACTGCTCTAAGCCTTCTCCCCCATTTTCCCCTCTATTTTCCCTCTATTTCGGTCTACGAGAACGGCGACGAGATTGGTGGACG
>CAZRCN010000074.1:0-11973 GCA_964598575.1 uncultured Victivallales bacterium | reverse complement strand
TCAAGATGCTGTATCCGGGCGGCCGCCCGCGGCCCTACTTGCCGCTAGTGCCCGTTGGGGTTAATCGTCACACCGCGCGCCGATATATTGTTTATTGCTGGCTACGGCACGAATGGCTTGCACCAATTCTTCATAGGCACGATCCTTGCGGATAAACCCTTTGGCGCCTGCCCGCAGCACCACGTCTACCAGGTTCTTGCCTGTGTGGTTCGAGAGGGCCAAGATCAGGATTTCTGGCATCTCCCGTCCGAGGGTTTGCGTGGCGGTTATGCCGTTCATTCCGGGCATAATGACATCCATAACCACCATTCCGGGATGCAATTTCTTTGCCAGTCGGATGCACTCGGCACCGTCTGCGGCCTGGGCAACAACATGTAAATCCTCTTGCTCATCAATGATGGATGCCATTTCCATGCGTGTAGCGGTATGATCATCTACCAGTACTATATCCATGCCTTCCTTTTGCCTTTCCGCCCACATAAGCTTATTTCATGCAACATCATGCGGATACCGTAACATGGCTCCAGTGCAGTTGCACTCGGTGGAATCCCGCATTTTACGGGGCGGAATTCCTCAGACTTCGATGGAGGTGACCCCTTCGCGAATAGCATATTTCGTCAGTTCGGCCACACTGTGCAAATCCAGTTTTTCCATAATATTCCGGCGGTGGGTTTCGACCGTCTTGACGCTGACACTCAGGGCATCCGCCATTTCCTTGGTCGTCTTCCCCTCGGCCAGCTGCTGCAGAATCTCGCGTTCGCGGTCTGTCAGCACAATGAAAGCGGGATTATCCTCAATGGTGGAAGATAGCTCGATGTAGTCATCGACGACACCCCTCGCTATATCAGGGCTCAGGTACTTCTTGCCCTTCATCACTTCTTTGATGGCACGGCCCAGCTCCTCATACGCACGCTTTTTCAGTACATAGGCCGATGCGCCTGCCGTCAGCATTTCGCGAACAAACTCCTTGTTTTCATGGCCGGACAAAGCCACTACTTTGGTTTGGGGGTTGGCATCAACAATTTTGCGGGTGGCCTCAATGCCATTGAGATCCGGCATAGCGACATCCATGACCACGATATGCGGACGCGCTTTGCGAGCAAGCTCGACAGTCTTGGCACCATTGTTGGTCTCTCCGACCACTTGCATGTCGGGCTCTTTTTCAATGAGGGATTTTAAGCCTTCACGCATCATTTCATGGTCATCGGCGAGGATGAGTCGAATGCTCATACTTGATCTCCTTGTTGTGTGTCCGGGGAAAACAAACTGCCTGCCCCTGCATCCCGTTGCAGGAACGTGTGTCTCACACAACGGGAACTGTAGCCTAGTTGCTTATGCCAGACAAGCGAATCAGGAAAACCCCGATTCATGCCTTCGAAAATCCTGACCCACGATCGATAAAGCAGGCGGGGCATGGGAATCTTAGGAAGAGGGGGGGCGGTTGTGCCTTTTCTTTACAAACCATTTTTCGAAGCATCCCAGGAGGATGAGAACCAAAAGCGTGAGTAGGGTAACAGACACAGCCAACAGCAGGAAATTGCAGGCTACGCAGATGCCAACGGCTGTCACGAGCATCAGGGATGCCCCGGTTGTCAGGCCTTCGATTTGCTCGGTTTGCCGACGTTGAATGATGGTGCCTGCCCCCAGAAAGCCGATGCCCATCACGATCGCCTGAACAATGCGGATCGGATCAGATCCGAGATCGTTTCCGGTTGCCGCATGGAAGGTTTGAACCAGTCCTCCGCCCAGGCTTACGAGCAGGGCGGCTGTTGCCGCAACCAGCATGTGGGTACGCAGGCCGGCAGGCTTATCGGCAACTTCCCGCTCCAGTCCAATGAGGCCACCCAGCAGCATGGCCAGCCCGACATTCCCCAGAATCTGCAGTTGTTGACTTATCATGATATTTGCCCGGATACGAGAGTCAAAAAACCTCTGCCGGTATGTGGTCTCGAATGTCCTGCACGTCCATATGTGCAAGATTCTTATCGATTTCATGTGCGACAAGTCGGGATGTAGGTGTAGGCAGCATTTTTCGTAATTGCCCCAGAAAAGCAGGGGCAGCAATAATCACCATCCGATCAAAAGAACCATTGAGGCGGGCTTTTTCTATTTCATCGGAGAGTTCCTTGCACCATTTCCCGGCTTCATGATCTTTGGGGGATACCGATTCACTCATAGCATGTCGTCCGGGACCCATCCGGTCAAAGGTCCGACCGGGGCGATCGGTTGTCAGGTCACGCTCATGTGCTTGTGCAGCGGGATGCTCTAGATTCGTTATGAGCTGCAGCTCGGGGGCGGGTTGTTGCCGGTCATGTTCAAAAATGCGCGCCCGCGTACTATCTGCAACCACAATCCATGTCTTCATATTGCTCCCTTTCCTTCCCGTTCGTTTTGGGTTGTGTCCACGCTGTACAGTCAAGCAGTTGCTGCGGGTGTAGCACCATCGGGGGAAAGCGCATAATCCGATTCGAAAACCCTCACGGGCAGCAAGAGAAGATCAAGCCTGGATGTAGCGCTGCAAGGCCAGGGCATTTTGCGCGGCATGCCCCTGGGCATCGTTGTTGAAGTAGGCGTAGACATCCTGTCCGTTGGCCAAGTGTTGTACGATGCGCCGTGCCCGGGCCGATAAAAACTGATGGCTGTAGCTGCCGGCATAGTGATCTCCGTGAAAACGCAGATACACCCAGTTGGTTGTGACCGCATACGGGTGATCGGCAAGCATATCGTGAATGCATAGGGCGGCATTGTGCTCCCGCAGGACATCAAATACCTCCTCGCACAGCCAGCTTGGATCCCGGAACTCGAACGCCCAGCGATGGCTGCGGGGGGCCGCCTGCAAAAAGTGACGGAGGCGCTGCAGGTTGAGATGCCAGTTGGGTTTCAGTTGCACCAGAATTGGCCCTAGATGCGGTCCCAGGTGGTGCGCACGCTCCAGAAACCTGCCGATGGTATCTTCAGGAGAACGAAGGCATTTCAGATGGGATCCGTAGCGGCTGAATTTCAGCGTATAGCAAAAGCCCGGCGGTGCGTTTTTGCGCCAGGACTTGAAGGTGGATGCTTCTGGCAGATGGTAGAAGGTGTTGTTGATCTCAACCGTACGAAAGTGCCTTGTATAGTGGGCAAACCACTCCTCCTGCGGTATATGTTCCGGGTAAAAGGGTCCGCGCCAGTGCTTATACTGATAGCCGGATGTCCCTATATATGCTTGGCCTTGTTGTGTCATGGGGTGTTTATACCTGGGGCTGGTATCGTTCATGCATTATGCTGGAACGCTTCGCTGGCTTGTTTCAGGTGCTTGACCTCCTGATGTTGTTTTTGGGCCAATTTCTTGAAGAGGTCCTGGGCAGGTCCGGTCTGTACGCGCTGTGCCGCTTCGGTATAGTAATCGGCAACCGCTTCCTCGAAGGGTAAGACGATGCGTTCGGCCTCCGGGATGCTCATGTCGTCCGTCAGGCCCTTGATGGCAGGCAGTGACAGCTTTTTCTCATCCGGACCGTATTGCAGCCAGGTCTCCAGCTTGCTCTCCATGCCTTCTTGTTCGTACGCCGCCATCGTCTTCTCGAGCTGCTCCTCATGATGCTGCATGTGCGAAAAATACTGCGATAGCTTTTTGTTTTCGGTCGTTTGCGCCAGCTTACCATACAGGTCGTTCAGCTCCTGGCGAAAGCTGCGTGCATTTTCCAGCACGTCATGGGCTGTCATGAATGTGTTGTTCATGGTTTTCTCCTTTGTTGTTATGTTGCCTTACACCAAATCGCGTGGAAAGGACTCGGACCAATTGCGACTGAATATGCGTTCTTGGCCTTCCCAGGCATCCAGCTCGGCATGCAGATAGAAATGCCGTGCATCGGATGTGAGGGTAGTGCGGGTCACGGTTTGCACGTGCCAGGTGCCACGGCGAAAAATGCGTGTGCATTTGGTTTCCCCGTAAATGGTATCCGGATCATTGTGGCCTGTTGCGTGCCATTCCAATACTTCGTTTTGCATTTCGGTGCCGGTTTCCACAATCCGTTGGCGACCGCTATTGTTGATAACTTCGAGCAAATTCGTGTCTTTGGCCAGATCGTGAATCAAGCGCCAGTTGTGCTGGGGTTCGGTCAGTTGCCGCAGGGCCAGCGGCTCCGCCGCTTCGGGCTCGCCAAACAGGTGCACGGCTTCCTCGTCTTCCGGTTGGGCGTCACGTACCGGCAGTTCCAGGGAACTCCGGGCAGTACAGACATCCAGGCGGACGGGGCGGGGCGGTAGCCAGACCAGCGGCCAGTAGCTGGTCGAGATAGATATGCGCAAGCGGTTTCCAATCGGAAAGTGCTGCGCAATGGCATTCATGGCCACACTGACCTGATAGCGCTTGCCTGGAACAAGTGGCTCCGGGGTATCGTGCCCGGGGTGATGTGTCAGGTTCAAGAGGCCGTACGTGACGCGTCCGGCGCTTCCGTCCGGATGTACATCCGATAGCCGCACCGCTACCATGGCCACTGGTTCGTTTGCTGTCAGTTCGAGATGCATGACGGGGCGACCGAGAATCTCCCATGGACGATCCAGGGGTGCACTTTCAAAGACCAGTGCGCCGCCGTCCTCCAGACGCTGGTCATGGGGTAGATCGGGTACAGCTTGGTACGAGCACCATTTCCCGGCATACATGCCAACGCTGGTGGGCGACTGGACGTGTAGGGATACGTCGGGTGCATGCTCTCCCGGGGGCAGCAACCGATCCGGCGCGATGCCGAAGCGCCACGTTGCCAATCGGGGAGAAGGCCATTCCGGTTCTGAAACCCATCGTCCCGGACGATAGGATAAGTGGGTGTCCGGTGGGGAGCTGTCCTGCATCCATACTTGTAGCATGGGATCTTGCATCACGCCATTGTCCTCCCCCTTCAACCAGTGGTCGAACCATCGAACCACTTCCTGCAAGAATCCGATGGCGGGGCCGGGTTGCCCCTTGTGTGGATATTTATGGCTCCAGGGGCCAATCCATCCCTTGCGCGGAGCGTCCAGGTGTTCCAGCAAGCGCAAGACGGCATTGGTGTATCCATCGGCCCATCCACCTACTGCTAGAACGGGACATTGGATATCCCCGTAGTTTTCGCACACCGAGCCATGCCGCCAGTAGGCATCGCGCCGCTGGTGCTGTAGCCAGATGCCTAGCCAGGGCCGATTATGTTCCAGGCGTTCGATCCACATGTCGCGCCAGCGATCACCGACGTATGCGGGGTCGGGCGGGCAACTATTAAAGGCAAACATGGTGGAGGATTCGGACAAGTTGTCGCTCAGCAGACACCCCCCCATGTAGTGCATATTGTCCTCGTACAGGTCATCTGTAGAACAGGCGGATATGATGGCACCGAGCGCTGGCGGGTTATGGGCGGCAATCTGGAGGGCATTGAACCCGCCCCAGGAAATGCCCATCATCCCCACCTTGCCATTGCACCAGGGTTGCTGTGCCAACCAGGCAATCGCATCGAGCCCGTCCTCCTGTTCCTGGGGCCGGTACTGATCGGTGATGATGCCCTCACTGTCACCACTGCCACGCAGATCCACGCGTACGGCCGCATAGCCGTGGCCGGCGAGATACGGATGATTGCGTGTGTCACGTGCGCGGATATTGTCACGCTTGCGATAGGGGATATATTCTAGAATTGCGGGGACTGGATCCTGCTGGGCATCCACGGGCATCCAGATGCGTGCCGCTAGCCGTTTGCCATCACGCATCGGGATCCAAACATGCTCCCGGTCTTCGATCTTGTGCGGGTAGGATGTTTTGATGTTCATGGTCGAAGCATCCTTTCGTTGCCTTTGCCTTATTGCGGACTTTCTATCGGTCGTTCCCGGTCAAAGGAGAAGGGCAACTGGTTCGCAATCTTGTCATAACGGTCCATCATCTCCTGCCGGTCCTTTCCGGCCACATAGATATAGGCCAGTGCAAAACTGTAGGCATCCTGGTTGCGCAACATATCCAGGTCTTGTCCCTCCTCCACCAGAATCTTGATTTTGCAGCCCGGATAGGCATCTTCCAGTTCCTGGATGTCGGCGGGTTGCGGGATGCGGCGTACGCGCGCATGTTCAAACTTTCGTAAGACGCACTTGGCTGCGACGGCATAGTGTCCCTTGTCTTGCGGGAATGCCGGCTCACGCCCTAGCGCAACCTCAAGTGCGGCCTCATGGTTCGATATGCCATTGACCATGCGAAACTGGTAGCTATGCGATTGCGAAATGCGCGGGTTTACTTCCACGACCCACAGCTTCCCGGCAGGCTCGTCCCAGAAGAATTCGATATTGAAGCAACCTTGATCATATCCAAGCGCCTGGATGAGGGTTTCGGTCGTCTCGTCGATCCGCGTCTGGAGTTTTGGTGCGATATCGGCGGGATATTCCCAGCGATGAAAACTCTTGCCATTCGGGTAGCGCACGCAATCGATGCGTCCGTGGCACGTTACATTCCCATTTTGTACGAATCCTTCGGGTGCAATTTCGCGGCCATCAACCAGGCTCTCCGCAATGGCCCATAGACCATCTACCGGCGCAATGTCCTCCGGGATATTGGCCAAAGACATGGCCTGGTTGAAAGCATCTCCGAAATGTTGGATTTTCCCGCGCATTTCACCAAGAGCTTGCTGAAACCCCTCTTGGTCGTGAATGCAAAATCCCAACTGGGAGCCGAAGCCTTTGATAGGTTTGAGCCAGAAGGGGAAGGGGAGGGGGAAGGTATCCAGATCGGGTGGTTCGAATGGATTCACGGGGGCGAAGGAAGGTGTAATCTCCGGCAAGGCCTGCTTTTGTATGCATCGGGCCCAGTATTTATGTTCGCATTTGAGTATGGCTTCGAGGCTGGGCGCAGGCAGATGCTGCTCCCGTGCCAAAACCGCCAGGAGAGACGTACAGGGGAAATCCCAGTGCGTGAGTATGCCGTCGATGCTTCCAGTAAACTGTGCGAGGATATGACGTGCTTGGTCCAGGAGTGCATGAAAATCGAGGGTTTCATGTGCATAACAGTCCTGATAGCTGAGCAGGGGGTGGAATCGATACGATTTTGCGTGCGGTACCTGCTTCAGGGCTGCAACATTCCATTCGTCGAGCCCGATCACAAATATGTTTTTCTTATGCATTGTTGCCGCCTTTCTGCTTGGTTTGCACTCGTACTCTCACGCACCTGATGTTTGGTGGCCTCCCAGAATGTTCCGGAAGGCTTGCTCGCGGATGGTTTTGACGTCATGTTGTTCTGCATCGGCGGTTTTGGTTCCACCCGGGTTTTGCCCGACAACCAGCAGATCGGTGTTTTGGGAAACGTTGCCCGCAGGTTGACCACCTGCCGCCAAGACGGCATCCTTGGCCTCTTCGCGGGTCATGGCATCCAGCGTTCCGGTAATCACCACGGTTTTGCCCTGCAGGGGACCATGGCCGCGCTGAAAGGTCGGATCCATACCCAGACGCTTGAGCCGCCGTAATAAACGTTTGTTGGCAGGGTTATCGAACCAATCGCGTATAGCGGATGCCATCGTCTCCCCCATACCTTCCATTTTCTGGAGCCGGGTCTTGCTGGCTTTGGCAATGTCGCCGACAGACCCGAATTCGGCGGCTAGAGCGGAGGCGACGGTGCGGCCCACGTGAGGGATGCCGAGCCCGTAGATCAGTCGTGGTAGCGTCACGGTTTCACGCGCGGTATGGATGGCCTGAACAAGCTGCCGGGCACGCTTCTGTCCAACCAGGTCCAGAGTCTGTACATCGTCGGCCTCTAGCCCAAAGAGATCATCAAGCCGTTTGATCAACTTTTGTTCGACCAGTTGGTCGGTTACTTTCTCGCCCAGTCCGTCGATATCGAGAGCGGCCTTGGAGCCAAGGTGCTGTATGCTCTGCTTGATGCGGGCGGGGCACGAAATGTTGGTGCACCGTGTGATCGCTTCGCCTTGGGGGCGTGAGACATCGTGCCCGCAGGCCGGACAGGTTTTGGGCAGGGTGTAGGGGTGGTGCTTACGGCCTGCACGCTTTGTTACATCTACAATATGCGGGATGACATCCCCCGCACGTTCCAGCAAGACCGTGTCGCCCTTGGCAACGTGTAGCCGGTCGATCTCGTCTTGGTTATGAAGCGTGGCATGGGTGATTTCGACCCCGCCGAGTTGCACCGGATCCAGCTCGGCAACCGGAGTGAGGGCACCGGTGCGCCCTACGCTCACCGTGATGTCACGGATGGTTGTCGTGTCCCGGCGCGGGGCAAACTTCCAGGCAATGGCCCAGCGTGGATTCGCTGCGCGTGTGCCCAGCGTCTCGTGATCCGAGAGGTCGTTCACCTTGAAGACACAGCCATCGATTTCATAATCAAGCTTGTCGCGACGATCCGCCATCTTCTTATGCCACTTCACTGCCGCCTTACCGGAGGTGCAGCGCTCTACCAGCGGGTTGGTCTTCAGTCCAAGCGCACGCATCCGTTCCAGACATTGCCAGTGGGAAGCGGGACGGGAACTCGAAGAGGCGGCAATTTCCCAGAAAAAGACTTGCAGGGGACGGGCAGCCGTAATCTGGGGATCCAATTGTCGCAAACTGCCGGCAGCCGCATTGCGCGGATTCGCAAAGCTCTTCTTATGTTGTTTTTTTTGTTTACGGTTAAAAGCATCAAAGGCTTTGCGCGCCATATAGACTTCCCCGCGCACAACGAGGTGTCTGGGAATGGTTTGCTTGCCGGAGCGCTGCAGCCGGAGAGGGATCTCATGTATGGTTTTGATGTTTTCGGTTACATCCTCGCCGGTGTGTCCGTCGCCACGGGTGGCAGCAGTTACGAGGGTGCCGTTGTCATAGATGACCTCAATGCTGAGGCCGTCATATTTGGGTTCTGCAACCAATGAAAGATGCTGCTTGCCGGTTGCTTGGCGTGTACGCTCGAAAAAATGCTGGAAGTCCGCTTTGGTATAGACGGCCTGCAAGCTCAGCATGGGGGTTTCATGCGGGACGGTTCCCAGCTCTTCCCGTGGTGGTCCACCGACGCGCTGCGTGGGGCTATCGGGGGTGCGTAGACCCGGGAAGCGGTCCTCGATCTCAAGCAATGCCTGCTTGCGTCTGTCATAAGCGGCATCCGAGATCTCGGGGGCATTTTCCACGTAATACAGGTGATCGTGGTGATGCAGCTCGGCTCGCAGCTTCTTTGCCTGCCGTCTCGCCTCCGTCTTGGTTAGCGTATGGGTCTTTTTGTCGGACATGACTCTCCAGCTTATTTCCCTAAGGTCTTCCGTAATTGGGGTAGCGTTTTTGTGTTGAGAACATCCGATTTGCGCAGCCAGCCGCGCCGTGCGACGTTAACGCCAAAGGGGATGAAGCCGAATCCATCGGTAGAATGTGCATCGGTAGCTAGGGTGAATTGTCCACCTGCCTCGTGTGCCTGTCGACAGTACGTGTCGGGTAGGTCGAGCCGGTTGGGCTGGCAATTGATCTCCAGTCGCACGCCGTGCTCGATGCATGCCGCGATGATGCGGTCCATATCCACGGCGATGGGGTCGCGTTTCCCGATGATGCGTCCTAGTGGATGCCCCAGGCAATGAACAACCCCGCTGCTGACGGCAGCAACAATCCGATCCGTCATGGCCTTGCGGCTGAGATTGCGATCATAATGTATGCTGGCGACAACCCAATCCATTGCTTCCAGGGTTTTCTCCTTCAGGTCCAGCTTCCCACTCTTGAGAATATCCACCTCGATACCTGCCAGCAACCAGAACCGGTTCATGTCCTGGTCGACAGTACGGATCGCATCTGCATGCTTACGTGCGGCTTCGTCATCCAAGCCCTTGGCCATGGTGACGCGCTTGCTATGATCCGTGATCGCCAGGTAATCCAACCCCGCATCCTGGGCGGCCTTGGCCATGGTCCGGATAGAATGTTTGCCGTCGCTAGCCGTCGTATGGCACTGGAAATCGCCACGGATGTCCTCGGCCTTGATCAGCCTTGGTAAGCCGCGCTGTTTTTGGGCGGCCTCGACTTCGTCATGTCCCTCGCGCAGCTCGGGCGGAATCCAGCGCATCCGCAAGCGCTTGTAGACCGCCTTTTCGGTTTTGCCCGCGAGCAGATGATCGCCTGAAAACAGCCCGTATTCGTTCAATTTCCAGTCATGATCCTGGGCAATGCGTCGAATCTTGATGTTGTGCGATTTCGACCCCGTGAAATACAATAACGCGGCTCCGAACACGGCAGGTTCAAAAAACCGGAAATCGACTTGTAGTCCCCCTTGGAGCCGGACGCTGACGCGTTCTTTGCCGCGGTTGATTACATCGGCAATCTCGTCGTACCGCAGGATAGATGCAGCTGCTTTATTGCGATCTGCCGCCTGCACCAGAATGTCCAGGTCGCCAATCGTCTCCTTGCCGCGCCGAAAGCTGCCCGCAGCCTCCCACTCGGATATATTTGTGATGCCGTCCAAATATGTGCCGAGCGATCCAAGGTGCGCTTCCGCTTCGCTATAAAGCATCCGCCCCTCGGTCTTCTTGACCGTTCCAATGCCCTTCAGGATCTTTTTTTCGGTCTTTTCGCCGAAACCATCAAGCGTGCGCACCGTATGTTCTTTGCATGCCTGTTTGAGATTCTCGATCGAGTCAATGTCAAGTTCCTCGTGTAACTGCATTGCTTTACGCGGGCCCAACCCGGGAATGCGCAACATCTCTACCAGTCCGGCTGGCATTCCTGCCCGCAGGTCCTCCAATCGTTTGCAGGTGCCACGATCGAGAATCTCCTGGATTTTTTCGGCCGAGCCCTCACCGATATCGGGAATGGTGGTCAAGTCCAGCTTTTGGTCGGCCAGATCCTCAAGCCGCTCCGAGAGATTACGGATCGATTGAGCCGCACTCTGGTAAGAGCGAATACGAAACGCATTGCCCTTACGCAACGCCAGAAGCTCAGCCATCTCATCAAACAAGTCTGCAATCTGGGCATTCTCCATATGGGACCTACCGTCGTTTAAATGCCTCACGGGCCTTTTTGCAGCCAGCTTCGAGGTCATGCCAGGCACTGGCAATACCATCCCTGACTTCATGCCAGGCATCCCCCGATGCGTGCCGCAATTCGTGCAGCTTGTTGCGGATAACATCGGAGTGCTGGCGGAGCTCCTGTAGTTGCATCGCCATATCTATTTGCGTATCGGCTTTGCCGTCCTTGATTTCCGCTTGCAGCCGTTGGATCTCGGCTTGCAGCTTCTCCAGCTTGGCTTCCATCTTTTTCTGGTAGGCCGTCTTTTCGCTGTCGCTCATCCCGTACTCCTTGCTTTGTTGCCCGTATCCTTCTACCGCTAGCACGCCGTATCTGCCTTGGCCGCAAACACAAAGTCGCTCTCGGTCAGGCCATCGATCTTATGCGTCCAGATCTTCAGTTCGACCTTGCCATACGTCAGGTAGATGTCTGGGTGGTGCTGCTGCTCTTCGGCGACTTCGCCCACCCGATTCGTGAAAGCAAGCGCTTCGCGAAAGTCCTTGAAGTCGTAAGACTTGAGCAGGTGATGCTCGTCGACGAGCTCCCAGCCACCCTCCAGTTGCTCCAATAGCTTTTGCAGCTCGCCGCCTCGCAAGGGTGCTTCGCCGCCTTGGCATGCCTCACAAGTCTTCTCTGCCAATTTCGATGTCATTCCTAGCCTCCTTTATCTTGTCTGTCTGCTGTGTATACTTGGCATTGTGCAAGAGGAGATGCGGCGTATCCATCAGGCAGAGCCCGAGAAAGCACATCGATTTGCCTGATGCGCACACCCCGCACGGGGGATGCTTTCGCTTCTAATCTGTAACTTCATTGTTTTCCTGACCATTTGCCATAAGAGATTAGGGCGAAAGATTAAGAAGAAAGATTAGGAGGTGAACGCTTTGAACCTTTATCTTTTGCCCTAATCGTTCGCCCTAATCTCCTGTCTCTGGACAGCCCCGAAGATAGCCAAAAGTTTCACGCCCGCATCATCCGGGGCACCCCGGGGTTGGGGCTAGCCAGTTATTGCAATGCAAACTACTCTAGGTTTGC
>CAZRCN010000073.1:0-12013 GCA_964598575.1 uncultured Victivallales bacterium | reverse complement strand
CAGGTGAAAAATGGCATCATAATGGTCGGATTCCGCATTGCTTGCTCGAACCTGTCTTCCGTGCCATTCAAGCCACTCGCTCGGCAGGACGATTCTTTCCGGAGGTCTTCCGGGCTGAGAAGATGCGATAAGGCGTTTCTTCAGGGTTGGATGCCTCAAAGCTGCAAAAGCCCAAACGAAAGCCATCACAGGAGTTCCAGGACTCAGGTAGAGCGTAACCAGTTTTTCACCTTCCAATGCCGCAACCGTATTCAGGGACTGAGTCGCAGCCTCGTATATACCTTCGGTGTCATTGAGGTGCTTCAGGCCCACAGGGTGAAAACTCACATCAACCTTTTTACCGGCATCCCGAAGTTGCTTTTCAAGCCACTGATTAAAATGATTGTGCGCCTCCGCTGTATTTGAAAACAAATCAAGAAACTGTCTCGCGGTTGCAGGATCAAAACCTTCGATCTCTACTGTTTTTTGCTGAAATTCATCAGCTCTGTTTTCGGATTTATCCGGGTGCGTAAAACCAAGGATGATCACATCGGTGTAATCTTCCGCCAGCAAAGCTCCCAGAACGGGGCCGGTTGTCTGTTCCAGTCCGAGTGAGGCCCTGAAATCAGTCATTCCGTACCATGTCATTAAATATTTCTTCATAAACTTTCCCCATTTATGTATGGACGGAACCAACTAACCTGATTTTTCAGGCGATCGGCAAAGACAGCGCGATTGTCTGTTTCAATTCCTTTAAATTTTCCTATTGCTCCACTGACGAATGAGCCAGCATCATCTTCATTCATGTAGAAGCCGACTCGCATTTCAAAGAACCCAAGAAGGTCCTTGCACGATGAATTACAGCGCTTCCAGTTATCCGCAAAGGCAATCACAAACGTCCCTTGCAGCGGACCGTCTTCCAGAATTTTCTTCAGACTCTCTTGTGGTGAAGGTGGCTCATCCTTCTTCACTGGTCTAAAACTCGCCGGTCCAGAGTGAAAATCCTTGGTCGAGTCAAGCCCGTCAATAATCACGATTCTTTTTGATTGTTGTAATTCCCCGGAAATATCGGGCAGATTCAGTGCGGGAACACTTTCGTGTTTTGAAACAAGTCGTTTCCCGGAACCATCGAGATATTTTGATGCACCCACCGGTACAATGGATCGCCCGTTAAAGTAGATGATCTCTTCAATGCCATTCTGAGCATCCAAGCTTTGAAGGATGGAGGCGAGCAGCCCGTCATGGATTGCGTCGTTATAGCCGGATATCAGTAAATTCGATGACGGTCGGTTAACCAGTGTCAGCGAGAGCGGTTCCGCCTCAAAACTCAACCTTTCACCAAGGTGCAGCTCTACCGCCTCGTGGTTTCTTGAGCTGAACCAGTCAGCGGCAGGCATTTCAGGCAGTCGCGAGCCGTTAAATACTTTTGTTGATCCACAGAAACCACGCTGGTCTGCGATCTGAGAAATTTTGGCAATGTGATCCTTGCACAGCCCTCGATCGGCAAACGGAATCAAAAACCTTTGATTTGCCGATTTTGCTCCGTTGGAATTGTTGATGATTCCCTCCGGCGGGCTGCTCAATTTGGAAGCCTCCCAGTTGCTGTTGCCAAGAATCATCGCAGAATCTTCCTCGCTGCAGGCAAGAGCAATCCGGCAGCCGATCTGGCTTATCAGCTGCCCCATGGAAAGAGACTGGATTCCTTTGAGTGTCTGGGTGGCCAGCAACACATGTATGCCATAGGCCCGTCCTTGTCTCAGCAGCTGGTTCAACATTTTCTCTGCGGGTTCGGCCACTTGGCGTCCCTCAGAAAACAGGATCTGAAACTCATCGATAATCAGCAGGATACGCGGGAGTTCATTCCCTGTGGATTCCCTGTATTCATAAAAATCGCGGACAGACCGGTTTTTGAATTCCCGAGCCCGCTTTTCAAGCTCCTCTGTCAAATGCGCCAGAACGGTTGCCCCGTATTCGGGATCACTCTCTGTAGCCACCAGTTTTGCCTGAGGAAGCGGAGGGGAAGCATAAACACTGAATTCCGTACCCTGTTTGTAATCCAGCAGGTAGATATTCAACTCCGAGGCGGAATATGTATGGCAGAGGCTGTGAATCAGAACATGGAGCAGGTTTGATTTACCGGAGCCTGAACGTCCGGCCAAAAGAACATGGTGCTCGGTATTCACCCCGCCAATTGAGAAAGGAACAATCTCTCCATCCGCAGTCCAGCCGATCGGCACCTGTACGCCCTGAACAGCGTCGTGTTCCCAGTAGACCGAATTGCACCAGAGATCCGTCAGGCTCTTGCTGAATTTTGAGCTCTGTTCATATCGGTCCGATATGGATGCCAGAAAATTCGCCAGTTCAGAACGTCCGGGCCAGAACTCCTGTTCCTCCACAACACTGATTTCAGAGACATGCTTGGTCAGTATCTCTGCCGGAACAATGGAATCCATTCTTTTGGAATATTTGTCTATCGCGGTGCGCAGCCCTGTAAACTTACGATCCTCCAGCCGATCCTCATCAATGGTCAACACCGGAAGCACGCCGCAGACAGGTCCGTGTTCCAGAAGGCGGCCAAGGTACCAGAGGCTTTTGTCCGTCAACTGTTCCGGCACCCCGAAAATGAGCAGCAGTTTATAGGGTATGGGATTGCTGCTGTTTGCCGAGTTGTAGGCGGACCAGCTCTTAATCTCTCCCTTGAATTTATTCTGAAGCAGATCCTCGACATAATCCGTCAACCGGGCCAGCGCATTTTCCAGTTCGTCCGACCGGGTCAGCAATCGCTGCTCGGGAAAGAGTCGTCTTACTTTCAGCAGAGAAAGAAACGGGTCCAGAGACGTGCCCAGTCTCAGCGGATCTGCAGCGGTAATTTCAACATTGCCGGCCGGCATGCAGTGCATCAGCCGGAGCATCAGCTGGTGAATCAACCGGTGTCCAGTAGTCTGATCAGGCAGCCAAAGCGATTTCTTAAAAGGAAAAGGGATCAGCCGTGGGATATAACCTTTCCAGTTCTGATAGGTAAGGTACATGCGCCCGAATGCCAGAGCGTCAGGAAAATGCGTGCCCGTGTTGATATTTTCAACTGTTAACTCATTCAGATGCGGCTGGCGCTGGCGGACTCTTTTGCACAGGTCATCAAGATTTTTCAGGGCCGAAACCCATTCCTTCTCAAACTCCTCGTGAACCCGATGTTGTCTCTCACGAATCTGCTCTTTTTTTGACTTAAGAGCATTCAGCGCGTCATTTCGTTTTCTGGCTCCCGCGAGTTTGGAATCGTTCAATCGCTTAATTTTGGCCTGAATACTGGAAAGCTCAACTTTCAGGTCATTCTGGCGATTCTCCAAACCAGCCTTTCGAGAGCTGAGTTTGGATCTGGTTTTTATTAAATCATCTTTGCCAAGCTCATTCTGCTGAATTTCTCTTTGGATTCTTTCGGATTCCTCACGTTCAGCATCACCAAATACATATTTTACTATTGAAATTAAGATGGGGCGCTCGTTGATCTCACGGTCAAGCCTATCCTTATTATTCGCGAGATCAGAAATAGCTTTTTCAATCTGTTTGACATGATCCTCTATGCTGCGGATCTCATCGCTTAGTGATTTCAGATCCCTCTGCAAACTTATCTCTTTATCATGCAACGCAGCCAGTTCGCCTCTTTCTGCTGAGTCGCTGACAGCTCTGAGATTACCCACGGTCCTGTCGCAGTCCTGCTCCGATTGCTTCAATTCTGTTTGAAGCTGACGGTAGGTATCTTCCTTCCTTAGAATTGCCTTATTCAATGCACCAACGGCATCAAACAATCGCTTAGGCATGGACTCCCTGTGTTTCCCGCTGTTACTCATGGCCCATACTTCCTATCGATTGCAGTTCTCCTGTTAGCTGATTAATCTCGGCGGCTCTGGTCTGAAATAATTCCCCCATTTGCTGAAGGCCGGAAATGTCCTGGAAAAGAGGCTCGAAAACATCTGAAACAATAGACTGCCCAAATTCGTCTCTGACTGTGTCAGAAAATCTGCCCATCTGCTGTGAGGTCGCATTAAATAAATCATCAAACATCGGCATCCTCCTCTTCAAATGGTAGTTGGAGGACGACACCATCAGCCTTCAATGCCAGCTCAACAACACCTGAAACATCCGCAAATGCTTCAGCCACACCTGCTGCAATAATCGTCTCGAGTTGCGGTTTGGCCATGATGTAGTCGGACTTGAAATCGTCATCAGAGCTTCTGACCTTTTCAATCAGCTGATGCCAGTATTCTTCCGTCAAGGACAGGGAATAATCGCTATCCGTTAGCGAAATCAGTTCTTCCGTAAGCTGATCAACAGCACCCATCTCGCCTGCCTCCATAGCGTTCTGGAGCTTGGAGGAAAGATCCTGAGCCTTGCTGGTGTGTTCACTGGGTATCAGAGCGATTTTAATTTTCATGAGTTCCTCCGTTATTTGCATTAGAATCGGTCACCATGTCCCAGCAGGCTTTGTCGATCTCGTCTTTTGTCGGGAGCATACCTATTAATGGAGAACCGGCATTCCGCAGGGCTTCACGCAGCTCTTCTTCCTGTTCTGGAGTTAAATCCTTGATGTCGCGTGAACATACCGTCATAGAAGCATTGGCTTCCTGATGTCCGCCGGACTGGAAAACCATGTGGTCTTTCTGAGAATAGAGGTACGACGCCCGGCCGCACTTCACTTCAATGGCGATTGATCCACCGGCAGGCGCACTCATGCCTTCACCACGACCGAGAATCACCGGCACTTTTAGGTCCTCGATAATCAGATCTGTCTTGGTAAATCTGCCATCTTCAAAGGTAGTCCGGGCCTGTGTGTCCGCTTTATGGCCCAGCGGACTCAGCGCCTGTTCCACAATTTTCTCGCCACAGTAGCCGCTCAGGTTTCGACGTATCTTGAGCTGCACAGCGTGCCTTTCAGCAGGACCGTTGGCGGCCTCAAGCTGGCTTCTGTAGTCGGCAATCTTGGCCCTGAAAGCAGGGTCACGATCGGCGAGGTATTCAAAATAGTAGCGTTGCTGTTCAACAGAGAGATTCAGCCGCGAGTGCAGCTCTTTCGGAGTAATCGGTTTGCCGGGGTCCGGAGACCATTTCAGCCATGAATAAAACTCCGCTGCAGGCGGGTGCGTATCAAGGTAGGCGTTCAGAGCCGCCTTTGCGCTTTCCAGCCGGGCTTTTCCTGTTTCAAGGTGAGTCGCCGCACTGGCAAGCCGGGTCGCACACTCCGTCTGAACGGTTTCCGCCAGCTGACTCGCCATATCAAGACACTGACGGGCCATTTCATTTCGCTGCTCCATCTGCATGCGTTGGTCTTTCGCTGCTTCCAACGCTTCCTCAGCTGCCGCAACAGCGGATTCCGCTTCGGCGACCGCTGATTCTGCGGCGGCTACATCAGCTTCTTCAGACGAACAGTTGGGCGGTTCATAGTTGCCGTCCTCGTCATAACTGCCACTCGCTTCGCAGGCGGAAAGAGATGAACAAGCGGAACTCAACTGCTCATTGGCCGAAGCAAGCTGCTCAGTAGCCTGTTCCAGCTGCTGCCCGGCCTCCATCTCGGCTTCCATCGCAGCGTCCAGCAGTTGAGCGCTGTTGTCGGCCTCCTGCTGTGCTTCAGCCAGTTTGGCTTCAGCCGCAGCAATCTGGGCCTGACAGGCACTCTCCATGGAGTCATAGGCCGACTGAAGACCGGCTATTGCCTCCTCGAGGTTCTCAACTTGTCCAACTAATACGTACGCCATTCCCCACCTTAACTCTGTAAATAATCTCTTAAACGTGAAGCCAGCGCGTGAAGATAAGGGACCTGTTCCGATGCGTTCGCCTCAAAATGAGAAAGCTGCTGCACCAGCGCGTTATAGTCCTCTTCAAAACTCGCTCGTTTTTCGTCCTGCCAGGTATCCCCGAGGGCACCAAAGCTATGATTCAGACCGTTAACCGCTTCATTCAACGTGTCGATGAACTGCGTCAGAGACTGCGCGAAACGGTCAAGTTCATCAGGATCGCCAATTGCCTGTGGCATGATTTACCTCCAAATTTTTGTTTACCAGTACCCTTCATCGTCGGATGAAGCGGCCGCATTTCCGGCTGTAACCGACTTGACACTGCCACCGTCCAGTTTGATCTCCGATGGAGCCGGAACCACGTTCGGGTTCTTGGACTGGGTACGCATGGTCACCGACATGGTCACACGCTGGAAAAACTCATGGAGCTGCCCGGCGTTTTCCGCATAGAAAAGATCATGGGGCGTGCCCTCGATAAAACGCTTCAGAACCGTCTCATCCGCATCACGTCCGATAGCCATAGCCATGCGGTCACATTTGGAAGATCGTCCTTCGGAGATAAAGTCCTCCAGCGGTCTTTCCCAGCTGTCATTAGGCTGTCCGTCAGAAACAAGGACAACAGTCGGACGGTAGGCACGGGACGGAGTGGTCTCCTTGTCCTCGATCATAGCCTTGGCCATTTTTAGGGCGGTTCCCATCGGGGTCATGCCGTTTGCCTGCAGACCTTGCCACTGCACTTGAGATGCCTTGGTATAGGGCACCTGCAATTCAACCTGATTGCCGAAAGTGATGACGGAAACTAGAATCTCAGTCTCCATCTTCTCTTCCTGCGCAAAGGTATCCAGCATATCCTCGACAGCCTTGTTAAGGTTCTCGATTTTATCTCCGGACATGCTGGAACTGACATCCAGAAGCAGAACGACGGGAAGAGGTTTTGCGGTTGGTGTGGTGAATTGTTTGGGATCAAACATAGTCAACTCCTTCTGTGTTTCATTGTTTTTTATTTATGTTATGCCGCCTGACGCTAGATAGCTTGAAGCAATGTTCTCTGTGGGTTCTACTTTATCCTAAGCAACGGGAGAAAGATATTTCCGATAATTCTTGATGATAGTCATGGTTTTGCTTGCTTTGTCTATGGTTGCCCGTGCCATATCGTTATAATTGTCACGTGTGTTTCTAATTTGAAACATAATGCAATAATGCAACTCATAGTTTAAACATGCTTTATTCTTCGTATTGTAAAAGAACCAAAAAGTAGAAATGCCATCCCGTAATCAGGAATGGTAAATGAGAATTAGAAATTATTGTTATACAGATTCAGAAGTTCAATATTATCCGAAGTGCAAATGTTATTGCACGCTAATTGTGCTGTGACTGTTCCGGTGGAAATTGTTTTATGCGTAACTAAATGGCAACAATCTGGCTAGTTCTGCTACTTGCTTTTTGTCTTGGGACTGGCACAGTTCAGTCAACCCCTGCGCTCCTCCACAGTGAAGAAGGTAGGTAGCAAAGCTGACGGATTTCTCCTCCAGTTCGCGCGCAGACCGCTCTACATCTTTCAGCTTCTTCGCAGAGACAGCACTGTCTTCACCGGCCAGACTATTTATCGCATTTAGTACAAGTATCGAGAGACCAATGGTTTTGAGTGTAAAATCTTGTCCTTCGCATATCGCTTCTCCTCGCTCGTACATGTTTGCTGCATCTTTGTGCATACCAGAGAGAAAGAAGAGGTAACCCAGCCATTTCGCGAACTGTTCATGGGGATGATCGTGTGTGGCCCGCTTAATCCAATTGTCCCTGATCTGTGTTAGTCCCTGTCCTGATGGAAGACTTCCGTCTTCTGCGGAACTAGATGCGATACGTAGGTAGTTTACCGCGTCGAAAGCTGACATATTATCTAGACAAAGCAAATCGGGTAAAGTGCTCACCAAGGCTTTTTTGGTTGGCATATCAGGGTATCCCGGGTGTCTGTTCATTGCCTGCAACGCTCCCTCATTGTCGCCGTTCTGCCAGAGAAGTGTCGCGAGATAGTTGATGGACATAGAGCTGAATAGGGTTCCAGATTGAAAGTGTTCAAGACTTCTTGTGAAGTAGTCTTCGGCCATCTCAGCCCACGATGGATCGAGCCTAGCCTGAAAGGCGCAGGCCTGTCCTACTGACCCCTGCATTTTGCCAAGGAGTTCGTCGGTTTCGCCCTCGGGAAGATTCTTTTCACGTTGCGCGAGATCCGTTTCAATCGCTTCCAGCACACCAGCGAAACGATAGTCGTTAAAGAGCAGGTTTAGATTCCGTATCTTTACCTCAAGTAGCAGTTCTGCTCGTTGCAGATAGCTAAGCGACATCTTTGGGCGATGTGCACTAAGGAGTGCATTGAGCTCAGACTCGACACGTTTTTGAGGATCAATCGCGCCAGTGTGATTGTAGCAGGATAAGAGGAGAGCTAGGGCGTGCGCCTGAAGGTCTGACCACTGTCGACAAACATCCGGTGATGTCTCTTTTTCGAGGTGTGCCTTGGAAATCGTAACAAGCTTCTCGAGGAGCAGTGTTGCGTCCTTCAGCGATCCCGCTATGACCGTTCTCTTCTCGACCAAGTACTCCGCTTCGGTAAGAAGTGCGTTGAGTTCGCGGTGTAAGACGTCATGATCAGTTTCCTTCTGCAGCGCGTTCAGTACTGGTTTCATGTCTGGCTTACCATCAGTGCGAGGGACGTAGCGTCGGAGAAACTCGGACGCAGCCGCGTATTGCTTTCCCTCAATAAGTTGTTTGACCTGTTGCTCGTAGAAGTTCGCGAACTCTCCCCCAATGGTGCTCGTAGGGGTGTATCTCTCTGGCTTGATTTTTGCCTTTGTGCCATAACGGATCGCGCCGCATGCGAAGTCAGCTGCTGTCAACCCGCCATTCGCACGTGTCCCGTCCCAACTGATGGTCACGGCAGAGCGAACATGTAATGTTCCAACCCCATCTAGTTTGCGTACCAGCTGTGCGCCAGCCGAATCACCAGCACAAAGCTGCGTTTTGGCATACTTGATCAACATACCTGTGTAATCATCGTAGTGTGACTGACTTGTCTCTTCGATCGTTCTCTGCGCTATCGTTATATGGCAGGATTCAACGGTGTCGTCTTTTAAGGCCAGCGTATCCATGACGGCACGCAGGGATGTGATCAGATTGAGGACGTAGGTCGCTTGTGGTGAATACTCGAAGGAACCGGAAAGGTTTTGAGAGGCAAACAAGAAAAGAGAATTGTCAGCAACGAGAGACTGAATTTCAGTTGCAAACTTTCCGCAATCTACTTTAGAGACAGTTTCGCGGATCGGTATTTTATTTGAAAAAAGCTCGGCGCAATGGAAATGCCTGGGGTAGACAAAAGGAATTCCCGACTCATCGCGGTATTTCTTTGTCAGAGCTTTGAACTCAGTTTCCCAGTCCTGCTCGGAGAGGCAACCACATACACCTCCAACAACTGACGAACGAGTTCTCTTCTTTCCATCAGGCTCTACAATGGCCTCATCAAACTCTCCACTCTCATCTATGAATATATGATAATGCATCAATATCTCCTTGGTCTATGCATGACTGCTACGTGATCGCTTAGGACTCGCTCATAAATAACTTCCCATTTTACGATGGCGATATCGAGTAGTGTCACCGGGCAGTTCAAAACCGACACCCTGTGGGCGGTTCAAAACCGACAGTTTTGGTTTAATTTCTAGTTACCACTCCTGTTTGAGATTGTCTACTTCTGATTTTGGGCAACTCGGTCCTTTAGCCGGTAGCTTTTGCCCTTGATGTTGATGATTTCGGCATGATGGAGGAAGCGGTCGAGTATCGCGGTTGCCGAGGGTACATCACCTATAAGCTTTCCCCATTCCTCGATAGGCCTGTTACTGGTCATCATCGTGGATCGGTTTTCGTATCGACGCATGATCACCTCGAAGAGGTGTTCGCCGGCTCTTGGAGGCAGGTGCTTCATGCCCATGTCATCGATGATCAGCAGGTCGGGCTTGAGGTATTTTCGCATGGTCCTGTCCTGGTCCTCGACCATACCCTCTGCCATGAGTTCGCGTACGGCATCAAAGACAGAACGGTAGAGCACTAGGAAATTTGCCTTGATGGCCTGATGGCCAATGGCTTGAGCAATATGGCTTTTACCTACCCCGGGGGGGCCTACGAGCAGCACATCGCGTTGTTCTCGTATGAACTGGCAACTGGCCAGATCATATATGGCTTTTCGTTTCAGTGATGGATTAAAGCTGAAGTCGAAGCTCTCAAGCGTCTTCAGATCCCGGAACGCTGCGCTCTTTATACGCCGCTTTATCAGACGTTGCTCGCGGATGTTGAGTTCATCCTGCAAGATGATTTCAAGGAACTCATCATGCGAGAGGTTGTTTCCTCTGGCTTCCTGTAGGCGCAAATCAAGCGTTTCAAGCAGCCCTCCAAGACGCAGGTTTCTGGCCATTTTTCTGATTGGGTCATTCATTGTATTAGTACCTTTCCGTGGGTTGTTCCGGAGCCAGAAGCTCCAGCATTTGTGTGTATTCTGACATGTCACGGATCAAGGGGTGCTTGTCCATGAACTCGAAGTTTTCCTGTTTGTTATGAGCACTTTTCTCAAGCAGTCGCTTGAGATCCTTAAGCCTGAAGAGGCTCATGCCAATGGCTTGTTCACAGACTTGGTCAATGGCTCGGTTGCTGTGCTTTCTGCCCAGTGCGTTTAGCCCCTGCAGAACCCGTATGCCAGGTGCACCGCGCTTTGCAACCACTTCTATGGCCCATAGGCCGCAAGATGAACCGAAACGGCTGACTTTACGGATCCACCATGCCGCATCCTGTTCGACACTGGCCGCGCGCCGTCCACGCGTGCCAAGAGAGCTTGAGAACTGTCCTTTACTCGCCTTTGCAAAGGTGCGCAGCAGTTCGAAATGCTGATTGAAAACCCGGACGGTTCGCCCGTCCCAACGTACCCACACCTGACGTGAACGGTACTCCTGGGGCACCTCATAGTAACTGCCATCAACCTCGATGTAACTGTCACGATGAACCTTGCGCTGGCCTTCGCTATAGCACGGAAAAAAGCTTTGCGGCAGTGGCAGTAGTGCATCCTTCTCGATCTCAAGGAAATGTTTGCCAACCTGCCGGCGTGTGGTCCCGTGGATGCGACAGTCTGCAACGCGCTTCTCCCAGTCGATCAGGTGAGCATTCTGCTCTCCAAGCGTACCGAAAGTGCGCCCCTTTATGGCGTTATTCTTCACATACTTGACGCCGCTTTCAACTTTGCCCTTATGCTCTGGGGTATAAGGACGGCAAGGCATGATCTGCGTGCCATAGTGCCGGGCAAAAGCCTCAAGCTTGGGGTTGATCTCCGGCTCGTACCAGTCAGCCTTGCTCACCGCTGCACGAAGATTATCAAGGTTGATCGTCTGCGGCACGCCGCAGAAATGGCGGAATGCATTTTCCAGACACCGGATAAATGTCTCCGCATTCTGGCTGAAAACAGCCTCGCTATATCCCTTGCGAGAACAGGATAATATGATCCGGAAGATCCAGCTCTTGCGCTTCTTCGCCCCGCCCCCAGGGTCGATCCAGGCTCCAGTGCCAAAGTCCACCTGTGCTTCTTCACCAGGCAGTGACTCGATACGGTAGATACGACCCGATTCAGTGGCCTTCTGCTTGCGTATGTATCGCTTTACGCTGTCGTAGGAGCCCGCAAAACCGTAATCATCTCGAAGATCCTGCCAGATGCGCTGCGCATCAAGCCCCTTGTCCAAAAGCAGTTCTACCTGCTCCCTGTACGGTTCACATTGGCTGCGACGACCACTTTTCCCGGCGGGCGAAATGGTGCACTTTGAACCGTCATTCCCGGCGGGCAGAACTGTCGGTTTTGACTCATCATTCCCGGTGGGCGGAATTGTCGGTTTTGAATTTTCCCCGACGGGCTCTTCGCTTCTGGCACCAGCCAAGCGAACGTACCGTATTACCGTCTCACGACAGACGCCAAGTTCACGTGCAATGCGACTCTTTGACCAACCTCGGTCGTAAAGCCCTAGTATTGAGTTTCTTACAGTCATATCTTTCTGATTCGCCATGTATATGATCTCCTCCTTTCGGAGACCATAATACATGGCAAAACCCCATTTTATGACTGTCGGTTTTCAAGTGCCCTTCAACTGTCGGTTTTGAGTGCCCGCTGACACGATGTCAGCCAGACTCTCTGCGACTTGTCTCAACTTGGGCTGCTCCATACCGGA
>CAZRCN010000072.1:0-12119 GCA_964598575.1 uncultured Victivallales bacterium | reverse complement strand
GTGTGTTTGATGTAATTTGTGTGGGGTTGATGCATAGACGAAATAGTAGGTATTCCGTCTAGATTCTAATCTATAACATTTTCTGACTATCTGCAAGTACAGAAAGTTTTTTTCGCTCTAGATCAAGCTGTTTTTGTTTAATCTGAGCCATTTTTAAAACTTTCATTAGTTTAAACACACCCGCATCCTCATCAGACAAATTCATCTGGTCAGTCATATAATCCAATTCTTGTCTGGTTTCATCTACCAGAGTGTTATTGTCATCATCTACCAAAAGAGTGTGCAGCTGTTTGGCCATAGCTGTAATCTCAGGATTAATCTGGTAATAATCCCCTAGCTTAAAATAATCAATAACAAACGGTTGCCCTGCAGTGGCAGTATAAGATAAGTGATCCAACTGTAGATTGTCTTTGACAAACCCAGGTTCAACTGTTTTAACCAAAGACTTGCTTTCCTCTGGTGAGGTTTTTTCAACTGGTGTGGCTACTGATTCAGGCATTTTTCAAAAGCATCCATCCATAATGTGTAATTGTTATTCATTGTCCAATTAGCCAAGACTTCGCTTCTAGCTTCTGAAACTATCTCTTGGCGTTTTTCAGGGTGAGTAATTAAATACTTAATTTGATTATACCAATCATCTTGAGTTACAGCCTTTAACCCTCCCTTAATATTATCATAGGGCTCTAGGTCAGTATAAATCCCAGCCCACTCATTTAAAGCATATTCCTGCCATTTAATATTACTTTTAGACTTATTAAAAGCGTCATCAATTAAAGGAGCTAGGGCTATATCAAAATGAAGGGTCTTAGATTTTGCCCCCCACAGTTCATGATTAATCCCCAAGTGATACTCTTTCCTCTCAGGAGGGATGTTGCTAAAAACATCTTTTCCAAACAACAATTCAGTAGAACGAGAAGCACTAGAAGTTCCTCCTGCTCCGCAATAGATAAAAGTAACATCTTCAAATTCCTCTAGGATTTTAGCGATCGGCTCTTTAATAAACCTTAAATCAGACTGATGACTGGTTGAACCAGCCCAGCCCAATCTCAAGTTGCCCCGCCTTTTAATCCTCAAAGGCTCTCCCCACCAATCAAGATCAATAAAATTAGGAATAATCTCTATTTGATCTGTATATTTGCTAAGCTCATCAGCCAAGGGTCTAGTAGTAGTAGTAACCAAATCAGCCTGTTTGAGCATCTTTTCTGTGTTTTTAATAAACATTCCAGGATTATCTACTTCTTCTCTATAGGTGCGTTTGGTCAACAGGTCATCCAGCTCATAAACTACTTTTGCTCCCTGAGCATGAATCTGTTGGATAATTTCAGGATTCACAACCATTTGAAGCAAAACTATATCACCATCTAAAACATCTCCCTGCCAGGCTTTAGCTGGAAAACACAAATACTCCCAACCCTCCTGACTATTAATAAAATTAGCAGGTGAAGTTACCCGCCAATGACTGCTGCCTGATGAACTCATAAAAGCTCTGATTTTCATATAACCTCACTGATAAACTTCCATTGATAATCATCTGGTATCTCCATTAATCTAATCAAAGACTCCTCTAAACCATTGCCCATTTCGTTTTGGACATGACCATGAGCGATGATCTCATCCTCCTCTACTGGAAATTTGTCTTTGATGTTCCAGTTGTAATAACCGTCCTCAACTACTTTAAAACCCATTTCCTCTATTGCTTCTTTAGAATCATCTGGCAATTCCCAATAGGGCGGTTTAAAGATTTTGGTATAAGGAATTTGGGTATCTTTGAGAAAATCCTCTGCAAATTTAACCTTGGCTGCAGCCAGTCTTGGCTCTAGTTCTAAAAACTCATGGGGAACATGAGTCAGCCCGTGAACAGCAATCTCCATCCAACCATCCTCAACTGCATGGCGGACTGCATTTACCCAGGCAGGATATTTTGAAATCGGCAAGCCCCCTTTTTGGGAGTTATAGCGAATATCCCAGCAGACTGTGAACATAGTGATTTTAAAATCATCATATCTGTCTCTTAATTTGTCTAAAACATCAAAACGATGGTTTTTGGGATTAAAGTCATCTGCTTCTAAAGCTATGAAAGACATAGTACCTCCTTAATCGTGTTTAATTGTTTAAAGGTCAAATCTGGGTTGTTGCCAACATAAAACCCCTGTGAGTGAATTAGGCTGGCGTTTTCCATATCATACTCTTTAGCGTACTTCTTAAAAAAGGGTTGTTTGGTCATATTACCACCTACAATTGGTCTAGTCTCTAAAACCTCATCAGCTTGAGAAAGTAATTCATCTCTTAATTTTTCGGTTTTAGCTACTACTGGAAAACAAAAACTTGAGAACCTGTCCATATGACTAGTTTTATAAGAATAAATCTCATCCCTACTATAAACTTCTTTTACAAACTTAAAGTTGTTTTCTCTAGCCCTAACAATATCAACTAAAAACTCTAATTGAAGTAGTCCAATCATCCCCGTAATCTCAGTCGGTCTTAGGTTACAACCCAAATCATAAAAAGTATATCTGCCATAAAAGTCATCTCCATAATCAGTGTTATCTCGCTTCCAACCATGAGCCCTAACCATCTTTAACATCTCAGCTAATTCATCGTTATCGGTACAAACCATACCGCCCTCAATCGTACTCATTTGATGACCAACATAAAAGCTGAAAGTAGAAGCAAGAGAAAAGTTGCCCAAGAGTCTATTTTTATAGATACTGCCTAAAGATTCGCAGTTATCCTCAAGTAAAATCATGTTTTGCTTACTAGCATACTCGGCAATCTTATCTAAATCATGACAAAGACCAAGTAAGTTAGTAATAAACATCGCTCTTAAATTCTTAACCTCTTTTAGCTTGTCCAGTGAAACATTTAGGGTTTCAATTTCCACATCAATAGGTACGGGAGTTAAACCAAGTTGAATTAGGGGCATGACATTAGTAGACCAAGTAAGAGCTGAAAAACCAACCCTATCTCCCTTTTTAAGCCAACCTAAGTTAATTAAAGCCTGAATTAGAGCCAGGTTAGCACTAGAGCCTGAGTTAACCAGCAAAGAGTGTTTGCGTTCATGCTTTTTAGAAAAGTTTTCCTCAAAAGAAGCACAATACTCACCCATACTCAGCTTTTTAGAGTTTTTCAAGATATCACTCATATACTTCTTGGTCTCATCTTCTTTAAAAAAAGTGGATGAGATTAAAGGTATTTTTTTATCAGGTGTCTGCATACTTGATTTCTAATTACATAATGTTCTTGGTTTTTACACTGTCCGATTCCCATATCATTCAATTCTTCAAACTCAACAGGCACGATATAATTTTTCTCCTTTCTCAAAAATCTATTGGCCAAACAAATAATTAAGTCGTCTGCATATTTATCAGGCAAGCTGTCCTTCCAAAACATTTTAAGACCATCAGCAAAGACCTGAATTGGCACATACCATGAACGAATCAAAACATCGCATTCTTCTACTTCTTTGACAGTGTGAGTCTTAACATTGGTATAAGGAGTGGTGGATTCTTTATCTAAAGTAACCCCCTCGTGTCCTAAAACAGCTTTGGGATATAAACTAGCAAATTCTGTTAGTTTTCTAAGCGTATCCTTTTTTGGAACCAAATCAGTATCCAAAAGCATGACATGAGTTGAGTTAGCAAAAGTGGAAGCAAACAAGCGAGCCATTACACTAATACTTTTACCCGAAGAAATAACATGAATGAATGAGGGTAAGTTTAATTCAACTTCAGAGTCATCCACGAAAACAATGATCTCATTGGGAGCAGTATCGCCCTCTAAGAACTTTTCTATGATTTTTTCTACATTTTTGGCTCTTTTAGGATAATGAGCCAGCAAAACGAGAGTGGTAGTTATATGATTTTTCATAAAAGCCTATTTTTGGCTTCTAAACGGCTTCCCCTCTGGGAAAATTACTCTTTTTTGTCTTTATTTCGCTTTTCTCGTGCTTTTTTCAAGATTTCCAGTCTTTTTTCCTTTTTGTAAGCTGCAATTTCCATAAACTTTGAAATTTCATCCAACTGTTCTTCAATGTAAACCACACTCGCTTTTAAACTTCTGTCAGCTGGTTCTTTTTTTTCATTTAATTTGTCATAGATTTTATTAACGAGGGCGTGAATCTCGCCAATCATTTTAGGTGTGTTCATTTTCGCTCCTGGAAGTAATTTTTATATTTCTTGTGTTGACCTGAAGTTGTGTCTTTATGCTGGATAATGTGTTTAGGAATATAGCAAGGCATATACCCCTTCTTTTTAAAATGCTCGCTTGCTTCAACATCCTGCATCCCGTGCAAGTGTTTATCTTTAAACTTTAAGCCTCTGTAACCCTTGGAACTTGCAAATGTAAAAATGCCGCCAATATGGCGGGTGATCTCAACTAAGGTATCTGCAATAAAAGCTCTACCAAGGCGGGGTGCCCCACCAGGATTATCTAGCAACCCTTCCACATAAGGAGAAGCATAAAGTAAGTGATTTCGCTCCCACAGGTCAATAAAATCAATTAACCAGTTATAAGTAATAAATTCTACATCATTGTCAATCTTGATGATAATGTCATACTTATCATTTTTTAAAATTACATCCAATAAATCATTGCTAGCTTTAGAAATCCCAACATTCTCTTTGTAGTCAATAAAAACCTCTGATTCTTTTTTTACCCACTCGCCCATCTCATCACCGTTGTTGGCAGAAAACCAATCAAAATCATACCCTGCTGTTTCTCTCATCTGAGAGTAAGTTTCCTTTGAGTAGTCCTCTCGGTTGTAATGGATTGTGAATACTGCTACCTTAGGTGGTTTGTGCTCTTTTAATCTAATCTTGCAACCCACTGGGTCAAAAGTAGGCTTAAACAACCTGCCCAGCTGCGGATGGATGTAGGTTTTAGTTTTTACCTTTTGAGACTTAGTATTCTCATGTAAGGAGTAATCAAAAGTCAGCTCAGGTAGCCTCTTGAAACTATAGCCTGCTTTAGCCAGCCTTACAAATAAGTTCCAGTCCACAAACTTTTCTAAAGACTCATCCCAGCCCCCTACATACTCAAGAGCTTTTTTTCTAATTAGGGCACTAGAGGTATCAATGTAATTCCTCAGAGACAAAAGCTGTAAATCAAAATCGTGAGCGATCCCTTTTTCTCCCAGAGTATCAATCCACATATCTCCATAAACTACATCAAATCCCTCTCTAATCTTATTAAACAATTTCTCTAGAGCTTGAGGCCGCAGGACAACATCATCATCCAAGTGTAAAATATACTTGCCTCTAGCTTTAGAAATTCCGAAGTTTTTGGGTTTGGGATCTGAGCCTGAGTTCTCTTTAAGTTGAAAGTATTTGAGCCTACTGGAGTGCTGCTGAAAGTCTTTAACTACTTGTTTTGTATCATCACTAGAGGCATCATCTATAATAATATGCTCATAGTTATCAAAAGTTTGATCAAAAACAGACTCAATACATCTAGGAAGAAAATAATTAGCACGATTATAAGTGCTGGTAATGATGCTAATCTTGGGAGCTAATGCCATAGGTGATCTTTGAGGCCTGCTCTCTGGTGAGTAAGTGCCTTCTGACTAATAAGTCTAAAATCCCCCGCCTGCCTCGTCTAAATAATTTGGGATTGTCAGCTTTTTCCTCTACCATGTAAAAACTGTCTAAGTGCAGTTCTCCTTTGTTTAATCTATAACCGATGTAGTGATTAGATAAAAACAAACCAACTATATCAGTATAACCCTTGCTTCTTAATCTAAACTTAGGCTGATACTCTTGAACTAGTTCTTCAAATTTTTCTAGGGTCATTTCTCAAAAGCCATTATATCTACCTCTGGAATGATGTAAATGTCATCTCCTTCGTAATGAATGCGAGCTGTAGAATACTCGGAGTAATAAATCTTAGTCCCCTTGGGGAAATCTTCGCTGTTTTTGGAAATTACTTCTCCGAAATTCAGCGAGTGGTCCATCAGAGCCCCTTGCTCTAAAATAATACCTTTATCAGATTCTTCTTTTTTAATCTGCTTAACCAGCAGGCGATTTTTATTGGGGACTAGCATAACTTTCCTTTATATTTTTATAATAGAGTCAATATAGCAGTTCTATATAGAAAAAACAAGCCCCCCGAGTGGGGGGCTTGCCTAGCATCTAAAGCAACTTGTTAGCTTGTAGCTGCAGATTCAATTGAAACCATGAAATTATCATTCAGGATTTCACTAGCGAATTTGCATTTCCATCCAACATCAGAGTATAGCTCTAAGGCACTGTTCTTGCTTGGCGATTGGACAATCGTCTTTATGTCCACCAAGTCAGATACACCAAAGGCTTCGTCTCCGAAGATCATGGATTGATATACATCTTCTCCGCTGGCACTACCAGAATTTACCAGTACAGGTGCATTAGATGAGCGTAGGAATTTAACTCCATACATCTCAGCGGTTTCACCTTGATAAATTCTTTCAATGCCCTTCTCCACATATTTGGCAGCATTGACCCAGGCATCATCTCCCTGAAGGTCATACTCCACATCTGGATGAACGACAGCAGCGAACATACCATTACTCATCGGTTTAGCGTTAGCTCCCCTGAGGGTTCTAACAGCTTTTCTGACATCAGAAATTGTCATGGTGTCAGCATCAGAGATGGCTGTTCTGTCAGCGACTCCAGAAGCATAAATGACATTAGTCGTATCATTGACTACATCCCGCACAATTGTGTCCACACTCAAGCCAGCCTGATATCCGAGTAACTCAACCGCACTGTTGATAACATTATCAAAAGCGGTCAGTTCTAAGAAGTCAGTCACCTGAGTCAGGTCACCGTATTCGGCAATAGTAGCTGAAACTGTAACAGCAGATATACCTCTAGCAGTTGGATCAGAGCCTTCAGTTAAGGTAGAAGTTTGAGCAGGCATGTTTGTGTACCTGGTCCAGTAAATAACTTTACCCTCACCACGAGGCATAGTTCCAACACGACCAAGTTGCTTATAGACTAGCTCTTTTTCGGCCCTTTGTAGCAGTTTCTTATCGTAATAAGTCTGCATTACGCTTGAAAGGGTTGCTGAAGTAGTTTTGCCCATTGTCTTGGTCCTTTATCGGTTAATTAATAATTAGTGTCTTGCTTTAGCGGGGAATGATTTTCTCTAATTCCTCAAGGGTCATTTTAGAGTAATCCATTTCATCTCCCTGCCTGGCATCAGAAGCACTTTCAGCAAAAGCCTTCTTATTTTTGCTAGTGCTTGCAGTTTTGTCTTTGACTGTTTTGAGCCTCCCATAGGTCCTGTCAAAAGAGGAGATTTTCACCGCTTCCTCTAGGTCCATTTTTGGGTAGTCGCTCATAATATCTAGAGCATGTTCAATCTCACCATCCGTAATTTCAGGGTAGGTTTCTTTAACCGCCTGAATTTTAGTTTTGGCTTGATCTACTTCTGCTTGTTTAACTAGAGGGGATAGCCTGTCATCAAGCCTTCTGTCAATTACTTTTGCAAGTAAATCCAGGGCTTGCTTTTGTTCCTCTGGTAAATCCTCAAGCGGGTCAGCTTCTTTAGGAGCGGTGGATTCTTGAATTTTACTCACCATCCTTTTTAGCTCTTTAATCTCTCTGGATTGTGGAGCTAGTTTGCTTTCCAATTGCTTGTAAGATTCTGCCAAAGCATCTGCGGACTTAAATCCCTTTTCTTGTGCTAGTTTGTCAAAAGCAGATAACTCACTCTCAGTCTTGTCTGGCTGCTTGACTTCACCAGCCTCAGACGCTTGGGCTTGTTCAATCTCACTAATCTCCTGGTCAGGAGTCTTAGGAGTTGAGGCGTTGTCTTCGGTTGTTGGTTGTGCCATACATCCTTTCATTTACTAGAGAACTGCGTTCAGGGGGCAAAGAGACGGAACTATTTGGCTATCCCCCCTGAATGCAACTCTCTAGTTTTTAGTTGTTAATTATTCCTTTTTAAGGCTTCCCGCTTGGAAATCATAGTCTCCAGCGTATCCTTAAAATAACTTAGACCATCAATGACGCCTTTGGCGTACTTTAAGTTTTCAATGGTCTCTGAGTTAAGTGCTTCTTTGAGCATCAACTCAATTTTAGTGTCCATCTTCTTGGAGATGAACTTGTAACCTTCAGTCTTAACTAGCTCATCGGCCAGCCGACCTTGTTCTTGAATTTTATTTTTTAATGAATTTTTCATACATTTCCAGTAAGGGCACTTTGCATCTCACCTTCTTGATTTAAACTCCCGCCCGAGAGGGCATCTACCCCGCCTGGAGGAGTAGTCAGGCCAACCTGCTCAGGAGGCATCCCTTCTGGAGCTTGGCCTTGGCCTAAAAGTTTATCAATATTTTTGGCATTAAAGGCTTCCAGGATATATTTTCTAAGCTCCAGCTGGTCAATTAGCTGATCGCCTGCAAACATCTGGAACAGCTCCAAAGCCTGGCGTTTGGCAATAGCATCGTTTTCCAGAAGCCTGGGTCCTGATTCAACCACCAGATCAAAGTTATCTTTAATCTCCTCTGGTTTAATCGTCAGCCACTGCGGAGAGCCTTGGCCTAAAATTCTAATAGCCATATCTTCTGTTACAAACTGTTTTGAAAGTGAGATAATCAGTTCTCCCATCTGTCTGATCGCTTCCTCAATATTCATCATCTTTAATTTAAGCCTAGCGTTACCCGCCTCCTGCATCAGAGAAATACCTGTAGCAGTTTCATTAGCTAAACTGTCAGAGGCTACACCTTTAGTGTAGTCAGTAATACCTGTAGTTTGTTGGATGTCAGCTTTAATCAGCGTTTCTTCCCTATAAGAAGAGTTGGGAATATCAGGGGAGTAAAGAGGCTCTACTCCGTCCATTTTGTCAGTGTGGATAATTCCGCCCACATCGCTTACCAGCTCATCCTCATCTACATTGGCTCCGTTTTCCACCTTCCACATTTTATTTAAAATCAGGGCAGCGTTATCCCGCCTTTGGTTTCTAAGATCATTTAACTCCAGCTGCAGCGTATAGATCGGTTCCAGTTCTCCAATTCCGCAAAACTCTTTGGGCACAGATTGGTCCGTGATTCGCACAAACGGTTTTTTCTTGTGAGCATAAGGATTTTCCTCATCTCTAATAACCACTTCTCTGTTGGCAATCACTACCACTCTGTCATCTTCCCAGTATTCTAAAAGTTCAATGTTAGCTTCCTTGGAGCTGTTAGTAGAAATGTTTTGCGGATCACTCACTCCTCTGGTGTTGTCTCGGTTGGATTTATCAGTCTCTCCCTTAAAGGGGCGGTTTTTGTCTTCTTCTAAAAGCCTTACATTTTTATAAAGCCCCTGCTTTTGCATATCAATTAAATAATCATAAGAGCGGTAAACTCGGTGGGCAACCCAGGCACAGGTGTCTAAACTATAGCCTTTAGGGTCCCAGAAAAAGTCATACAAATCCACCAATTCTACTACGGGGTGGTTTTTGGTGGTTTTTTCAATCTCAACTTCTGTTGTCCCCAACTCTGGCATCTCAGGGTCAATCGGAACCTCTTCTTTGACTTCCTCTATTTTTTTATCCCAGGTTAGTTTTAAAATACTGGTCCCATAAATCAACATCTGTCTGGCAGCGTCAGGTAGAATCTGGTCCATATTCATCTGGTCCCAGAAAAAATCAATTAAATACCCCTGGACCTTGGCATAATCAGCATCTCCTTCTTCTCTAGCAATAACATCAATCTCTGGTCGGCCAGCTACAAGCCTGGGGACAATAGTTTCAATAGTACTAAAAGCATAGGGGACAAAAACTTCCGACTGCCAGTTGGAGCGAGTAGATGAGTCAAGCTCACCCCTGTAAAGATCATAGTAAGCATCCCACTTATCTTTAAGCTCTGATCGCCAGTTGCGGCTGGTAGTGTAGCGGGAAACGACTTGGGAGGCGAGCTCCTTGTTTTGAACGGACTTTGGTTTTGAAGGCATAGGTTAAACCTAGATTATAAAGTTCCGTCCTGAGTAGAAATTAACATAATATTTTTAGTCTGTCTAGTGGGATGAGAAAAATTTACCCATAGTTGAATAAATTAAGGGTCTCTTTCTAGACTTCCTTTGTTTTCGTTTACTTGAGTTTTTATAACTCATAGCAAAGTATCTGATAGCATCCATAGCATCATCATCTTTTTTAAAAGGGACTTCTTTGATCAGCCCGTCAGTTTTCCTCTCCAGCCATCTGTATTTTTCAAATTCTTGAGCGATCCAGTCTAAGTTTTCATTAAACATTAATGTCGGTTTGCCTGTATCCTGCCTGATTTTCAAAAGGGAGGAAACTTTACTAATACCGTGTTTGACACTGTCTGGCCCTTTTTCAATCGGGTTAAAGTGAACCCCGTACTCAGAGAGCTGGGCAATATTCATCGGCTGGGCACTATCAGCTACAGGGTTGCTAATAACCTTGCCTGCATCTTTAATCAAACAAATATCAGCAATCTCTTTTTCAGTTAAGCCCTCTTGGTAAATCCCGTCAAAGGCGTAAATTTCATCACCCTTAGGAGAAATAGCAAAATAAATTAGGGCTGTTTTGTGGGCAAAGCCAAAGTCAAGAGAGCGGGTATAAGTCCAGTTGCTGTCAAAGTCAGCCATCGGCACCCGCACCATGTGGGTATCTCGTTTAAACTCTTTATAAATCAGGCCGCTCATCTTTCTAAACTCACCCATAATCTCTTGGGCAAAGGAGTCCTCATCCATCTCAGCCTTCATTGACTCTATTTCAGAAAGCTCAATGTAAGGGTTGTCATAAGTCGTAAAGTGGTGATAGGAAAAATCCTCGCTTTTAAACTGTTTTCGCTGCAGCTTAGGGTGGTAGTTATCAGCTAAGAACTTAAAATGGTTAATCCCGTTAGGGGTAGAGATAAACCAGCAGTCAGCTTGGCTGTCAGCTAGAGTCGGTCTTAAAATTGACCAGCATTTATCCCAGTCATTAAAAAAGGCTACCTCATCAAAAAAGATTAAATCAATCCCGACTCCTCTCAGGCTGTCAGGGTTGTCAGCTCCTTTAAGTTCAATCTTAGACCCGTTTTCAAGCTCAATCTTTAGCTTGTTTTCATTCTTCTTTGTAATAGCTGATTGGGGGATAAGATCAAAGATCATCTGCCAGACAATCTGTTCTGCCTGCCTGTAAGTAGGAGCTACATACCAACAGGTTGTCCTCTTATTACTCAGGGCGAAATTAACCATTCTCAGGGTAACAAGCATGGTTTTGCCTGCCCTTCTGCCAGCATTAATCACCTTATACCTGTGATCGTCTTCCCATACTTTTGTTTGCCAGCTGGAGAGTTCTATCTTCATCCTCTCTACTATATCACACTCGCAGATTATTCTTTACTAGTGAAGCAAAAACTACATTTGACAGACTCGTTTTAATGTATGTTATAGTAAGGGTAATGTTTAATAATCTCCCTAACTATAAAATCTTCTCCCCCTAGCAAGTTAGGGGGTTTTTTATTATTAGGGTGGCTGGTATGAACTAGGATGAACTTACCAGTAACAGACGATAGGGAAACCTTTAATCACCGTCTTTAAACACAGATTAAGGGGACAATAGAGTCATGTACCTTCAAACAGTAGGAGGGAGACTCTCACTAACCTAGCTCTTAGTCTGAAGCAACTGTTTACTTGTACCCTTTGGGGGGTAGGGGGGGACTTTGATTCACTCAAACATTTATTCTCAGTATTTTCCTCATTGACCAGTTCTTAGGAGTAGATAGGTAGTTTACAATTCTAATGGGTTTTATTAGTGAATAGGATCATAGATTTATTTTTTTAAAGAAGTCAGAGGGTGTACCCCCCTTCGGTCTTTGTTCGGGTAAAACTCCTATGTCGCACAATCTACATTGTACGACCTACCTCAAGTAATAAGCTGTAAATAATGTTATAAGATTTGAATTGATATTATAGGATATTAGAGTTCTTAGAGCTTGAGAGTGTGAAAAATTGCATCTAATTACGCTCTAATTACTCATTAATTACTCATTAATTACTCATTAATTACTTACCTATCAATACTTGATCAGCCTGCAATTAACTTATACCATTAATTCATTAGTATTGTAGTTAATCCAAACCATAGCACCAACAACCACCAAACAACTTAAATCGTCAACTGCCCAAAACAATGATGCAAGTATCAGCAACCAC
>CAZRCN010000071.1:7147-12493 GCA_964598575.1 uncultured Victivallales bacterium | reverse complement strand
GCCTAGCAAACTAATGCCTAATGCCTGAATTTCCGCTACAGCGGAAATTCCTCTGCCACATTCCTGCCTTGCTTTTGGCAAAAAGAGCAGGCATGATGCAAACAGTTGGTCTGACGCGAGGTATGGTGGGTACGATAGTGTAAGGAGCTAGATAAGCTATGAAACTGATTTTTCTTGGCCCTCCCGGGGCTGGCAAGGGGTCGATCGCCCAGAGCATTACAGAAGACATGCATCTGGTTCAGATTTCTACCGGGGACCTGCTGCGTGCAGCCGTCAAATCCGGCTCAGATCTGGGGCAGGAAGCCAAAGGCTACATGGATGCCGGTGAGCTCGTCCCCGATCAACTGGTCATCGACCTGCTCAAGGAGCGCATTGCCCAGCCGGATTGCCAGGACGGATTCATTCTCGATGGCTTTCCCCGTACGATCCCCCAAGCCGAGGCCCTGGAGCACTCCGGGGTCGACATTGACCGCGTCATTAATTTTGAAATTGAGGATGCACTCATCATCCGGCGCTTATCGGGGCGTCGCATCCATAAGCAGACCGGCCGCATCTACAATGTCAACCCGGAAGGGGAGCCACAACCGCCTGCCGGTACACCCGCGGAAGAGCTGCTCCAGCGCGATGATGACAAACCCGAAGCCATTGCCAATCGCCTGGTGGTCTACCGCCAGCAAACCGAGCCCCTGATTGCGTACTATCAGGAAAAAGGCCTTTTGGTCAACATCAACGGCGGGCAGAATCTTGATGGCATCATACAAGATGCCGTAGCAGCCATTCGCGACTGATAGCAAAGATCCAAGGAGATCGGAGCCCTACTCGGTTGCGGCTTCGTCGGGCTGGGCTGCTTCGGTTGGTTCCACGCGCCGGATGTGCTCGATCAGGACCGGCTCCTGCGGCACATCCCGCATGCCCTTTGCAACCCCGGTCCGCACTTGCTGAATGGCGTCCACCACCACCGCACCCTCGACGACCCGGCCAAAGACACAATACCCGATACCCTGCGGCGAATCATTGCGATAATCCAGGCTTGGGTTGTCGACTGTATTGATGAAGAATTGCGACGTGGCACTGTCCGGCACCATCGTTCGGGCCATGGCAAGTGTGCCACGCAGGTTGCGTAAACCGTTGGCTGCTTCGTTTGCAATCGGTTCCCGTGTGGGCTTGCGCTGCAGCGATTCGTCAAACCCGCCCCCCTGGATCATGAAATGCGGAATCACCCGGTGAAAGATCGTGCCGTCATAGAAACCGCTGTCCACATATGCTAGAAAATTGGACACCGTAACCGGTGCTTTCTCCGCTTCCAGCGCCACCACAATCGGTCCCTTGGATGTGGTAATCGTTACCATGGGTTTCTCCTGCCCGTATGTGATAGAACCCAAAACCGTCCCGCAGGCCAGCACCAGGCATAATCCCTTGCCAAGCTTCATCGCGCTCCTTTTCCTGTTGCCGCCCAGGCCACACCTGTGGTCCTACCAGGCGGATGCCAAACGACGAGACTCTAGCCATAGCGTCGCTGCCTGGCAAGGCTAGAGACTTGCTGCTGAAAACATTGCGATAGAACGCAACGGGTGCTAGCCTTGCCCTATCGTCTCTGGGATATCAACAGCGGGAGGAACGCATGCGCATTCGAATGGCAGGTAGCTTGTGTTGGGTCTTGATGCTGCTCGTCGCCACTGGGAGGGCCAGCGAATCAGCAATAAAGGAAGCGCATGCCCGCTGGGCTGAAGGTAACCATGCCGAGGCCTACACCCTCTATACGAATGTCCTGTTTTCCGCGGGGGAGATCCCGACCAGGGATCTCCAAGCCGCCCTCAGAAAATCTGTGGCGGGGCTGAAGCGCCTGAACCGTCCGTCCGAGCTCGACCCCTTACTGGAGCGTGCGGCAACCGTTTTTGCGGAAGATTGGCGGTTGCTCGGCGAGATTGCCGCGCAGTACCGCCGCATGCCCCATTATGGGTACATTGTGGCAGGGGCGTTTGTACGCGGTTCGCAGCGGGGGGGCGGCGAGCTCGTCAACACCCAGGATCGCGACCGGGTGCAGGCCGTACGGCTGTTGCATCAGGCCCGCCGGATAGCAGCCGCACAGGGGGCTTCCGGTAACGAGATTGCCCAGCTCCTCCTGACCTTTGCCCGGACGCTACGCGAACAGCCCGCCTGGCAGCAGCAAATGCTGACCGATCTTTCGGAAGGCGGCGACCTTCCGGACTACGAGCCGGGTTGGCACCACGGCACCCGCTCGGCATACGCGCCGACGGATCCTGACGGCAATCCCATCGTGTATGCCTTGCCGGACACGTATGCGGATGCCCGCTCGGATGGCGAACGCATCCGCGCCCTGCTGGCCGAAGCCGCACGACTGCATCCACCCATCCAGCCCGAAACACGCTGGTTCCTCGCCAATTGGTCCTACCAGCAATTTGGCGTACAAACCCTCCGCTCGTTGAACTGGTTCTTTCGCGCAACGCCCACCGATGACGAAACCCGTGATGCGGCGTTTGCCCTGCACACCCTTTCGGATCAGGAATCTATGGCCCGCCTTGCTAGTGGTATCCAGCGCTTCCCCCTGCCACCCGACTGGAACTACCTTGCCATCTATCAGGAACTAGCCGGTGCCACCGATCCGGCCACCGGTACCGGCACCACCAGCCAAACCTATGCCGAACGCTCTCTCTCCCGCCTGGCAGATATCTATACCAATCGCCGCCAATATCCGCGTGCCGCCGCCATGCTGCGCCTCTATCTGGACCGGTTTGATAACAAAAGCGCCCGTGAAACCAAGCAAAAGCAGCTCGACCAGATCGTCAAACCCTGGGGCCAATTCGAGCAGGCCGATATCTTCCCCGCCGGGTCCGAAGCCGAACTCTGGCTCCGCTTCCGCAATGGCACGAATGTCGAAGTAACCGCACGCCCCGTTGATGTCTACCAGCTGCTGCAGGACGTGCAGGCCTACCTGCAGGATAATCCGCGCCAGCTTGACCACGAGAAACTGCAAATCCGCAATATCGGACAGCGCTTGCTCCGCGAGCAGGGCGAAACCTACCTCGGTGACCCCGTCGCCGAATGGGTGCAGGAGCTCGAGCCGCGAACGGATCATTTCGACCGCCGTTCAAAAATCCCGACGCCCCTGACCGAGGCGGGGGCCTATCTGGTTACAGCTCACATGCGGGGCGGCAACCGCAGCAGCATCCTGATCTGGATCGAGGATACCGTCATATCCGAAAAGCGCCTCGATGGCGAAACGCTGTATTTCGTGGCCGATGCCCGCACGGGGGCCCCCATCCCCGATGCGACGGTATCCTTTTTCGGGTTCCAGACCGAGTACCATTCGCGGGGTAGCAACACCTCGGGCCGCCGGATGGATGTCCGGACCAAACGCTTTGCCCGTAAGACCGATACAAACGGTTTGGTTCGGATCGCGTCCGACCGCGATGACCACCGTCGCTATCGGTGGCTCATCACCGCCACAGTGCGCGATCCACAGGCACCACCCGATGTGGACCGGTTTACCCGGTTGGCCCACATGGGCTTCCAAGGCATGGCATACGGCGTGATGCGGGAGCAAACCTACCGGCAAACCAAATCCTTCGGTATGACCGACCGTCCGGTCTACCGACCCGGCGATGAGGTCCAGTTTACATTCTGGGTGCGCGACGCCCAATACGACCTGCCCGACGATGCCTCCCGGCATGCCGGCAAATCCTTTACCATCCGCATCCGGAATCCGCGCGGCGAGACCATGCTGGAAAAAGTGCTCGAGGCAGATGCGTGGGGCGGCTTTGCTGATGTGCTGCCGCTGGAAGAGGATGCCCAGCTCGGGCGTTACCATATGCAGGTGGTCGGCATATCCGGCCAGACCTCTTTCCGGGTGGAGGAATACAAGAAACCGGAATTCGAAGTCACGGTCGATGCGCCCTCGGAGCCCCTGTTGCTGGGAGATACCATTCCCGTGACCATTCGTGCCGATTACCTCTTCGGTGCCCCCGTCACGGAAGGCACCGCCCAGATCAAGGTTACCCGGACCGAATATCATACAACCTTTTATCCCGTTGGTCGCTGGGATTGGCTCTATGGCAACGGATACCGCTGGCTGGGACGCGCCTACGATTGGTTTCCCGGCTGGGATCGCTGGGGCTGCCCACCCCCCCGCCACTGGTGGTGGCCCGCCCCCTCCAATCCGCCCGAGCTGGTTGCCGAGATCGAGCAGACTCTCGGTCCCGATGGAACCGTGTCTTTCGAGTTGGATACGGCGGCCGTCAAGGCCATGCTGGGTGACCGGGATCATCGCTACCGCATCCAGGCGGAAGTGACGGATCCCTCCCGCCGGACCATTACCGGCGGCGGTTCCGTTGTTGTGGCACGGGATCCCTTCCGGGTGTTTGTGCATGTCGATCGCGGGCACTACCAGACCGGTCAAACCGTGGGGGCCGCGGTCCATGCCCGTACCGCCGATGGAAAACCCGTACAGGGATCCGGCTCGGCAACCTTGTTCCGTATCCGCTACCACCAAGGCGAGCCACACCAGGATGCTGTCGAATCCTGGCCCCTCAATACCGATGCGCAGGGGCGTGCCGACTGGCAATTCGTGGCTGCCGCCCCAGGGCAGTACCGCGTGGCCGTCTCCTTGCGATCCGGTGGGCATACCCGCGAAGGCGCCTATATCTTTTCCGTGCACGGTGAGGCCGCAGAACCCACGGACTATCGCTTCGACGCCCTCGAGCTCATGCCGGATCAGGCAACCTATCAGCCCGGCGAAAACGTCCGCCTGCGTATCAATACCCCGCACGCTGATAGTACCATTCTGCTGTTTGTGCGCCCGGTTAGCGGCGTGTATCCCGAACCCCGTATCCTGCAACCCGATGGCTTGAGCCACGAGGTTACCTTGCCGGTCTCCTTGGCTGATATGCCGAACTTCTTTGTCGAGGCGCTCACCTTCCGTGCGGGCCGCTTGCATCAAGCCACCCGGCAAATTCTGGTTCCACCTGTTTCCCGGGATCTGCGCGTGGAAGTGCTGCCCTCCAAGGAGCGCTATGCACCGGGCGAAGCATCAGACGTGCGTATTCGCGTGCGCGATGCCGAAGGCAACCCGGTTGCCGGGGCCGCCGTGCTGGCCGTCTACGACCGGGCCGTCGAATATATCTCCGGGGGCTCCAATGTGCCGGATATCCGACCGCACTTCTGGAAGTGGCGCCGGCACCATCGACCGCAGGGACAAAGTAGCTTCGAGCGCTGGAGCGGCAACCTGGTGCATCCCAACGATACCGCCATGCAGGCTCTCGGTATCTTCGGGCATATGATTGACGATGGTGAGCAAGCCCAGACTTTTGATTCGGTGCAGCAGGTACG
>CAZRCN010000071.1:0-7047 GCA_964598575.1 uncultured Victivallales bacterium | reverse complement strand
TGCCCGAGAACCTCACGTCCTGGAAGCTGAAAACCTGGGTCATGAGCCATGGTACCCGTGTCGGCGAGGCCGCCACCGAGGTTGTCACCACCAAAGACCTTCTCCTGCGCATGCAGGCACCACGATTCTTTGTGGAGAAGGATGTCGTGACCTTGTCCGCCAATGTGCATAACTACTTCCCCGAACCGTGTGAAGTCCGGGTCATTCTCGAACTCGATGGAGATGCACTTACCTTGCAGGATGCCGCGCAGAAAGTCATCACCGTAGCGCCCGATGGACAAACCCGGGTCGACTGGACGGTTCGGGCCGCCCGGGAGGGCGAAGCCGTCATTCGTATGAAGGCCATCGGACCGGATGCGTCGGATGCCATGCAGCAGTCCTATCCAGTGTACGTCCACGGGATTGCCAAAATGGAATCGTTCAGCGGGGTTGTGCGGCCCGAGGCCGACTCCGCTACCCTGACCTTTACGGTGCCCCAGGAACGTCGACCGGCCCAGACGCGTCTCGAGGTTCGCTATTCCCCCACCTTGGCCGGTGCCATGGTGGATGCGCTGCCGTATCTCGTGCAATACCCCTACGGTTGCACGGAACAAACTCTCAATCGATTCCTGCCAACGGTCATCGTCCAGCAGATCCTGCGCGAAAGTGGCATCGACCTCGAACAAGTCCGCACCAAGCGCACCAATCTGAATGCGCAGGAGATCGGTGACGATCAGGAGCGTGCCCGGCAGTGGCAGCCGGGAGATGTAGATCCCGTCTTTGATGAGGCGCAAGTGGCCGAAATGGCACAGCAGGGCGTGGATCGGTTGTCGTCCATGCAGAATGCCGATGGCGGCTGGGGCTGGTTCTCCGGATATGGCGAACGCTCCTATCCACATACAACCCATACGGTCGTGCGAGGTCTCCTCGTGGCACGCGCCAACGGGATTGCCCTTGCACCCGGTATCCTCGAGAAGGGCCTCGCATGGTTGCGCCGCCATGAGGAGGAGCAACTGCGGCGTTTGGCTCTTGAGCCGAATGCCCGCCAGCACAAGGCCCATGCCGATAATATCGATGCTGCTGTCCACCTGACACTCGTCAAAGGCGACATCCACAATGCGACGATGTCCAGGCGCCTGTACCAGGACCGCAATTACCTCTCGACCTATGCCAGGAGCATGCTCGGGATCGTGCTGCATACGGTCGGTATGACCTCCGAACGCGATATGGTCATTCGCAATATCGAACAGGTTCTCGTGGAAGATCCCGAAAACCAGACCGCGTACCTGAATCTCGGCAATCAGGGCTATTGGTGGTTCTGGTACGGCAGCGAATTCGAGACGCATGCCTTCTACCTCAAGCTGCTGGCAGCCACCGACCCGCAGGGCAGCAAGGCAGCCGGCATCGTCAAGTACCTGCTGAACAACCGCAAGCACGCCACCTACTGGAACTCTACCCGCGACACAGCCCTCTGCATCGAGGCCATGGCCGACTACCTGCGGGCCAGTGGCGAGGATCAGCCCGACATGACCGTCGAACTGCTGCTTGATGGCCAGCTCCAGAAGTCGGTATCCATCGCCGCCACGAACCTCTTTTCGTTCGACAACCAGTTGTTGCTTGAAGGCGAGGACCTCACGTCGGGTGAACATCAACTCACCATACGCCGTAGCGGAACCGGCCCGGTCTACTTTAATGCCTACTTGTCCAACTTCACGCTCGAAGATCCCATCACAGCCGCGGGTCTCGAGATCCGCGTGCGCCGCAAGGTCTACCGCCTGGTGCGCGATGACAAGGACAGCGCTATTGCCGGATCGCACGGACAGGTCGTCGAACAGCGGCGCGCCCGCTACCGCCGCGAACCCCTGGCAAGCGGTGCCGTGCTCCAGAGCGGAGACCTGATCGAGGTCGAACTGACCCTCGAAAGCAAGAACGACTATGAATATATCGTCGTTGAAGACTACAAGGCCGCCGGCTTTGAGCCCGTCGATACCCGCAGCGGATATGTGCCCAATGCGATGGATGCCTACGTGGAGTTGCGCGATGAGCGCGTCGCCTTCTTTGTGCGTCGTCTCGCCCGCGGCACCCACAGCGTCGCCTATCGCCTGCGCGCCGAAATCCCCGGTACCTTCAGCGCCTTGCCCGCTAAAGCCGCGGCCATGTACGCCCCCGAACTGCGAGCCAATTCCAATGAAATTAAACTCGGTATCACCGATCCCTGAGTTTTTCCGTGCAAAACCTCCGGCATCCTTGGTAGATTGCCGTATGCAATGCAACAAATGGATTTTGTGTCTCTTCCTGGTTCTCGCGGCAGGGTGTGCCGGCCCCGGCACGCGCTTGCTCACCCCTCTCGGGCGCGATATGGTGCCGCCCCGGGTTGCGGTTGCCACCTTCGAGAACCGCACCGGCTTCGAGGGCCAGTGGAAACTGGGCCCCGGCATGGCCGACCTACTCGTCGCCGAGCTGGTTGCCTCCCGCAATTTTGTCGTACTCGAACGCGGGCAATTGGATCGCGTCGTCGATGAGATCAGCCGGCAGCGGCACCGCCTCTTCCGCTTCGAGGGGCGCGTCGATGAGGGTCGACTCGATAATGCCCAATATCTGATCCGCGGCGTCATTAGCGATTTTTCCCAGACAAGCGGGGGGAGCCTGTGGATGGGGGTGCGGCGTTTGCTGATCGGTGGCGGCGGGTACACCGCCCGCGTGGGGCTTACCCTCACCATCGTCGATGTCGAAACCGGTACCATCGTCGATTCCGTGCAGAGCAGCGGCAAGGCGCGCGCAGGCGAGGCCTATGTGGAGGCCGACTATAAAGGCGTGCGGTTTGGTGGTAATGCCTTTTTCCGGACACCGCTCGGCCAGGCGACCACCTACGCCATCCGCGAAGGTCTCCGGCACATCACGCGCCGCATGCCCCGTCAACCCTGGCGGCCCATGGTGGCCGAGGTACAAGGGCTGCGCGTGGTGCTCAATGGCGGTCACCGGCGCGGCTTTCGCGCCGGGCAGTACTATCAGGCCCGCAAACAAAGCGTACCCGTTACCGATCCCCAGACCGGCGATCTTCTCGATATGGTCCCGGGAGCTGTCGTCGGATTGGTCCGCATCACCGAAGTGCAAGACCGCCTCTCCATCGCGGAAAAAGTCTCCGGCATCATCGAACGCAGCCAGGTCCTCGAACCTGTGGAACCGGATCAACTGCCGGAATGATACATGCTCTGGAGGGGAGGGGAAGCCGCTTCTGGCGGCGTACAGGTTGCATGCAGATGATGCCATGAGCATCAAGGAACGTTTGGGAATGTCCTATGGAACGTCAAAATTTGAACCGTGCGTTATTGTCGTCGGGGCATGCATTTCCCGCTAATCTGGCCATCGGCCCCCGCGAACGCCTACCGGAACGGGTGTTGCAGTTCGGCACGGGCAACTTCCTGCGCTGCTTTGCGGATTGGATGATAGATGGCATGAACGCTGCCGGTATGTTCGATGGTGGCATCGTACTCGTCCAATCAACCGCCAACGGCATAGCGGATACATGCAACGCACAGGAGGGCTGCTACACCGTACTCAGTCGCGGCATGCTCGATGATACCCCCGTCAGCGAGTACCGGCTGGTCACCTCCGTGACCCGGGCCCTGAATATCCATTCGGCCTTTGCTGCATACCGTGCATTGGCTGCCCAACCCGAACTGCGCTTTGTTCTTTCCAACACCACCGAGGCCGGTATCGTGTATGCCCCGGAAACACGCACACCGGATCGTCCGCAGGATGCTTTTCCTGCCAAAATCTGCCATTTCCTCTATGATCGTTTCCAGGCGTTCGGGGGTGCAAAGGATAAGGGGCTGGTGTTCCTGCCCTGCGAGCTGATCAACCACAACGGGCGCATGCTCAAGCAGCATGTTGCGCACTACGCACGCGATTGGTCACTCGGTGACGCATTTCTCCGTTGGCTGGATGAAGCCAATACCTTCTGCGATACGCTGGTCGACCGCATCGTTCCTGGCTATCCGGCCGATGAGGCTGCAGATATCTGCGCCAAACTTGGCTATGAGGATGCATTGCTTAGCGTGAGTGAACCTTTTCATCTTTGGGTTATCGAAGGCCCTGCCTGGATTGCGGAAGCGTTGCCGCTGGCAAAGGCTGGCTATCAGGTTATCGTGACCCATGATTTGCAACCATACCGCAATCGTAAGGTCATGGTGCTCAATGGTGCCCACACCACCAGTGTCCTGGCCGCCTTCCATGCCGGGGTTGAGACCGTCCAGCAGATGATGGACGACCCCCAATGCGGCGCGTTCGTGCGCCACACAGTGATGGAGGAAATCCTGCCAACGCTTGATATGGATGCTGCCCGAAAGGAAAGCTATGCGGCCGATGTACTCGAGCGATTCCGCAACCCGTTTATTCGCCACGAACTTCTCAGCATCAGCCTCAACTCCGTGTCCAAATGGACCGTACGCGTCCTGCCCAGCCTCAAGACGTACCAGGCGCAATGCGGCATTCTTCCCGATCGTCTCGCTTTTTCGTTGGCTGCCCTGCTCAACTTCTACCGTGGGGAACCAGAGGCCGACGGCTCACTGGTTGGGCTGCGTGACGGCAAGCCATATCCGATTCGCGACGATGCGGCTGTCCTGGCCCTGTTTGCTGCCTGCCGGGAGCTGGATCCTGCCGCCTATGTGGACCGCATCCTGGGTGAACATGCTTTGTGGGGCGAGGATTTGCGGCGGATCGCCGGTCTCGCCAAGCGCGTCACCCGCGATCTTACGACCATTGGAACCATCGGGATGCGCGCTGCCATCTTCCAATATACCCTCCGGCCAGCCCTGCAGATCCAGCCCGCCGACAATGTGGCCGTTGCGCTCTTGGCGCTTTCGGCCGGCACACAAATCACGCTCAATGGCGTTGCGGTGACACTGCAGGAGGACATTCCCGCCGGTCACAAGTTTGCCCTTACCTCCATCCCGGCCGGTGCATCCGTTATAAAATACGGAAACCCCATTGGCAAGGCCACGCGTGCAGTAGCCCTTGGTGAATGGGTCCACGAACACAACCTCGCCACCGACCTTGCTGGCGAGCAGGAGTATGCATACGAACCTGAACACGAAACCGGCTCTTTACAGGAAACGGGAGGCGCCGCAGCACCCCGTTCCTTTTCCGGGTACCTGCGTCCCGATGGTCAGGCAGGTATCCGCAATGAAATCTGGATCATTCCGACTGTCGGTTGTGTCAATGGCATCGCTGAGCGGCTTCGCCAGCTTGCTGGCCCGCTCCCTGCCGGGGTGGATGATATCGTGGTTTTTGCACATCCGTATGGTTGTTCGCAGCTTGGCGACGATCACGAAAGAACAGGACAGATTCTGGCAAATCTCGTACGCCACCCGAATGCGGGAGGCGTACTTGTTCTGGGCCTCGGCTGCGAAAACAACACCATGCCATCATTCCGTGCGCGCGTTGGTCCCGTGGATGAAAAACGCGTTAAATACCTCGTGAGTCAGGAGGTCGGCGATGAAATCTCTGCCGGTCTTGCATTACTGCAAGTGCTGATGGACAATGCTAGCCGCGCCCGGCGGCAAGAACTGCCGCTTTCCATGTTGCGTATCGGGCTCAAGTGTGGAGGGTCCGATGGTTATTCCGGGCTGACGGCCAATCCGCTGTTGGGGGCCGTCAGTGATCGTGTCATTGCTGCTGGGGGTACCAGCGTACTTACCGAGGTCCCGGAAATGTTTGGTGCCGAGGTCCCGCTTTTCAACCGCTGTGTTTCGCGCGATGTCTTTGATCAAGCCGTGGACATGGTCAATCGATTCAAGCAGCATTTTGTCGAAAATGGTCATCCCGTGAGCGAAAATCCTTCCCCCGGGAACCGGGAGGGAGGCATTACCACGCTGGAAGATAAATCGCTTGGCTGCACACAAAAAGGTGGGCACTCGCCGGTCACGGCGGTTGTACGGTATGGGGAAACCCTGGCAAAAACGGGGTTGAATCTACTGGAGGGACCGGGCAACGATATTGTGGCCGTTACGGCCATGGCCGCAGCAGGTTGTCAGATGATCCTGTTTACGACCGGGCGCGGAACTCCGCTCGGTGGACCGGTTCCCGTTCTCAAATTTTCAACGCAGACAGACCTTGCGAAACACAAACCCGGGTGGATCGATTTCAACGCCGGTCAACTATTGGAGGGACGCGGCCTGGATACGCTCGCCAAGGAGGCCTTGGCCCTTTGTCTGGAGGTGGCATCCGGACGGACAACAGCAGCTGAAAATCTGGGCTTGCATGATTTTGCCATCTGGCGCGGTGGAATCACCCTGTGAACAAAATACCAGGAGCACCGATGCCAGCGCTTGCGCTACTGGCGGCGGGCCAGTTGCATGCGGATCTGACCAGCCTTCTGGCTCGCTCTGATGTGCCCTTGCTGGTTGCCGACCTCGGTATAAACCAAGGCGGCGGATTCCGCTAATTCGGCCGCACGCTGGATGAGCGCGGTTGCATGATTCGTACACTTGTTGGCTGCTTCGTGGAAGTACTGCCTAGCAGAGCCTTCGGTCACGGCGGATGCTGCCGATTGCCAGGCCTTCGCTGCCCGGTCCCAGTTGCCCGCAGCCCCCAGCAATTGGTTGATACCTTGCATCTTGAAGGATGCATTACGCCCCTTCCGCCGATGCTGCTTGTCACGATCCTCATCTTGCGAGGGATCCGGTTTGATGTTTCGTAGGATTGCCTCCGCGATGGATTCCTGCGCACCAGCCGCCGACTCATAGTTCAACGCTGCATCCTGATACTCCGAAACCTCATCAATGCCCTGACCGGCATTTGCACGTGGTTGCGCCACCACAGGCGCCACGCAGAGCCCCATAACCATCAATATATATATGAACGTCTTCATTATCCGTGCCCTTGCCGACCGCATCCGTCGGCTCCTATTACCCGTTGTTATCCAGAAAAGTGTGCATTCTTATTATGCACCTCCCAACCCACAAGTATTTTAACGCGCCGAATTCCTTACAACAACCCCAAAACAAATATATTTTTTTGGCTCTTCCGCAGAATCTGTGGGTTCGTTTTAGTCATTTCGTGGCACAT
>CAZRCN010000070.1:0-12529 GCA_964598575.1 uncultured Victivallales bacterium | reverse complement strand
GCTGTGTCACGAGCCTTGACGAACGACGGAATCGCGATGGCAGCCAACAGGCCGATGATCGCAACCACAATCATGATCTCTACCAGGGTAAAACCAGCTTGTTTCTTCATGTCTCTCTCCTCATTGTTCTGTTACCGGGAACCGCCCCGACATTCGCGCCTACCACTGTGGTAAGCATGGTTCTCTATATAGCAAACGACATGCCAATTTGTCAATTCTATAATGTGAGAATAGCGGCATCTTGTTCATACATAGTGCATTACACCTAAAAACGGATAAAAATAATTGTAGGTACGCATACCACGCGCTCCGTGCTGCTATCATAATTGCAAAAACGAGAAAACAGGGCTGCAATCAACGCGCCCCCGATTCTCATATTCAAGAATCACGAATATACTGATCCAGGCGGTCAGGGGTGTCCTTCTACAGATCGAGATAGAGATGAGCCGCGGCCCCGAGCGTGCTCGGATCATACGGAGGTGAACACCGTGTGGATGCGCTTAAGCGCCCCACTTGCAGATGACGCAGGTACGGCAATCGAGGGTGGCGGGGAGGGGGATGGCCTTACCGGTGCGTTTGGCGTGCCAGGCCTGCCCGTGGTTCATGGCGGCCAGGATGAGGCCGAGCATGATGAAGCCCCCGGGGGCTAGGATGAGCAGGGTGGCAGGCGTGGTGATGGGCAGTTGCAGCACGGGCAAGCCACTCCAGATGGTGAGGGTGCCATTGCCGATGAGCTCACGGCTGGCACCGAGCAGGGCGAGGGTCATGGTGAAGCCGAGCCCCATGCCGAGGCCGTCTACAATCGATAGTAGCGTGGGATTTTTGGAGGCAAAGCCTTCCGCGCGTCCGAGAATAATGCAATTGACGACAATCAGGGGAATGAAGATGCCCAATGACTTGTGCAAGTCCGGCAGATATGCGCTCATGACCAGATCCACGACGGTAACAAAAGTGGCAATGACGACAATAAAGCACGGAATCCGCACTTTTGCGGGGATCAGGTTGCGTACGGAAGAAATAACGGCATTGGAGCAAAGCAGGACGAAGGTGGATGCCATGCCCATCCCCAAAGCATTTTCGAGGGAGGTGGTAACGGCGAGGGTGGGGCACATGCCCAGTACCAGTTTGAGTACCGGATTCTCGGTCCAGATGCCCTTCAGGAACGTTTTTGCAAACATGATACACTCCTTTTTCAGGGGGCTGCGGTTGCAGGATTGGCCTTGCGCGATGTGAGGTAGGCTGAGATGGCCTGATCAACAGCTTCTGTTACGGCGCGCGACGAAATGGTGGCGGCGGTAATGCCCTGGATCTCCCCGCCATCCTTCTGGACGCGCCAATCGGTTTCGGCAGCACTGCGTCCGATGAGGTTGGTACGGAAGGCGGCATCCTCGATTTTGGCGCCCAGCCCCGGGGTTTCCTTGTGGGCCAGAATGACAAGCCCTGTCGTTTGGGCCTGTGCATCCAGTCCAACCATAAGCCGAATCTGCCCGCCGTAGCCGGCAGACGTGCCAACCTCGATTGCGGCCCCGGCATAGTCCCCGTCCTGTTCGGCGATATAGCAGCGGATGGGGCTGGCGCCTGTATCCAGCAGGCTTGGCTCGAGAATGGTGTCATGCGGGGGCAGTACCTCCCGGACGGCCTCCATGGTGCGTTCCTGTTGAGCGGTAGCGATGCGTTCCGCCGTAGCGGCATGGACGAATGCCAGCACCGCACCGGAGATGATGCAGATCAGCGTCAGGGTAAGAATGAGAGATAGGGCTTGTTTCATGGTTTTGCTTTCCGTCCGTACACGTTGGGTCGTGTGTATTGGTTAATCAGGGGCGTGCAGGCATTCATGAGTAAAATGGCAAAGCTGACGCCCTCTGGGTAGCCACCCCAGCGGCGGATGAGCATGGTGAGCAATCCGCAGCCGACACCATAGATCATTTGCCCTTTGCGCGTAAGGGGAGAGGTGGTGTAGTCGGTTGCCATGAATATGGCACCCAGCATGAGGCCACCAGCCAGCAGATGGAACAGCACCGGCAGGCTGTGCGAGGGATCGAGCAGGCGCAGGATACCGGCAAAAAGAGCAACGGTTGCAATATAGGATACCGGAATATGCCATGTGATCACCCGTCGGGCCAGCATGTAGGCACCACCGAGTAGCAGTGCCAAGGCAGAGACTTCCCCGATGCAGCCGTCCATATTGCCGAAAAACATCTGCATGGCCATGGAGGCATCCCAGCTAAAGGGCAGGGATTCGCCGGATGCCAGGGCCGTCTTGGCAACATCGAGGGGCGTTGCCGTGGTGGAGGCATCTGGTATAACCCAGGATAAGCCGCTCCAGCGCGCCGGGTTCAGGGGGGCGTGCCAGCGTGTCATGGCTGCAGGAAACGACACAAGCAGGGCAACCCGCGCCACGAGGGCTGGATTGAAGGGGTTGTATCCGATGCCGCCAAAGATCTGCTTGGCGATAGCGATGGCGATGATGCAGCCAAAGAGTGCTTGTGCAGTCGGCAGGGAGGGCGGCAGGTTCAGGGCCAGTAGAATACCGGTTACAACGGCACTGAGGTCATCAATGGCCAGATTGCGGCCCATCAGCTTCCGGCAAGCGGCTTCGGTGCCGACGCAGCCGATGACGCAGACAAGCAGCAACCGCAGGGCATGCCAGCCGAAGAACCAGGTGGCGGCCAGCATGGCTGGGGAGAGGGCAATGATTACATCCAGCATAATGCGTTGAATGGTGGCCCCGGAATGCGTGTGCGGGGCTGCGCTGACGGTCAGCATGGGTGGCGTTTCGGGTTCTGCGCTCATACGGCTCCTTTGCTCGCAGCGGCCGCTTGACGCCGCTTCATGAGAATGCGGGGTTTCATGATCTTGAAATGCTGCACGAGCGGACGGGAAGCGGGGCAGACGAAGGCGCAGCAGCCGCATTCGATACAATCCATGATGTCCAGGGCTTCGGCGCGTTCGCTATCGCCGGCATCCACGCTGACGCTGATTTCGGCGGGTAGCAGGTCCATCGGGCAGGCTCGCACGCAGCGACCACAGGATATGCAGGGCAGCGAGCGATATGCGTGCACCTGGGCCGAGGCCAGGCAGACAATGCCGGATGTAGTCTTTGTGGTAGAAACCTCGAGCCCCGGTTGAGCCATACCCATCATGGGACCACCCGAGATAATCTTGGCGGCCGGTTCCTGCAGCCCGCCGCAGTATTCGATGAGGTCCGCATAGCTGGTTCCGATGGGGGCCAGGATGTTTTTCGGGGTCTTGACTACTTGTCCGGTGACGGTTGTGACGCGGTGGGTGAGCGGGACACCCCGGACCACGGCTTGCTGGACCGCGAGGACGGTTCCTACATTTTCCACTACGCAGCCAACGTCCAAGGGCAGACCGCCTGAAGGAACCTCGCGTCCGGTTGTTATGGCGATCTGTTGTTTTTCGGCACCTTGCGGATACTCGGTGGGTAGAATACAGATATGGATATCGGGGGCTTCGATGCCTTCGAGCGCGGACTGCAGGGCCTCGATCGCGGCGGGTTTGTTGTTCTCGATGGCGATATGCACCTGCGAAGCTTGCAGGATATGGGCCAGAAGCTCGATGCCTTCGCGCATCTCATCGGCGTGTTCGACCATGAGACGATGGTCGGCGGTGAGGTAGGGCTCACATTCGGCTCCATTGATGATCAAGGTGTCAATGGGTTTGTCGGGAGGTGGCGCAAGTTTTACGTGGGTGGGAAAGCCCGCGCCTCCCATGCCGGCTATGCCGGCTGCGGCAATACGCTGGAGCAGGTCTTTGCGGCTCGTTTCCCGCCAATCGGGTATGGCTGCCAGCGGCGACGTCCCCGTTGGTTCCGGTTCGGGGTCGGTTTCCATGATAATACGGGCAGTCGGAATACCGGCTGCATTGGGCGCGGTGTCAATCGCCGTGACGGTCCCGGCTGCCGGGGCATGGACATGGGCGGAAATAAAGCCCTTGGCTTCCCCGATACATTGGCCGTAGCTGACGACATCTCCTTTGGCTACAATCGGCGTTGCGGGTGCCCCTAGGTGTTGCCCCATGGATACATAGAGCTTGGAGGGCATGGGCAGGGCCTCAATCGGCTTGTCCGCAGTCAGCCCCTTGTAGTAGGAGGGGTGGATGCTGCCACGCAGTTTGCGTAGTGCGCGGGTTACCTTCATACCTCTTCTCCCTCCGCTTCATTGGTATTCACAATGCAATGCCCCGGGCATTTTTCCACGACTTCCGGGTGCGTCGCGGCATTTGTGTAGTTGCGTTTGGCCAAAAATCCGTCCATCTCAAAGGCCTCGGGATCGAGTTTTGTGCAGATGCGGCAGCCGATGCAAGCGACCTTGCAGGCTTTTTTTGCAATCGGGCCTTTGTCCCGCGAACTACAGAGGACATGGATGCTTTGGCTGGCGGGTACCATGCGGATGAGGTTGCGGGGGCAGGCATCGACGCATGCCTTGCAGCCAATGCATAGGTCGGGATGGACGATGGCCAGGTTGTCGCGCATTTCGATGGCATGAACGGGACAGACTCGGGCGCAAGAGCCGTAGCCGAGGCACCCGTAGGTGCAGACCAAGTCGCCTCCCGCGAGGGTATGGGCGGCCTGACAGTCGGCCACGCCATTGTAGGCGTGGCGGTGTTTGGCTTGCTTGGCATCCCCCGCACAGTGCACGAGCGCCACCATGCGTTCTGATGCGCTTGCGACCACGCCAGTTGCCTCGGATAGCGCCTGCAGCACGTCGGCCCCGCCGGGGGCGCAGCGATCAATGTCAGCTTCTCCCTTGGCAATGGCTTCGGCATAATCCGAGCAGCCGGCATACCCACAGGCACCGCAGTTGATGCCAGGCAAAAGCGCTTCGAGGGCGGCAGCCCGGGGGTCGGTTTCCACATGAAAGAAGTGGGCTGCCATCGCCAGTGCCGTTGCGCAAACGAGTGCAATGCCACCCACAACACCGGCTGTCAAAAGAATCATATCCATATTCATTCAGGGTACCATGTTTGCGAATCCCATGAAGGCAAGGCTGAGAAGACCAGCCGTAACCAGAGCAATAGCGACACCTTGGAAGGCACGGGGCGGGTCGGCGCGGTCGATGGTTTCGCGCAGCCCCGTAAAGATAATGAGAGCCAAGGCAAATCCGAGGGCGGCCGCAAAGCCGAATACGACGGCCTTGAGAAACGGGTATTCCATCTGTACATTCAGCACGGCAACGCCCATTACAGCGCAATTGGTCGTGATGAGGGGCAGGAAGATGCCCAGCGCGCCATGCAAAGTAGGCAGAAACTTTTTGAGAGCGAGTTCGACGAGCTGTACAAAGGAGGCGATAACCAGAATGAAGGCAATGGTCTGCAAATAGGTAAGGTCGGTGCCAAAGAAGCCGTCCGGATGGAGGAGGAACCGGTAAATGCCCCACGTGACGGCAGAGGCGGAGGTCAGGACAAACAGCACGGCCCCGCACATGCCGAGGGCGGTCCCCATTTTACGGGATACCCCCAGAAACGGACAGATGCCCAGAAAGCGCGTCAGGACAAAATTATTGACCAGGACGGCACTGACGATAATCAAAATATAAGCTGTCATGGAACCTCTCCCATTTGTCAGCGACGGTTGTTGCCGGTACGCACGGCCAGCACCCAAATCGTTGGGTTGTGTGCCAAAGCAATCGCGCACTGTTATAGATGCGTATGCACGGGAAACGAAGGATAAAAATTTTACAGAAAGCCGATATTGGTCTGGGTGCGGGTGGGGTTTCAGGGGTGTTGGCTGGTATGCATGTGGCTGCGGGCTTCAATCATGGCATGGATCCATTTGGGCGGGGGGCTACCGGGATTGAGCAAGGCATACGCGTCCTGGTCTATGTTGGTGGTGTCCTGGGACAGGATTACGATGCCGGCTTGCGGGATGATCTGCTGCACGACCCGCGCCAAGGTAGCTGTATGGGGCGCTAGAATCTCGTTATGCAGAAAGACGGCGTCAAAGGTTTGCTCCCGCGTAATGGCAGCGAGCAGATCCGCCTCCGTATGCACAGCAACCGGTTTTATCTGCTTGCGCTCGAGGTATTCCGATGTTCCTGTTGGAAAAGAAGTTGGCAGGCATAGCAGCACGTCCCAGCCGGCCGTATAGGCCTCGAGTCCGATGGCTAGGGGTTCTTGGTCCTCGCCCGTTTGCCAGGAGGAGGGGTCTGCCTGTGGGAGCAAGATGCGGAAGGTGTGTGTACGGCGTCCGGACGGAAGGGCGGTGAGGGACCCGCCGGCCTGGGAAATGAGGGTTTGTGCCAGTGCGGCCACCACGCCTTCCTCGTGCATGGCGGCGTGCGGAAGTGGTTCCGGCCGCTCGGGCAGGGCTAATATGTCGAGTTGCGCGGCAACGGGAGAATCCAGCAGATCGATTTTATGGGAGGGTTGCCGTTGCAGGCGGATGCAGATGTTGTGCTCCTGCTCGAGTACGGTTTCTGCAACGACCAAACCGAGGCTGTGGACGAGGTGTTCGAGCTGCGATGGCGGGAGATTCACGGGCGGGATCACGTCCTCGATGTCCCGTTCGATCGTCCAGGAGGGATCCAGGCTGGAGGATAGCAGGTCAATGCCGTTGTTTATATGTTGCACGACCGAAAACGTAGTGGGGGTGGGGGATTGGGCGTCCAGGTTGGAAAGCTGGATCAGCTGTCGCGCCAAGCGAATACCGCGGTTGGCGCAATGCTGCATCGCCGTGAGGGATGTGGATTGCATCGCGGGTTTTTCGCGGTTTTTTTCAAGGAGGGAGAGGTGCCCGGACATGCCACAGAGCAAATCATTAAAATCGTTGGCAATGCCCTGTGCGAGATGACCGGCCAGTTGGATGCTGGCACTGCGGCGTTGGCGCCTGCGGTGGATAGCAAGCTGGGTGATATCGTTCACCAGCAGGAGGCCGATCTCATCACTCTCCGGCTGTGCACGGAATCGCAGGGTGCATCGCGTATCATGCAGCTCGATCGGAAGCTCGCATTCCGGGATAATATTGGTTCCTGTAACAGCCTTCTGGGCAAAAGGTGCCAGTTCCGGGGAGATCTCGGACAAGGTTCGGGGGGCCGTCCCTTGAAAGAGGTCCCGTGCCGCCGGATTCATAGCCACGATCTTTCCTTGCCGATCGTATGCGAGCAGACCATCACGGATAAAATCCAGTTTTTCGACAAGCTGGCTGACGCGACGGAGGCCTTCAGCTGCGGCGGCATAATGGATCGCCCAAAGACCGAAAGAGCCTGCAATGAGCATGAAGCCCAAGCTAAGCGTCCAAATGGCAACCGATAGGCTTAGCCGATCACCGCTATTGGGTACGGCCGTTTCCATGAAGTTCAGGGTCACAGCTACGGCAACCGCAGCAATAGAAAGCAATAGGATCAGCAAGACCGCAAATCGCAGGCTTTCTTTTCCGGCAGGTCTCATTCTGCGTCCGTCGCGTCCGATGGATTTGTTTTGTTTGCTTCGGGGGCCGTCGTCGTGCTGCGGTTTTTCTTCTCGAACGTAGCCTCCAACTGGCTTGCCTCTTGTCGTAGCGCTTCCAGTTTCTGCTTTATCTCGTCTGTCACGTCAGCTGCATCCGTTACGTCAGCTGCATCCGTTACGTCCGTCTCATGTAGCTCGTCCGTCACGTCCTCTTTGCCCGCTTCGGGTGCGGGGGGGGGGCTGAGGTTTTGCTTCTCGAACTTAGCCTCCAGTTTGCGCGCAGCTTCGCGCAGCTCTTCCAGTTCCTGCTGCATTTCGATCCGCCGCATCTGATCCCTGATTTGCCGCTTATGCACCAGTTCAGCGCGCCGGGGAATACCGGCGTCATCTTTCAATTTCATGGGGTCAGCCAACGAAAGTGTCACCAGAATAATGGTTTCTACCTGGGTGGTTTCATCGCGGGTATGCGAAAAGAGGTACTTGCCGATGATGGGGATATCCCCCAGCAGCGGAACCTTCGAGGTACGTTTGCTTTCCGTGGTATCCGTAAGCCCGCCGATCGCAACGGTTTGGCCGCTCGCCAGCGTGAATTTCGTTTTGATCTCCTTGACGCTGATTCGCGGCCAGGAATTCCCCTCCACGCTTTTTTCGCCAATTTTACGGCGCAGGGATGGTTCGATTTGGGCTTCGATGAGGTCGTCGGTTTTTACGGTGGGAACCACGATTAGCTCGATACCGGTGGCGAGGTAGCCATCGCGGATATAGTCGGTATTGATGCCGGTGTCCAACTCGGCGGTGACTTCATCGCCGGGACTGTCTGCCGTCCCGCGTCTGGTGGTTTTCCTGATAATGGGTTCGCGTTCACCCACGCGGAAGAAGGCATTGGTGCTGCCGTTGGCAACGATGACCTTGGGATTGGATACAATGCTGACGCCATCGGTTTGCTTGAGGGCGCTTAGAACCACATTCAAGCTGTCGACATTGAGGATCGCGGCACTGCCCTCGCTGACTGTACGGGTGATATTATCAAAGATTTCGGAGGAAATATCACTGGAAAGCTCGACGTTCTTGCTGATGGTGCGCGTGGGTTCGACCTGTGTTATGACCTGGAAATCACCGTCGGGCGTTTCGAAGACCTCGAACTCCTGCTGTTGGGTCTGATCACCGTACATGTCGAAATAGCGGTTTTCGTTGTCGGTTTCGCTGCGAAGATCGCTGCGGGTACGGCCATCGCTGCGACCGGTTTCGCTTTCGGTGGCGCGTTGCTGGACAAACGGTCCGGCCTGGAATTCCACGCCGAGCTCGGCGAGCGAATCCCAGCGAACGCCGAGCTGCTTGATGGCCTGGTCGTTGAGTTCGAGAAACTGGGTTTCCACGACGACCTGTTTGCTCTGGATATCAATGTCCTTTACGACAAACTCGATTTCGGTGAGGTTGGCTTCGGTATCGCGAATCACCATGGCATTACGGGAAGGGAAGGTGGAGAGGGAAGCGCCACCCGAGAGCATACGTTCCACAACGCCTTGCACCTCATCGACCGTGGTATGATTGAGAAAGATGGTTTTGACGATCATGGGGTCAGGCGCATCGGGCGGCTGCTCGATGACCGAATATACCCCGGACCCTTGCTGGCGTTCGACGAGCGCCAGCCCATGCATGGATAGGATGGAGGAGAGGGCGGGGCGCCAGGCAACATTGTCGAGATTCACGGATACGCGCGCGGTGAGGGTTTCCGGGTTGGCAATGATGTTGGCCCCAGCCAACCGGCTGAACATACGCACCACATCCACAAGTTCGACATCGTCCAGATCGACGCTGATCAAGTCGCGTACGGGCGCCGCAGCGTCGGACGCTGTATCCTCGGGGATAGGTACTGCGGTTACAGGAAGTGCCGTAAACTCCGATACCGGCTCCGGACGCACTTCCACCGGAGGATTCGTCTGGGCTAGCGCGGTGAACACAGTGAAAACGGACAGCGTCAGGATAGAGGCGAATTTCTTTGTCATTCTTGCTCCTTCTTTGTAGTTAAAATGAAACATTCGGGGCATTCGGTGGTTGAGAGGGATTGGGAGGGGCATCTTCAGACGTCTGCTGCGCTGGGGGCTGTACTTGCAGGACGGGCTTGGTCGGATCATCGGTTTGGGTTACGTGCAGGCGTGTGGTGGTAATGCCTTTTGCCGTAATGTTCTCCACACGCCACGTATAGAGTAAGTTGTCGCGTTCGATCCAAATCTCTTCGCCAGCTTCGACGAGGCCGATATCCTGGACGATGGCAATGAACTTGCTGTTGCCGATATGGGAAATGCCGCGGAGCTTGAGGGTTGGCCACTGGATCCGTGCCGCGAGTGCTTCTTGCTCGCGCTGCTCAGCTACCTCTTCCGCATCAACCGGATCGGCTTGGCGGAACCCGGGCGGGGTGAAGGGGTCTCGAAGTTGCTCGAAATCCGGTGGCAGGGTTTCAAGATCCTCGATGGTGTTCGTGGAGGCAAAGGTTGCTGCTGACAGCAAAAGGCTCAACATGCAACCTGCAAGAACGAACGCGTTGTTCTGGTTGTGATGCGCGATACTCATGACTGTTCCCCATCGGCAAGGTGCTCAGCGGCCAGTCTGTTCGGGGTTGCAGGATCCGTCCATACGGGCCACTGCACCTGCAGTGTGACTTGATGTTTAACGGGGGGGCTATCTGTGCTGGCGCTGATGGCAATGGTTGTCAGGGCCAGATACGGGTTTTCCTGCTGGAGGCGTTTGACGTAACGGGTGACATCGTGCAGGCTGGCGCGCAATGTGATGGTAACCGTATAGGGCGTAAGTTGTGCGTGTCCGGCCGGCACCCCCTTTTCCGGAACGGCGGGCGGCGGAGCGGAGGCATTGCGCACGGTGAAGTCCTCGATATCAAGCGACCGCCTGGCCCGATCAAGAATCTCTTCTGCCACCAGACGGTAATTGCCAAGATTCGGTTCCAGGATATGCTTTTCGTCTTCGGATACGGCCAGAATCTTTTCGATCGTCTCCGTGTTCTGCTGCCGATTGCGGGCGGTCTGTTGGACGTCACGTTCCGCTTGCCAGAGAAGCGCATCCAGTTCCTCGGATTTTTGGCGATCCTCACGGACAGTGGCGAAAAAGGGGAGAATGGCAAACATGATCAGGGCATAGAGGATCCCGGCGGAGACGAGTCCGATCATGAAAAAGATCTTCATGCGTTCATTGCGGTCATCTGGCAGTTTCCAAGGCATCAGCGGGTATCTCCCAATGTTTGGAGGGTTACAATAATGGTAAAAACCCGATCGCGCGGGTCATCACTTTGGGATGCCGCGGCAAAATTGCTGATTTCTGCGCGGTCAATGGCATCAGCCAGCAGCGGGCTCTCCTGGATTGCATCGCGGAAGCCCTGGATCGATGTCATGGCTTGTGGCTCACGCACGTTTCCTTCCAGGCGGATCTCAAGTCTGCGGACAGGTGGTGTGGTTTTGGCCGAATGACCCGGTGGCGGGGTGGCCTTCAGGGTTAGGTTTTGGATTTGTATATCCTCGGGGGTGGTTTGCATCAGGGCGAGTAAGACGGCATCCCATTTCGGTTGGGTTGCCTGCCATTGCTCGACTTCCTCCAAGGTGTTGCGGTTCTGGTTCAGGCGCGCCAGTTGCCGCTTGGCGTACTTTTGGCGCGGTTCGAGGGACTCCCAGCGGGTTTCGGCGGTATTAAGATTTGTTTTCAGCACAAAGAGCGCAAGCCCCTGCTGCAGGATCAGCGTCAACACGAGGATGGGGCCCGCAATAGCGGCAATGCGGGACATGGTCCGCAGGTTGACTTTGCTGCCGGAGCGGCGTTCGGTATTACGAATGAGGTTGATGGACAGGCTCATGCGTTCTCCTGCAATACGGCGAGGGCGGTTCCAATGGCTGCGCTGAAACGCCAAGCTGCCTGCTCTTCTGATAAGGGGGTTGGCATCGTTAATCCAGGGATTTTCAAGGGGTTCCATAAGGCGACGGAAGCACTCAGCGCGCGTTCAATTTGCTCAACGGCCGCAGGGGCACTCGCAAGCGAGCCGATGAGGAACAACTCCCGGATGGTGCAGTTTTCGCGTCTTTGGATAAAATCCTTGGATAAGATAAGCTGGCTGAACAGGGGTTGCATGATATCGCTGATAAGTTCAGAGATGTCGAAGGCATTGTCAGCAAGGATCTTGAGGGCGGTTTTGTCGTCGACATTCAGCGAATCGGTAATGCGCGCAAGAATCTTGTGGGTGCCAAAATCAAAGCGCCGTAGGAGGACGAGGGATTTGCGGTAGAAAATGGAGAATGTGCAGAAGCGGTGACTGAAGTCGAGCAGCCCGATCGCCGTCTGGGAGCTGGCGCGAACAGGTCCCATTTCGAAGGCGGTGAGGGCTGCGATGGGGGCGAGTTCGAGGCTCCAGGGGGCCGGTAGGCCGCTGGCAAAACCTTGTAGGCAAGCCTGGGCCGCATCTTCGGGGATCGCAGCGGCGAGTACGCGCGATTCGGCGCGTCCGCCCCCCTCCTGAATACTTCGATACCCGACCCGGTCGGTCGTGTCATCGGGCAGGCCGAGGTGCCGGGGGAGTTGCTGTGCAAAGCGTGCGTCCAGGTGGCCGGGCAGTGTTAGCAGCTTTACCGACATATCCGGCGGATTGAGGGTGATAGCCGCAAACCGTGCCCGCAGGCGGAGCGGGATCGACACACTGGAAGGGTTGGAAAGGTCGATAGGCGGGAGGGTTTCCATGCCCAGGAGTGCAAAGTCTTCACCCGCTTTGCGAATGCGTACGACCTTGGTGGCCGTTGATCCGAAATCAATGCCATTTACATCGGCCGGCCGTGGTTGCAAGCGCTCCGAAACTGTCTGCCAAAAAGCCATAAAACAAGTCTCACAAATGATACAGCCCTTGTCGGGCCGTGTCTGAAATATCCCTACCCCAATATATACACTAACATATACACTCACGTATAAAGCCGTAAAATTGCAAGAAATACAATAAGAATCGTGCCCCCGAAATTTCCTAGGCAAGGGATTTTATGGATGCATGGCCCCACAAGAGCGTGGGTATGTGTCCTGGGCGGAATTTCCGCTGTAGCGGAAATTCAGGCATTAGGCATTAGTTTGCTAGGCGTTA
>CAZRCN010000069.1:0-12653 GCA_964598575.1 uncultured Victivallales bacterium | reverse complement strand
CAAGCCTTCCCGCGATCAGCTATGGCATATCCTACCCACAGATTCTGCGGAAGACACAAAAAAAACCTCCCGGCAGCAATCGCCGGGAGGTTTTGTCTTGCATGGGTTGCGCGGTGCTTATTTACCGGCCAAAGCCGCCTGTGCGGCAGCCAGACGGGCAATCGGCACACGGTACGGGCTGCAGGATACATAGTCGAAGCCCAGCTCGTGGCAGAAGGCCACGGATTGCGGCTCGCCACCATGCTCACCGCAGATGCCGATCTTGATGTTCTTGCGGGTCTTACGTCCCAGTTCCACCCCCGTGCTTACCAGACGGCCAACGCCATCCCTGTCCAGCACCTGGAACGGATCATAATCGTACACGCCCCGATTCACATAGTCCCCGAGGAACTTGCCCGCATCGTCACGCGAGAAGCCGCAACCCATCTGCGTCAGATCATTCGTGCCGAAGCTGAAGAATTCCGCCTCCTCGGCAATCTGATCCGCCGTCACCGCAGCACGCGGCACCTCGATCATCGTACCGATCATCACCGCAAGCTTTTTCTTCTTCGCTTTTTCCACTTGCGCAATCGTATCCTGAATGATGGTTTTCTGGATCGAAAGCTCCTTCACATTGCCGACCAGCGGCACCATGATTTCCGGCTTCGAGCCTGCCACGGAAGCTGCCGCCTCGCAGATGGCCTGCACCTGCATCGCCGTCACCTCAGGATAGCTCATGCCCAACCGGCAACCACGATGTCCCAGCATCGGATTGCTCTCATGCAGCGACTCCACCAGCTTCTTGACATCAGCCGGCTTTACACCCATCTCCTTTGCCATGGCACTCTGCCCGGCCACATCCTGCGGCAGGAACTCATGCAGCGGCGGATCCAGCAGCCGCACCGTACAAGGCCGCCCCTTGAGCGCCTTGAAAATACCGACAAAGTCCTTGCGCTGCAGCGGCAGCAGCTCCTTGAGTGCTTGCCGGTACTGCTTGATCGACCCGAGCGCCCCATCACGCTCCCTGACCTTCAACGCAGCACCCTTAATCGCTTTCTCGAGCTCGGTCAGATCCTCCGTCATGAAGCGATCCTTCAGTTGCTTCACCGTCTCCGCCACGAGAATCAAGCGACGGAAGGATACCACACGCTTTCCTTCGAAGAACATATGCTCGGTACGGCACAACCCGATACCCTCGGCACCGAATTTTACGGCCACGGCCGTATCGTGCGGTGTGTCAGCATTCGTCCGGACCTTGAGCTTGCGGTATTTATCGGCCAGCTTCATGATCTGCCCAAACGGCCCCGTCAGCGCAGGATCGACCGTTTCAATGGCACCCGCATACACAACGCCCGTTGATCCATTCAGCGAGATCCAGTCACCTTCCGTAAAGGTCTTGCCGGACACACTCAACTTGCGCGCCTTGTAATCCATGGTCACATCGCCTGCCCCGGCCACGCAGCATTTGCCCATGCCGCGCGCCACAACCGCCGCATGCGAGGTCATCCCGCCACGTGCCGTCAGAATACCACCCGATACCGCCATGCCCCCAATATCCTCAGGGCTGGTCTCAATGCGGCAGAGGATCACCGTTTTGCCTGCTGTCGCCCATTCCTCTGCCACTTCGGCATTGAACACGATTTGCCCCGTTGCCGCACCCGGAGATGCCGGTAAACCAACCGTCAACTTCTCCGCCTTCTCTTCCGCACTCTTCACGAAGATCGGATGCAGCAACTGATCCAGCGCCGCCGGTTCAACCCGCATCACCGCTTCCTTTTCCGTGATCAATTTCTCTTTCACGAGATCCGTGGCAATCTTGACCGCGGCCGGGGCCGTGCGCTTCCCGTTACGGGTCTGGAGCATGTAGAGCTTGCCATCATCAATCGTGAATTCCAGATCCTGCATGTCACGATAATGCTTCTCCAGCTTGATCCGAATCGCATCCAGCTCCTTGAACACGGCCGGCATGGTTTCCTGTAGCGACGGGAAACTCGCCTTGCGATCCGCCTCGCTCACACCCTGCGATTTGGCCCACTCCCGCGATCCCTTGAGCGTAATCTGTTGTGGGGTACGAATGCCGGCCACCACATCTTCGCCCTGGGCATTGATCAGATACTCCCCATAGAAGTACTTGTTGGCACCCGTCGATGGATCCCGTGTGAACGCCACCCCCGTTGCCGAGTTGTTGCCGGAATTCCCAAATACCATCGCCTGCACATTCACTGCCGTACCCAGCAGACCGCGAATATCGTTGAGCTGCCGGTACTTGATGGCCCGGGGATTGTTCCAGGATCCGAATACCGCATCAATCGCCGCATACAGTTGCTCCATCGGCTTTACCGGGAAGGGCTTGCCTGTCGCCTTCTTCACGGCGGCCAGATAGCGGTCCACCACCACACCCAGGTCCTTTGCCGTCAGTTGCGTATCCAGTTCTACCTTGCAACGCTTTTTGACACGTTCCAGTTCAACCTCGAACACATGATGTTCGACCCCCAGCACAACGTCGCCAAACATCTGGATGAATCGACGGAATGAGTCCATCACAAACCGCTCGTTACCCGTCAGCTTGATCATGGCCTTCACCGTGTCGGGCGTTAAACCGAGGTTCAGCACCGTATCCATCATCCCCGGCATCGAGACCGCCGCGCCCGAACGCACCGACAGCAACAGCGGGTTTGGTCCTTTCCCAAACGTTTTGCCGGTTTCCTTCTCCAGCAAAGCCAATGCATCCGCAACCGGCTTCTTGACCTTCTCGAACAGCTTCGTCTTGCCCAGATCGTAGTACTGACCACAGGCCTCCGTTGTGAGCGTGAAGCCCGGAGGCACCGGAAGCCCGAGCTTTGCCATGCCCGCCAGATTGGCACCCTTGCCTCCTAGCAGATTCTTCATCTCGGGGCCACCCTCGTTCTTGCGCCCACCAAACGTATACACCAGTTTATCCGTTTTCGCCATGCTATCCCTCCTTTAGGATGTTCTTCTCCGCTCAAGTTGTCACCGCGGTGCTACCCGTCACGCCAAAGTATCTCTACACCTGGCGCAACCACCGGACACTGCTGAGATCGAGCGGAAAACCTACCAGATGCACCGACAATGTCAAGCCATGCCGGAGGCTGAAGCATTTCCCCCACGAGTCCCGGGCTTGTTTCTCTAACGACAATGTGTGTATACTCTCCATGTGCACATTTGGCACCATTCCAGGAATGGTGCGATGGGGAACGTATGTACTACGCCCCATATATAGCAGAATGGGGTAGCAATACCCTTTAGATTCGAAAGGACCAGGTATGACGGTTATTGAACCACACATTCACATGTACTCACGAACCACGGACGATTATCAGGCCATGTATGCCGCCGGCATACGAGCCTGCGTGGAACCATCCTTCTGGATGGGGCTCGATCGTCGCTACGCAGGCACCTTTTTTGATTACTTCCAGCTTATTCTGGAATTTGAAGCCATTCGTGCCCGCCGTTTCGGCATCGATCACTATGCCGCTATTTCCCTTAACCCGAAGGAAACCGAAGACCGAGCGCTAACCGATGAAGTCATCGACGGGCTGGGCCCCTATCTCGAGCATGAACGCTGTGTTGCCATGGGCGAAGTCGGCTTCAACAACATCACGCCCAATGAGGAGTATGCCCTTTGCCGGCAACTCGAAATTGCCAAGGAACGTGATATGGTCGTCATTGTGCACCTGCCGCATGTAAACAAGCTCGAGGGTGCCAAGCGGACGATTGCCATCATCCGCGAGATAGGCCTCAAGCCCGAGCGCATTGACATTGATCACAACACCGAGGAAACCATGGCCTTGAGCCAGGAGACCGGTTGTTATTGCGGCATGACGGTCTACCCCATCTCCAAATTGACGCCGAAGCGGGTATCCGAACTGATTCATACCTTCGGCAGCGAACGCATGATCGTGAACGGATCCGCCGACTGGGGGATTTCAGACCCCTTGAGTTTGATCAAGGTCGTCGACTTCCTGCGCCAGGACAACCACCCCGATTCCACCATCCAGAATCTGGTATGCAACAATGCGATGCAGTTCTACAGCGGATCGCCCAACTGGAAACCCGAATTGGATCTCGTACCAGTGGATCCAACCACATTCCAGCGATGAACCCGGCGCGCCGCACCATACAGGGCTGGTTGCAGCTCGTACGTCCACCCAACCTCTTCACGGTACCCGGCGACCCCATTGCCGGGTACCTGCTAAGCGGGGGCGGATTCGCGGACACAGGCTGGCTAGCGGCACTCCTCGTTGCCATTGCGGCCTGCCTGCTGTACATGGCCGGGCTGGTGTGGAACGACTATGCCGATAGCGCGGAGGATCTGCAGGAACGCCCGACCCGACCCATCCCGAGTGGACGCGTTACACGGAAGCATGCCCTATGGGCAGGCATCTTCCTCATGCTCGGCGGCATAACCGCGAGCTGGGTTGCAGCACCAGCGGCAGGTGTGCTTGCCCTCATCCTGACAGCTCTGGTCCTGGCCTACAACTTCGGTAGTAGGCGCATCAAGGCACTGGGCCTGATCAACATGGGCCTTTGCCGCGGCACCAGCGTCATGCTCGGTGCTGCCGCCACCGGACGCCTGCCGGATATTGGCAGCTTGCCGTGGTTGGCGGCTGCCGTTCTGGTAGGCTATATCCTTGCCGTAACCTGGATCGCCTACGGCGAAACCCGCCAACATCACCTTGGCCTCAAACCTTGGCTTCCAGCCGTCGCCGCCAGTGCCCTCTTTCTGCTGCTCGACCCCACGCTCCCCTACGCCCGGGCGCTGCTGGCCGCTACGGTCATCTGGTTGCTCGGCCAAGCCTGGACCCTGCGGGGTGCACCCACACCCTCCGTCGTCCAGCCGCGTATCGGCAGCTTTATCCGCTCCCTGCTCCCTCTGCAAGCGGCTCTCTGCCTCGCGGTCTTCCCCACCGGTCTGGCCCCGGCAGCGGTCCTGCTCGCCGCTTGGCCTGTATCCACCTTTGCAGCAAAAACCTTTTACGGGAGTTAACAATGCCAGTCCCAAAACTTCTTGTCGTACAAGTTGCCGCCCTCGGGTACGATTTCCTCACCACCCATCGTGATCCAATCTGCGAAGATTTATCGTTCGCCCCCATGGAGACGGTTTTTCCTGCGCTCACCTGTCCGGTGCAAGCTTCGTTTCGCACCGGTACCCCTCCCGGGCAGCACGGTATGGTGGCCAACGGACTTTGGGATGCGCGCTACGCCAAAGTGCGCTTCTGGGAGCAGCCTGCCGCCTTGGTGCAAGGCCCGCGTATCTGGGACCATTGGCGGCAGCAAGGCGGCACTACCGGCATCTTCTTCTGGCAGCAGAGCCTGGGGGAAGCAGCCGACATGCTTCTTTCCCCTGCCCCCATTCACCTCCACAGTGGTGGCATGATCCAGGACTGCGCTTGCCAGCCCCCGGCTCTGTATCAGGAACTATGCCGTACCGTCGGCCGCACATTCCAGCTTGCCCGCTACTGGGGCCCCCTTGCATCGCCCGCCTCTTCGCAATGGATTGCCGAAGCAACCTGCCAGATTCTTGCGCGTCCGGATGCACCCCGCTTATGCCTGACGTACCTGCCGGCACTCGACTACAACCTGCAACGCTATGGAACGCAGGACAAGCGCAGCATCCAGTCCCTCCAGACAACCTTCCAGCAGTTGGCTCTGCTCCGCCGTGCAGCCCGGCAGCATAACTACGAGCTGGTCGTCTTCGGGGACTATGCCATTGCCGACTGTGGCACCGGGGTCGTCTATCCCAATCGGCTCCTGCGGAATGCAGGCCTGTTCCAGACCCGCACCATCCGCAAAAGCCTGTACCCCGACTTCTACAACACACGCGCCCTCGCATCTGTCGATCATGAGATCGCACATGTCCATGTGCGACATGCACACGACCTACCCGCCGTCAGGGCCGCCCTATCCAGCCATCCCGGCATTGGGCAGATCATCGAAGGCAAAGCCCGCAAAAAACACGGGGTGGCACATCCCAACGCCGGCGACATGATACTAGTGGCGGCCGACGGGTACTGGTTTGCCTATCCCTGGTGGCAGAAAGCGGCCGAGGCCCCCGACTACGCGGGGCATGTCGACATTCACAACAAGCCAGGGTATGATCCCTGCGAACTGTTCTGGGGCTGGCCGCCGGGGCGCGTGGGCCAGAACCCCAACCGCATCCGCGGTTCGCATGGTCGCATCGGCCCCGGCCGCCAAACCGCCTGGGCCTCGACTTGCTTCGAACAAAAAACAACCTCACTGCTAGAGCTGGCTTCAGACGTCAGACACTGGCTCAAGGAAGAATAAAGGAGCATCATGGAATACCTGCAGCAATTTTCCGTCCCGTTTTCGTATCCGGTCTGCTTTACCCAAGGGCTCTTTGACGCGGATAACCGCACCTTGGCAGACGTGCTTGCCAGATCCCCCGAGAAGAGTACCCCCAGAATTCTGGTGTATATAGATCAAGGGGTAGCGGCAGCACATCCCAACCTCACCGAGGCAGTCACCTCGTATCTGGCAACGTGCCAGGACTCGTGCCAGCTAGCGCAGGAGCCCGTCATCGTGCCAGGTGGGGAACGCACCAAAAACGGGTGGAACGTCGTGCAGAACATCATGACGATTATCGGGCAGAACCACCTATGCCGCCATAGCTACGTGCTGGCCATTGGGGGGGGCAGCATGATCGACATGACCGGATTTGCCGCATCGCTGGCGCATCGGGGCGTACGCTTGATACGCGTTCCCACCACAACCCTCGCACAAGGCGACGCCGCCGTCGGCGTCAAAAACGGTATGGACGAACACGGCATGAAGAATTTTGTCGGCACCTTTGCTCCCCCCTATGCGGTCTTCGTGGATACACGCTTCCTTGAAACCCTCGATGATCGCTACTGGAAAGGCGGCATCTCCGAGGCCTTCAAAGTTGCCATGATCAAGGATGCCACCTTCTTTACCTGGCTGTGCGACCAGGCTGCAGCCCTCGACCAGCGCGACGCCACCGCCATCGAAGAACTCATTCGGCGAACGGCTATTCTGCACCTGCAACACATTGCCACCTCGGGCGACCCCTTTGAATTCGGCACCGCCCGTCCGCTCGATTTCGGGCACTGGTCCGCACATAAAATGGAGATACTCTCGAATTATACCCTCAGCCATGGTGAGGCCGTTTCCATTGGCATTGCGCTCGATACCTGCTACGCCGCGGCCAAAGGCTACATTTCAAAGGAAGCGCGCGATCAGGCGATTGAGGCCATGCAACGGATCGGTATACCCACGTGGTCCCCCATCCTCGAGGCACGCGATGAACAAGGCGCCTCCCTGCTACTACAGGGACTGGAGGAATTCCGGGAACATCTAGGCGGCGAACTGACCGTCACTCTCCCCGATGGCATCGGCAAGGGCATTGAAATTCACAGCATGGACCACGAAACCATCCTGGCATCGATTGCTCATCTCAAAGCAACCCAGCCAGCCGCATCATAACGGAAGGACACGATATGCGCATACCACAGCACCCGGATATCCATCTGACCTATTGCCTGAACGTGCATCCCGGCGAAAGCTGGGAAGAGCATCTGGCTGCCATCCAGACCCATGCCGTTGCCATACGGCAACAGGTGGCACCTGACACCGACTTCGGGCTCGGGCTCCGGATCGGTCGACAGGCCGCCGAAACACTACAGGATCCGGCCATCCGAACGGCCTGCAAGGAGATGCTCGCGGCCCATCACCTCTATGCCTTTACCATCAACGGCTTTCCATATGGCACCTTTCACGGCACACGGGTCAAAGAGTCCGTCTACCTCCCCGACTGGCGTTCCCCGGAACGCCGCACCTACACGAACATGCTGGCCGACATACTGGCCGACCTCTTACCGGAGGGCGTTACCGGCAGCATCAGTACCGTTCCCGGAGCCTACCGGAGAGCCGTGTCCGACCCAGCCGAGCGCGAAACCATGGCAGTGTCCCTCGGGCATGTAGCAGCCCGCCTCGACCGCATCAAAAAGGAAACCGGACAGCTCATCCGTCTCGGTCTCGAGCCCGAACCAGACTGCATCCTGGAAACCACCGATGAACTCATCTCCTTCATAGAGCAGGACATGACCCGTTTTGCCATTCCCGCCATCTGCCAGAACTACGGCATGCTGGCCGGACGCGCGGAAGCCATCATCCGCCGGCACATCGGCTGCTGCCTCGACACCTGCCATATGGCCATGCAGTTCGAGAATCCGGTCGACAGCCTGCGCAAGGCCAAGGCCGCCGGCATCCAGATCAGCAAAATCCAGATCAGTGCCGCCCTGACGGCCAAGGATCCGCCTGTAACCGCCGCGGAGCTGGCCGCCTTTGATGATAACGTCTATTTGCATCAGGTGCGTATCCGCACATCCGACGGGCACATACAGCGCTTTCCGGATCTGCGGCCCGCCTTGGAGCAAAGCCCGCCCTCGCAGCCACCAGCCGGTCAGACGCCACGCGAGTGGCGTGTTCACTGCCACGTTCCGCTATTTTTTACCGGTACTACGGCATTGGGCACAACCGCTTCCGGGCTAACCCCCGCCTTTTTTGCGCAAGCCATCGAAGCCGGCATACCGCACTGGGAAATCGAAACGTACACGCTCGGCGTCCTACCGGAAGCGCTCCGAACGCGCAGGATCGACACAAGCATTGCCGAAGAATTTGCCTGGCTGCAGCAACGCCTGCCCACATCCCCGGGCGCCTGAAGCAGCATCAGGGTTGCCACACAAAGCGCCAACGTCGCTTGCGCCAACGCGGGCCGGCATAGTCGATCCCTACCCTGGGGGTCGTACGGATCTTCCCCCCTGCTTTCCCTGGCGTACCGGCAATCCAGATGCCGGATGCCACGCCCAACCGCAGACCATTGTGCCTGCCATGCAGCGCGAAATGCCGCGTCAACCGCCCGGGCCCGGAAACCGCGTCTGTCCCCCGGATAAGCACCGCAGCCGGAAAACCCTGGCCGCAGGTCGTAATATTCAGCATCCAGTGCATGCCATAACAAAGGTAAAGGTACAAAAAGCCAGGCGGACCAAACATAATCGCATTGCGCGGTGTGCGCCCTCGATGCGCGTGCGACCCCTCATCCGCATGCCCATGATAGGCCTCCGTCTCGGTTATCGCTCCCGTGATTCGGCTCCCATCCGGCAAGCGATGCACCAACCGCATCCCCAGTACATCACGGGCAACCTCGGGCGTGGGTCGCAGGAAAAATGCCTCACCAAGCAACATACCGCCCCCCCCGGTGCCCGTCTACTGCTCCAGGTCCAGCCCCAGCAACGTTAACACCCGCTCCAGATCCTGATTGGAAAAAAAGTCGATTTCAATCTTCCCCTTGCCCTTTTTGCCATTGGAAAACGTCCGACAGGGAAACAGCCGTACGCTCGTTCCGAAGTGCTGGTGCAGCTTCTCCGATAGCTCACGCGTATGCGAGACCGGCACATCCGGACGCGATGCCCGGGGCTTGGTGGCGGGTGACATCATCCGTTTCACAATCTTTTCCAGATTCCGTACCGAAAGACCTTCCTCCAGCACCCGCCGTGCCAGCAGCACCTGCTCCTCCGGAATCGAGAGCGACAACAAGACCTTGGCATGCCCGGACGAAAGTTTTTGCTCCTTAAGCAGGTGACAGACTTCATCCGGCAACGTCAGCAAACGCAAGGCATTAGCAACCGCTGCGCGCGACCGCCCCACCCGATCCGCAATCTCCTCCTGCGTCAAATCAAAGCTATCCGCCAATTCCCGATACCCATCCGCCTCCTCGATCGGATTAAGATTTTCGCGCTGTAAATTTTCAATGATCGTCATCTCCATGCTATCGCGATCATTGGCATCGACAACGCACACCGGCACTTCCTGCAGATGTGCCAGGCCCGCCGCACGCAAGCGCCGTTCCCCCGCAATCAGCTCGTAGACACCCGGCTCAAGAGACCGCACCAGCAACGGTTGCAGTACACCGTGCTTCGTGATGCTAGCTGCCAGCTCCTGTAGTCTTTCCTGATCAAACCGCTCCCGTGGTTGACGCGGATTGCGGCGAATGTGGTCCAACGGAACCTGCTGCAAACGGGGCCCGTCCGGTGGTGCCGGCGGTGCCGCAGCCTCCGGCAACTCCGTCGGCGGAACAGCCTGTTTATCCGAAATCAGTGAACCTATTCCCCGTCCCAATCCTTTTCGTGCTGTCATCCTTTTCTCCTGCTAACCTGTACTTTCCGTGTTACCCGTACCCGCACGCGGTCGAATAGCAAGCTCGCCCTGCAAACCCGCCCCATCTGCCACCACCAATCCGGCTGCTTCCAGCTTCCCTCGAAATCTAGCGCCTGCCTGCAACACAACCAAGCCCTGCGTACGCACCTGCGCCGTGAGGGTACCTTCTATGCGCAACGACCTGCAGTGCAAGTCATCCTGCAACTGCACCTCCGCCTTGCGGGCCACCAACACATCCACCTCCCCTAGGCGCGCCGTATCCAATGCCGCCCCTGTCTCCAATTCCACGCGTTGTCCGGGACAAAGCTGCGTTCCCTCGCATTGCCCCGCAATGCGAATCACAGAAGCCGTGATGCGTGAATCCGTAACCTTGGCACCCGCATGAATGGTAACCGTCCCTACCGTCTCAATCGTACCGCTGAAGGGACCACAAATCGTCTTGTCCCCCGTTGTTAACTCCGTCTTGCATTTAGGGCAGATCACGCGGTCCAGCCTACCCGTAACCACAAAATGATAACCGCATCCGTAGCAGGAAATATCGTGGCGCGTCGGGAGCGCCGTCTGACCAAAGGGCGCCGGCCGCGCAACAGTAGCCGCCGAACGGTCTTCGCGTCCCCCTGCAGCAACGTCCTTCGGCGCCTGCTGCGCCCCGTGCGGGGCAGATCCCGCCGCCGATGGCTCATCGGCCTGGTGCCCGGTCTTACGACGAACGGACTGCACCGCCATGTAGCCATCTATCATGCCATTTTTGTCGGATCGGGCCATGCGGCTCCCTCCAGACGACCAATCACGGATCCTAGCGGCGGAAGAGTCCCTTGGATTCCTGACCATCCTGCTTGGCTGGCAGATCCGCTTCCGGCTCCCGGGCCGAAACGTCGGGCCCCTTCATGCCCGCACCTGCCGGATTGACCTCAACCTTGCCGACAAATGTGACGCCTTCCTCGACCGTCAGACGCTTGGCGCGAATATCCCCATGCAAGCGGGCCGCAGCCTTTAACGCAATCTTATCCTTGGCATGTATATTTCCATGCAATTGGCCTGCCAGCGAAATCGTCTCGGTCTGGACATTGCCCTTCACAACCGACGATGTCCCGATATCGGCTAAACCGCCACAGGTCAGATCGCCATTCAGCTTGCCATGTAACTGAATATCGGACTCACTCTTGATGTTCCCGGATATCTCCACATCCGGGCCTATGACCGACTGCACGTGTTCCATGTTACTCTCCTTATCGTTTTGATTCTGGATACTTCCTGATCCCTGAACATTTTCGCTTGCTTTCCATCAGTGCTTCGCGTCCCTCAAGGGAACATGCCCGGTGCATCCAACCCGAGGGTTTCCGGGAAACCGAGCAAGCAGTTCATATTCTGAACCGCCGAACCCGCCTGCCCTTTCATGAGATTATCGATGTACGAAACCACGCGTAAACGCCCCGTTCGCGCATCAACCGATATCACCAGATTACAGAAATTCGACCCCCGGACATGCATGGTACCGACAGGCGCATCCGCCCCGAATACACGTACAAACGGCGCATCCGCATAAAACGCGCGATAGCAATCCACAAGCTCCGCCTCCGTCAGCGGTGCCAGAAGATCCGCATACAGGGTCGACATGATGCCCCGGCAGAGCGGCACAACCTGCGAAGTAAACGTAATACGCAGATCCGGCTCCCCCGCTAGCAATCCGAGCTCGCGCTCTATCTCACAGACATGCTGATGCCCCGAAAGCCGGTAGGCATTCATATTCTCATGCCGCGCCGGAAAATGAAACGCCGGGTTCACCTTCTTGCCCGCCCCCGAAACACCGGTTTTGCCGTCGCAAATAATACTGCCCGGATCAACAAGGCCTGCCGCCATAGCTGGTGCCAAGCCCAGAATACAACTAACCGCAAAACAGCCCGGATTCCCGACAATCCGGGCAGGGGCATCCAGGCGGGCCCGATGCAATTCCGGCAGACCATAAACCGATTCGTCCAGCAGCTCGCCAGCCACATGGTCGGTTGCCAGACCAATGCGGGACGCATACTCCGCATACGCCGTCGGCGCATTGAAGCGGAAATCCCCGCTATAATCGATCACCTTGGCGCCCTGTTCGACCTCCCGGGCCGCATACTGCATCCCAACCCGGTCCGGCGTCGAAAAAAATGTTACATCAGACGCCTGCTGCAACGCCTCTTCGGTCGTCACAACCGGCAGATCACAGAACCCTTTCATGTGGGGATACATTGCGCTGATGGGATGGCCCGTATTCTCGGTTGCCGCCAGCGCGCAGACCTCAACCTCCGGATGCCGCAGCAACAGCTCGAGCACACCAATGCCCCCATACCCCGTTGCGCCAATGACTTTCACTCTCTTCATGCCACATTTCCCTCAAACCACCCATGCTACGCCAAACCAAACATCCCGGCAAGTATGCCGTCCGCCATTACCCCCGTCAAGGGGTTTGCCTTCCGTAG
>CAZRCN010000068.1:0-12705 GCA_964598575.1 uncultured Victivallales bacterium | reverse complement strand
TGCGACTGAAGATTATATTGCCAATCGAGCGAAGCACGCTCGCAAGGGCGCATTTGCAAAGGTGCTCAATCGCGTTCCCAAGCGAAAACCTCTTCGGGGTGATGAGTTGCCCAACAAAGCGTCGCACCCTATCACCGCTCGTCGCGGCGAAGGGTGAACGCAACGTTGGTCGCAGAGATGAAATGAGAATGAAAATCACCAGTGAACTTGACCACGGGACAAAACAGGAATAGATATTCCGGTAACAAAACGAATTAACAAAAACCAAACGGTGCGCCAGAAAACCAAGGACGCACCAACAAAAACCTGCTCCTTTTGAAAAAGGAGCAGGTCAACGTTAGCGAAACAGGAATTGATAGCATTATCACTATTATGATAGAAGGGGCTCATGAATACATTAGTCATTGACCAATTAAATACCGAAGAGAAAATCTTCGCGATGGAACGGCTTTGGGATGATCTCTGTCATCATGCGGAATCTGTCAAAACACCGGAATGGCACAAGAGAGTGCTGAAAGAACGCATGAAGCTCGTTGAGTCAGGACAAGCCGAGTACTCCGACTGGAGTTCTGCAAAAAGCAGAATCAGGGCTAGCGTATCGTAAAAATCAGAATATTGCGTCAAGCTGAAGTAGACTTGATTGAGGGGTACAATTTTTATGAGATCCAGCAATCAGGACTAGGCGACTATTTCTTAGACTCCCTCTATTCTGACATTGATTCTTTGCTGGTATCAGCAGGAATTCATGCTGTAGAGGCGGTTCATCACAAGTTGCTCTCAAAGCGATTTCCCTTTGCCGTTTATTACACGATTACGGATAATATCGTTAACGTCCATGCTGTATTGGATTGCCGAAGAAATCCAGCATGGAATAAGGGACGATTAGAAGGGCTTCGCTAACAATTGCCTGCTCACCTATTTCAAATAGTCGAATACGACTATTTGAAAAGGGAGAGGCACATGGTTGGCAAGAAGATGAAGAAATGCATTAGCATGGTAGCTGTCACGGGGTTTGGTTTGGCACTGATATTTTCAGGTTGCGCAACGAACCGCACTGCAAACTCAACTTCACCAGAACTCGGAACAAAAGAGGTAGAAGCGTTTAACAAGACGGTGCTCAAATATTTCTGGAACCGCGAACGGTTTCAGGAAAAGGAGAGCGTTGACGTTGTGCAGGAGAACTATAAAATGAGCATTTCCGAGCGATCATCGTACCTATCAGAAGTCTGCGAGATACTCAAAGACTCTGAACGGGTCAGGCCCCCTCACCACGGAGGGGCCCTCCCACCCCACCGACAGTACGCTCAGACTCTTGGCCTATGATGTGGCCTTCATCTTTGCACGCCGCGCAAACAATTTCTCGGCCTCCTCGAGGAAGCGCTCTTGTTGCGGATAGTTCTTCTTGCCCATTTGCTCCTGGAATTCCGTTAGCATCTTTTTTTGGCGGCTACTGAGTTTGGCCGGGATTTCGGGTAGAATATGCACATGCAAATCCCCCCGTCCGTATCCATCAACCCGCGGCATCCCTTTGCCGCGCAATCGATACGACTTGCCGGTCTCGGTTCCCGCATCCACCTTTAACCGGGCGTACCCGTCTATGGTGGGAACCTGCACGCTACCGCCCAGCATAAGAACATCCACCGGAACCGGCACTTCGCTGAACAAATCGTCTTCCCGACGCTGGAACAGGGGATGAGGCTTTACGTGCATCACAACGTACAAATCGCCCGGAGGTCCGCCCTTCAGCCCGCCTTCACCTTTACCCGGTAACCGTAGGCGCGAGCCTGTATCGACTCCTTTTGGAATCTTCAGGGTAATCCGCTTCTGCTTCTTGACGCGCCCGGTGCCATCGCAATCCCGGCAGGGGTTTTTGGACATCTGCCCTACTCCGCCGCACACCGGACAGGTCTGCCGCACCTGAAAAAATCCATTTCCGGATATCACAAAGCCACTACCGCCGCAGTGACGGCAAGCCTCTTTACCCGAGCCGGGTGTATCCCCGCTCCCGTGGCATGTGTCGCACTCCACAGAGATCGGTAGCTTCACCTCACGCGCCGAACCATAGGCGGCCTCCTCGAAGTCCACCTCAATATCAAACCGTAGATCCGCACCTGGCTGCGGTCCACCAGCACGCGACCGGCCGCGGCGCGTTCCGCCCCCGCCAAAGATACCATCGAACAGGCCACCCCCACCCCCAAACAGGTTGCCGAGAATATCCTGCAAATCCGCATTGTGGGTAAAATCGCGTCCAAAATCAAAGCCGCCTGGTCCGAAGGTAGACTTCAGTCCCTCGTGCCCAAACTGATCATACTGGCGACGCTTTTGCGGGTCACTCAGAACCTCATACGCCTCGGAGACCAACTTGAACATATCCTCGGCTTTGGCGTCACCCTGATTACGGTCGGGGTGATACTTCATCGCCAGCTTACGGTAGGCTTTCTTCAATTCCTCGGGCGTCGCTGATCGCTCTACCCCGAGCACTTCGTAATAATCTTGCTTCGTCGCCACTTCAGGCTTCCTCCCTCACATCCGATCTGTTTCGCTTATCCCTCTACCGGGGGTTGTTCATCCGCCTCATCGGCCGGATCACGTGGCGCCTCTTCCGGCGGACCGCTACTCACGACCACTTGCGCGGCACGTAACAAACGGCTACCCAACATGTATCCGGCACGCAATTGCGCAATGATCTCATTCTCCGGAACCTCGGCCGAAGGTAGGTGCTGAACCGCTTCGTGTACATTCGGGTCAAACGCCCCTTGCGCCTCGATCGGGTTCAACCCGAACTTACGCAGCACTGCTCGCAATTGTTCCGCCACCAAGCTGAATCCCTGAATCACGGGATGCTCTTCGCTATCCGTGCCTGCAGCCGAAAAGGCCAGTTCCAAATGATCCAGAACCGGCAACAGCTCGAGCATGATATCTTCATTCGCCCTGCGATACAATTCCTCTTTCTCTCGGAGCATTCGTTTCCGGAAATTATCAAAATCTGCCTGCAACCGCAAGAGCCGGTCTTCCAACTGCGCCTCGCGCGCCGGTGCGGTCTCACCCGGCTCAGCTTCAGCCTGGGCATTGGCCCCAGCATCCGCATCCGCCGCCGGTTGCGGAGCCTGCCCGACCTCCGGCTTCTCTGGTGGCGCGCCTTCGTCTTTCTTCCGCTGCGCCTCCTCCTGCCCGGCTTTCCCGGCAGATGCCCCTTTTTTTTCTGTATCGCTCTTTTTCTGTTTTTTCATCAAACCCCTCTCTTCCCCCGGTTTTTGCGGGAATATGCCTGCCTCAAAACCGGTTCAATATTCGGAACCCGAAACTGTAACTCACGCTAGCAGGATTGCAACAGCAAAAAAAATCTAAGATAGGGTCGACCTGGACCGTATTTACACAGTATTTCGCATTGTGCTTACGAGGGGTGCAAGAAAACAAGGAAAGGACGGAGAGGATGACTGTAACAGAGACGAATGCCGACACGTATTGCATGGGGCTGGTATTGGCAGGCATGCTGCTAGCGCTACCGGCGATTGCGCAGGAACCTGAAACCAATGCGGTTGCCCGCCCCGCCACAGAGCTATCCCCGGTGGTTGTCACCGGAACGCGGCTCGAGCGGGACCCGGTCGAGCAACCTTACGCCTTGTACCGGATTTCGGATACCGAGCTTGCGCAGCGCATGGGCCGCACCGCATTGGACCGTATGAACTATGGCCCGGGCATCTTCATCCAGCGCACGGCCCCCAATCAAGCCAGCCCGTTTATTCGCGGTCTCACAGGTGAGCAGACCCTGCTAATGCTCAATGGCGTACGCTACAGTCATGCCATGATGCGCCCGGGACCCAACCAGTACGCCGCGCTCATTCCCGACATGAGCGTGGCTGCCATCGATGCCATCCTGGGATCGTCCTCCACTGTCAATGGTTCCGATGGTCTCACCGGTGCGCTCGATTATCGCCTGGCACCAGCGGGTCGCGGGGTTTCCTCGACAGCATCCCCCTGGTTTGAAACCCGGGTTGACACCGGAAACGGTGGAACCCTCCAGTTCGGCGTGGATGGTGTTACCGACCAGTGGGCCTACTCACTCGAATTCTCTGGCACGAAGTATCACGACCGCGTCGGCGGAAAGGATTTCGAGGATCATATCTTCTTCCGTGAAGATAGCGACAGTGATCGCATCCCGAATACGGCCTACGAGGCAGCAGCAGCCGGCTTCCGACTGGCTTACTTCGGCTGGCAGGATCACCTGCTCGAACTGCAGGCTGGACACGCGCGCCAAATGGATGCGCCCCGTCCCGGTGGTTATGCCCAGAACAGCGGCAAGAAAGACCGCCTGTATCGCTTTTTTGATCCCCAGGCCTTGAGCTACTTGCAACTACGCGACCGCTGGGAGGTCGGGTCCCCCATGATCGAGCGCGTCCAGACCACCTTCTGGTTGCACCAGTTCGCCGAGGAGCAGTTCCGTTCCTCGGTCCGTGACAGTGGTACACCGGACGAGCGCATTCGCCGCCGCGAATACGATGACACGATCAATGTCATAGGGGGCGACCTGCAGCTCACGACGCTGCTCGGTGCGCAAGAGCAACATGAACTCACCTACGGCGGCACCCTGATCCATGAGTCCACCGCAAATGATTATCGCGAGCTGCGCACACCGGCCGGCTCCACGGATACGGCTCTTCTCAGTCCCTATAAGCCAGAAGACTGGTCCAACAAAACCACTGTCTCGGACGATAGTTCCTACATGACCCTCGGCCTCTTCCTGCAGGATGACTGGCAGATCGCCAAAGGCTTCAGCCTGCTGATAGGCACCCGCTACAGCCGTCACGAATGGTCCTTCGGCGATGTAGACGGAAATGCCGACGATGTGACCGGCAGCCTCCGGGGCCTCTGGCAACTCAACCCGTCCCATTGGCTCTTTGCCGGTGCCTCCCGCGGCTTCCGCGCACCGAACCTCAGCAACCTCGATGGTCTCGTGGACCGTGGATCCAGCGGGGATGCGGCAAAGGGTAATCCAAACCTCGACCCAGAGATCAGCTTCAGCTACGAAGCCGGCTGGCGCTGGCAGGACGGTCGGAATAACATGGCAATTACGGCATTCCAGACAGACATTGATGATCTCATCCAACGGGATTTTGGCGGATCAGGCGAGTTCACAAACATCGAGGGTGCCGACATCAGCGGCGTTGAATCTGCCTGGGATATCGGCATGGATCTCGGTGCCATGCGCCGTCTGGCCCTGGTGGGAGCCATCTCACTGGTAGACGCCACCCGCGACATTCCGGTCGAAGGGGGCGGCACGATCGAGGACAACATCTCGCGTGCAAACCGCATCTATGGCCGGCTCGGTCTCAAATATGAGCAAAACCGCAACTGGTGGGGCCTTGTCCAAACCCGCTGGCATGATGACTATGATGACGTGGCAACGCATCCGAGCAATGCCGATGCCGACGATGTGCGCCTGACTATTGCCGGCAACCCAGATGGCAGTATGCCCGGCTACGCCATCCTCGATATCAGTTGTGGCTGGCGCAGTGATGACGGACTCCGCCACATCGGTCTGTTTGTCGAGAATCTCGCGGACGAAACCTATCGCGAACCCGGCAGTGGAGCAGACGGCGTAGGCCGCAGCTTCGGCATGACCGCAGGCGTCCGCTTGTAATCCAAGCGACACACACGCCATACGACGCGCGGCATAGGATGCACCCGCGAATCGACGCGGGTGCCGCCTGTGCAGCAAGGTGTGTCTTGCCGTATGGTGCCCTGCATCCCTGCATCACGGGAGTGCGTTGTATTTATGTAAGTGATTTTTATTACATGGTTTGCATGTGACTCACTCCTCGATCTTCAATGTCCAATATCCAACAAGGAATGTCCAATATCCAAGTACAATACAGTGGAACAGCCTGAATTTGTCCCTTTCCGACCCTTGTTCGGTTGGATATTCCGTGTTGGATATTGGATATTCTTTCCAACTCCCTGTCAGTCAGTTACAAGTGAGAAACGCACACCCGTGATCCCTGCATCCGGGCGTACAAAAAACGATTGCAACACATATTCCTTTTGGAGTAGGTTAGACAATGGTTAGACTCAACCCCGAGCGTGCTCGGATCATACGGAGTAAAAACTGGGGAGATTGTGTGTGGGTTTGTGGGTACGTGCGTGTGTGCGAGGAAACGCTGTTCGTATTTGTCCCACAAACTCACGTGCCCACATACGTTCCCGCGTTCAGCGGTGAAGGTACCGTGTAGTATGCCGGCAAATATGCGGGCGCAGGAGATGCAGTCGACATGCCCAGAACCATCCAACAACGCACACGATCCCCCCGATTCCCCACTTGGATCGCACTACGATTTCTGGCCTATATACTCGTGCTGATTGCCATTGGTTCGATCCCTCCCTTCTTTGCGGCACAAGCGAGCGGGTCGGGTTTTTTTGCCGAGCGAGGTCCCGTAGAAATTACCCAAGCCGCTCTGCTGCTCGGTATGCTCATCCTGTTTCTGCAGTTCAGGCATACGATGCCGCAATGGAAGCTGTTATCCACGCTGCTGGCGGCCTGCTGCCTGTTTGCGATATGCCGCGAACTCGATTTTTTGCTCGATCACTGGATCCCGGTTGTGGGTTGGGAAAGTGCAGGCATCATTCCCCTAGTTGCTGCTGTCTATAGCTATCGCAAGCATAGCCTATTCCTGGCGCAGCTCGTCCCCTTCTTGCGCACCCGCGCCTTCGGCCTGCTCTGGGCGGGCCTCGTTATCACGATTGTCATTGCCCAATTAATCGGGACCTCCGATCTATTCCAAGCTATGATGGGGAACGACTATGTGCGGCACTACAAGCGCGTGATCGAGGAAAGCATCGAACTACTAGGGTATGCCATGCTTCTGTGTGGCTGCATCGAGTACGGCTTCTGCTGTAACGAACACTAGTCGCTGCAGGCGCAATACACAGGGGAGCATTTCGCTTGTATACGGCTGTATCCATATATAGAATAAGTGCGCATACATTTGTATACACATCAATCGTAATGGATTTCGTATCATGGCACAGAAAATGTCCGATAGCGCAACCCCGACCTTCGTCCTGAAACCCAGCCAGGAAGGGTCCAGCCTCATGATCCAGAAGTGTAAACTGCTTGCGGTAAGCGGTCCGCTCATGGGCAAGGAATTTCTCATCCAATCAGAGAATTTCACGATGGGATCAGGCGCTAACAACGATCTGGTACTGGCGGACAAGACGGTGTCACGACGCCATTGCGAGATTCGCCTCTCAACCGAAGGCTATTGTATCCGCGATCTTGACAGTACCAACGGCACGTATGTGCAGGGCGTAAAAATCCAGGCTGCTTATCTGAGCACAGGGTCCGAACTCCAGCTCGGGGAAACGCGCCTGGTCTTCTGTCCTCTACAGGAACGTCAGGAATTTAAACTCAGTTCAAAGGACACTTTTGGGCGACTCTATGGGCACAGCCCCGCCATGCGACACGTTTTTTATCTGGCCAAACATTTTGCGCAAACGGATTCTACCATCCTGATTGAGGGGGAAACCGGAACAGGCAAAGAAGTCCTGGCAGAGGAAATCCATAACCATAGCAAGCGACGCGACAAGCCCTTTGTCGTGATCGATTGTGCCTCGCTGGCGCGAGAGCTCGTGGCCAGCGAACTGTTTGGTCACGCCAAAGGCGCATTCACAGGCGCCATCACTGAACGCATGGGGGCCTTTGAGGCTGCCGAAGGCGGAACCATATTTCTGGATGAAATCGGTGATCTCGCCCCCGAACTACAACCCCAACTGCTGCGTGTCATCGAAAAACGCGAAGTCAAACGTGTGGGCAGCAATACGATCCGCCGTATCAACGTCCGGATCCTCTCGGCTACCAACCGCAAGCTGCAGCACGAAGTCAACGAGGGACGCTTCCGCGAAGATCTTTTCTTCCGGCTATCGATCCTGAACATTCAGATTCCCCCGCTTCGCAAACGCGGCAATGATGTTGAACAACTCGCCAAACGATTTCTACAGGAGTTTCTCGCCCCCGGGGAAAAGGAACAAGTTCTGCATGAGGCAGAACCGTCCTTGCGCGCACTCCGGCGGCACACGTGGCCTGGGAATGTGCGGGAACTGCGCAACGTAATTGAAATTGCCGCCCTGAGCGAGCAACGCCCTCTCAACGTCACAGCATTCCTGCACCAGACGAGCGGGAGTGGCGGGGGCGGGTACGGTCTGGAACGCGTCAGCGCAGAGCGCCCCTTCAAGCTGCTCAAACAGGAAATCATCCAGGAATTCGAGCAGGCTTATATCGCCGACTTGTTACGCCGCAGCAACGGGAATATATCGCAGGCGGCCAAGCTCGCCGGCATCGAACGAGCCTACTTGCAACGCCTTGTCCGCAAGTATGGTTCGCGCGAGCAAATCATGGTACAAGATGACGCCTAGCCGGCAACCGGTCTATTCCTCTTCTTCGGCGACCAGCAACAAGTCACCATCCCAGATAAACCCGGCACCCAGACGCGTCTGCAGTTCTGCCGCCGATACAGCATAGCAGGGATCGATCTCAATCCGATACCGCGGCTCACCATCTGGTCCCTGCGGGACCGCTACCCCACAAGAGCGCATCCATCCCGCAAACTTGCGGATCATATCTCGCTGGGTCGTGGCCGGAGAGTCTTCCCCCTCCGCATTCTTTACGGGTGAAAACTCCAATGCCCGGTCAAATTCCACCGCGAGAACCTGTTCTGATTCGGGGATAACATCAAAAATAAATGTTTCAAATTTATAGGCATTGGGCTTCTCGGGGCGGACGTCCCGTCCGCTCGAATCCAGATGCGGAATTTGCTTATGGGCCAGGTGCAAGGGCATGGGCCGCTGCGCACATTGTTTCAGAAATGCCACCGAAAACACATGGATGGCCACACTGCCGAACCGCAAACGCAAGGAGCCATCTGCTCCTCTCGCTTCTGCCTGTTCAGGGGTCAGCTCCGAATACTCCACGATGCTGGGGCGCCCATTCCGTAACACCATCGCACCCAGCTTTTCGTATGCATCCCGCTTAGCGCACACCTTGATACTGACCTCGGCACCTTCCTGTAGATGCAATCCCAGAAAAACCGGATCCGCAACTTCCACCAGGGGATTGTCAACTTGGAAATAGAAAAGCGTATCGACGCCGCGGCTGTCCATATCTGCAAACATGCCTGTCTTTTCCAGCGCCCGGATTGTACCACCATGCCCATCCGGATTCATAAAGATCCGGCTCCGTGACTCCATCAGCAATGTACCATCCTTGGAAAGGGCCGGCCACATGCCCTGCGAGAAAAACTGTACGCGTTCCCGGCTAAGCCCGAAGTACTGGTGCTGCTCGAAAAAAGCCCGCGTATCTGCATCATTTGCCTGGCTTGTCATGATGTAGAACGGAATCTGCGCGTCATAGCGTGCCTCCAACGCCAGGATTTTACGGGCATGGATTTCGAAGAGCGACGCTTCCGAGATCGGACCGATCGGGAAAACACCTTTGGGCCCATCGAAGCCCAGTCGCGATCCCTGCCCGCCAGCCACGAGCAAGACGCCAATGCGGCCCGCCTGCAATGCACGGATGCCCAGCGGCTCACAGGTCTCACGCCGCGCCGCAATCGCTCCTAACTCCAGCACCGGTGCCGGCTCAATATCGGCGGTCGTGTTGTCCTGCCCTTTTTCAGGCGCCGCCTGCACCTCCAGATCCAGCAGCGCCTGCTTGCGTGCAATCTCGTCAAAATCCAGCGCCTCAATCTGCCTCAGCAATTCCGTGCGCTCAGCTTCTGTCAATTCGTCCCAGAACCCCAGCACGTGTTCCTGCCCATGCTGCGCTAATAATGCGCTTGCATCTTCCTTCGTCATATTTCCTCCTGCTCGCCCCTATCTTTTAACGTTTTCTTACCAATCTATCACGTTTCGAAGACTAATACATCGGTGTCTACACTGCAACCCAAAGACGCTCGATGCGCATCCTTTCCGGTCAGCACGCTTCACGACTTGCCTTTCCGCCATTCTCACGCTACCATCATTGGTATGAGTGATCCGCAACACATGGTACCAGCATCAGGGTCTGATGAAGACCCCGTCAATATTCTGGTGCTAGACGATGAGCGCGACATTCGCGATGTCGTCGAGAAAAGCCTCACGCAGCTCGGATATAACGTCATGACTGCCAGCGAGGGCAGCGAAGGGCTGCAGGTCCTGCTCAGTAACCGGTTTGATGTTGTTGTATCCGACCTCATGATGGAGCCCATGGATGGCATTACGTTCCTGACCGAAGCACTTCGCATCCGGCCCTGGATGGGCGCCGTGGTATTCAGCGGTTTTATTACCGACGAACTCCGCCAGCAAGCTTTGCATCTCGGCGTCAAACAGATTCTCGAAAAACCCCTTTCCTTTTCTCAACTTACGCGCTGCGTGCGGAAAGAAGTAGAGCACATGCGGTCCCGCCTGGAGCACCAGTCCAACGATACGCAAGACCGTGTACTCTACCAGTTAAGCATGCTGCGTGACAGTACCCGCGCTGCACTGGAGGCAACCAACCTCAGCGAGGCCCTCTTAAACCTTGCACGGGATTTGGGGCGTGCCTTGCCATCTGTTGCCACTGCTGTTCTCAGTTATCACGAGAAAGACACGGCCCCCGTGCTAGCAGTCGCTCTGCGGAGAGATGTCCCCCCCAGCCTAGTCTCCGCTGTCGAGGATCTTATCCGCAAACGCTACGAAACCCTATCGGGGACGGTGCTACCGGAAAATATTGCATGTGAGATCACCGGCAAACAGGAAGATCCTGCTGCCCCCGGCTATGATGGGCCTATGCTTTCCTTTCCCATTATCAGCGGGGGTGTCCTCAGCGGCATTCTTGTTTTTATTCCTACGCCGGACTATACCCTGACGGATGCGGATATCTCATTCCTGTATCATGCTGCCAACCATCTCACAACCGTACTCGTGGCATTCTATCGCATTCGTCAATTTGCCGTGCGTGATGAACTGACCGCGCTCTACAACCGACACCATCTCCAGGACCAACTGCCGGCGGTCTGGGAAACGGCAAACCGATACGGCCTGAACCCCGCCTTTATGATTATGGATGTCGATCACTTCAAACTGATTAACGATAACTACGGCCACAGTGCTGGCGATGAAACCCTGCGCACACTGGCCGACATCGCAAAAAAAACGTTTCGCGGCTCGGATTTGATTGCCCGCTATGGCGGCGACGAAATGGTGATCGTCTTACCGGATGCCGAACCCGCCAGCCTGGAGAAACTGGCTGAGCGCATGCAGGATGCCATCCGGCAGCACGTATTTTATCCGGAAACCCATGCTTTCCGGTGTACAGTATCCATCGGCACCGCCTCCTGCCGGCTGCCTGATGGTAGCCTTAATAGCGTCGAAGCATTGATGACGCATGCCGATGAGGCACTATATACGGCAAAACGCAATGGACGGAACCGGGTTGTGATATGGCATGAGGACACGCCCCCTTCAGATGAGGACGAGGGAGAGGATTTCCCTGTTCGCCCCAATATACCATCTGTGATGATTGTTGATGACGATGCCTCTGTTTTGCGCATTATCGAAGTCCTTATCAAAAGCGAAGGCTTCAGCGTGCAAACGTTCGAGAATGCAGAGAATGCGCTTGATGCGTTCAAAGCCAACCCACCGGCCTTCGACCTAGCCTTGGTCGACCTGAACCTCGGTGATACCAACGGATTAGATCTTATCCATACCATGAACGAAATGAACCCCTTTCTGGTATCCATCATCATTACCGGCGATGCCACCCTGGACAATGCCATCAGCAGTCTCCGCCGCGGAGCGTACGACTTCATCCAGAAGCCCATCCAACGCAATCAGCTTAAAGCCACGTTGAGCCGTGCACTGGAGTATCATCGACTCCGACGGGAGAACGAAGAGTACCAGCAGAATCTGGAAGCGATGGTTAAACGCAAGAGTCGTGCACTAACCGATGCACTGAAACAAACCCGGGATGCCTTGGATTTTACGCTCCGCACGATGACCGCCATGCTCGACGCCCGCGAGCAGACAACCGGTTCCCATAGCGTGCGTGTGCAGGAAATCACCGTCATGATCGCCAAAGACTTTGACTTTAGCGACAAGGAACTTGATGGCATTCGGCAAGGTGCTCTCCTTCACGATATCGGCAAAATTGGTGTTCCTGACCGGATTCTGCTTAAAGAGGGCTCTCTTACCGAAGACGAATGGACCATCATGCGGGCGCATGTAAATACCGGCTATGATTTAATCAAGAGCAGCCCCAATTTGCAGTCTGCTGCTGAAATTATGCTCTCGCACCATGAGAAATTTGATGGGTCCGGTTATCCGAATGGCCTGCAAGGAGAACAAATTCCGCTGGGGGCCCGCATCTTCAGCATTGTAGACTCGTACGACGCCATGCGGTCCACCAGACCCTACCGGGTGGGTATGTCCAAGAACGCAGCCATCACCGAACTCCAGGAACACGCTGGCACCCAATTTGATCCGGCTATCGTCGAATATTTCATCCAGCATATCGATGCCGTAGAAAAAATCGGCAAATGGGATGCTGCTCCAACAGTGCCGGAATAGCACAAACGCAAGGGGTGATTGCACGCACGGTTCCACTTTTACCGCTGGGTAGTTGGATGTTTCTTTATAGCTCTTCCGCAGAATCTGTGGGTCAGAAAACCAGTCAGGCTCCCTGGTTATGCAGGAGAG
>CAZRCN010000067.1:0-13280 GCA_964598575.1 uncultured Victivallales bacterium | reverse complement strand
ACACGCGTAGCAAGGCCGATGTGCTCGAGCGCGTTCTGGAGGGCCAGGGCGTTCATGATGGTTGCCAGCATCCCCATATAGTCACCGCAGGAACGGTCAATGCCCCGCTGTGCACCACTGAGGCCACGGAAGAGATTGCCGCCACCCACGACAATCGCAACCTGTGTGCCTAAGGCACAGACCGATTGGATGCGTTTTGCTACGGTAGATACGGTCGTGGGGTCGATACCAAGCCCTTTTTCCCGGCTTTGCAGGGTTTCCCCGCTGAGTTTCAACAGGATGCGTTTGTACTTCAGGTTACCTGATTCTTCGGACATGATCTACCCACTCTCCTTTCGATGCATGCAACCCTAGCGCACTATTTGCCCTACGACAATAGAGAAAAGACTTGTCCTGAAAGACCGCACCCCTTTGGCAGAAATGGCGGGGGAAGAGGTTTGCTCTCGATTGTCCTGTTCGGGATGTGTAGGTTGGCGGTGGATGCACGGGAATGTGCCAGGATCAGGTATAGCAGAGAAGTAGGTGTGGTTGTTGGGAGGCGTTGGTATGCAGAATGGGCAGGAAGTGGAGCTTCGGATTGAAACGACGGGATTCGGCGGGGATGGTATCGGTCGTTTGGATGGAATGGTGGTGTTTGTACGGGGTGCCCTGCCGGGAGAGCAAGTACGGGTGCGGTTGACCAAGGTGCAAAAACGTTTTGCACATGGGGCCTTACTGGAGGTCGTTGCACCATCTGCGCTACGGGTTACCCCGGCCTGTCCCTTGGCGGCTGACTGTCCAGGCTGTTCATACCAGCAGGTTGCCTATGAGGGCGAGCTGGCGTGCAAGGCGGAACAACTGCAGGGTCTGCTGGCTAAGCTGGGCGGCCTGCCGGATGCACCGGTAGGGGAACCAATCGGAGCCAATACGTGCGAAGGGTATCGCAACAAGATTGTTTTGCATAGTGACGGGGCTGGAGCCTTAGGGTATTTCGGACTCGATAACCGGACCATTCTGGATGTGCCCTGTTGCCCGCTGGCTGTGCCGGCCTTGCAGGAGATTTTGCCAACTGCTCGTATGAAGTGGAAGGACCACATGAAGCAGGGTGATACGTTGACGTTGCGCTGGACGGAAAAGGATGGCGCGATGTATTGGCTCAATCGAGAGGCTCCGCACGACTGGTTGCATGAAAAGGTGGGGACGGACACATTTCTTGTGCCGGGCAGTGGGTTTTGGCAGGTAAATCCGGGCATGACGCCACGCTTGGTTGATCTGGTACAGGCGTTGGTTCGTGCCGCGCAACCGCAGCATCTTCTTGATTTGTATTGTGGGGCAGGACTCTTTGGGCTGACGGCAGCGGAAGAGGTAGAACATGTTCTCGGAGTGGAGCTGCAGGCCGAAAGCATCCGGGCGGCCCGGGCGAATGCTGCCAAGCGCGGCATGGATCAGGTGATGTTTGCGGTCGGGGAAAGTTCGCAGCTGTATCCAGAGGCCATGGCCCGCGTGGATGGCAGCGCGACGTTCGTGATCGTGGACCCTCCGCGCGCGGGTCTCGCACGCCCTCTGTGTGCGCATCTTGCTGATCCCCACAAACCTGGGCCGCAGCACTTACTGTATATCTCTTGTTCGGCCGATACGCTGGCGCGTGATCTGAAGCAGCTCTGCGCAGATGTCTATGCCCCCCAAAGGGTGCAACTGCTGGATTTGTTTCCACGCACGGCACATTTCGAGACGGTTGTGCTGCTGCAACGCAACCCCTAAGAGGGGCGCGCAGCGGTAGAATTTTTGCGGACATGTGAAAAATAGTGCCGATTTTCTGGCACTTTCCCTTTGGCGTTTTTTATTGTGCGTCGGCGGTATTATTTCTCTTGCTACATCTACAGGTAGTGTTATCTTGCAAGTACATGCCCTACATATAGTGTTTTTTGGGTTTTTTTGTAATCCACTACGCGGGAGGAAATTACATGCTGGAAGTTGCGGAGACGGCCAAACAGGAAGAGAATGAGCTGGGGACAAGCGAAACCACTACGGCTGCGAATCGAAAGGGATCGGGTCGCAAACGGGTTGGACGCCCCAAGACAAGTACAACCAAGGGGCAGGGGGTCAGTATCCCACGCGTGTTCTCCCGCAAGGGGGAGGATGTGTTTGCCGGTATCGAGTGGGAGCGCCGGCACGCAGAGATTGCCGATGGCAAGGGAAAAACGGTATTCTCGCAGGATCAGGTAGAGGTTCCCGCGTCGTGGTCGATGCTCGCTACAAATGTGGTTGCATCCAAGTATTTCTATGGAGACCAAAGCACAGAGGAGCGTGAGTCTTCGGTGCGCCAGTTGATTCACCGGGTGGCACGCACCATTGCGGATTGGGGCCAGCAAGACGGATATTTTGCAACGGCTGAGGATACGGAAACGTTTTATGATGAGTTGGCGACGCTCTGCGTCAATCAGTATGGTGCTTTCAATAGTCCGGTCTGGTTCAATGTCGGTTTGTATCATGTGTATGGTCACGCATCGCCGAATCAGAGCAGCTATGCCTGGAATGCCGAGGCAGGGCGCTGCGAACCGGCCGGCGACACCTACCGTCGGCCCCAGGCTTCGGCCTGCTTTATTCAGTCCGTGGACGACACCATGGAGGATATCATGCGGCTGGCAAGTGCGGAGGCGCTCTTGTTCAAGCACGGATCCGGCACGGGGACCGACCTGAGCACGCTGCGCAGTACGCGGGAGAAATTATCGGGTGGTGGAACCCCATCGGGCCCATTGAGCTTCATGCGCATCTACGATCAGGTGGCCGGGGCCATCAAATCCGGGGGCAAGACCCGGCGGGCCGCCAAAATGCAAAGCCTCAAGATCCAGCACCCCGACATTGTTGATTTTATCAACTGTAAATTGCGCGAGGAGAAAAAAGCGTGGGCGCTGATCGATCAAGGGTATGATGGGTCTTTTGGCGGGGAAGCCTATGATTCGGTCATGTTCCAGAATGCCAATACCTCGATCCGCGTCACGGACGATTTCATGGCGGCCGTTGAGAATGATGGGGAGTGGTCGACACGCTGTGTTACGACGGGTGATAAGGCGGACACGTACAAGGCCCGTGCGCTGATGCAGCAGATTGCCGAGGCGGCACATATCTGCGGGGATCCCGGGTTGCAGTACGATAGCACGATTAATCGTTGGCATACCTGCAAGGAAAGCGGACCGATTAATGCCAGCAATCCCTGTTCGGAGTATATGTTCGTGGATGATAGCGCCTGTAATCTGGCCTCCATCAACCTGATGAAGTTTGCAGATCCGGCGGGCACGTTCGATGTGGAGCGCTTCAAGCACGTCGTTCGGATCTTTATCCTGGCACAGGAGATTCTGGTAGACAATGCCAGTTATCCGGATGAACGGATTGCCACGAATTCGCATGTGTATCGGCCGTTGGGACTGGGATACGCGAATCTCGGTGCCCTGCTGATGCGAATGGGGCTGGCATATGACAGCGATGGCGGCCGTTCGTTTGCCGGGGCGGTTACGGCGCTTATGACGGGACAAGCCTACACGGTAAGTCAGGAACTGGCGCAGGTCCAGGGGCCGTTCGCCGACTGGGAGAAGAATCGCCGTGCGATGGCTGATGTCATGCGTATGCACCGGGACGCCTTGGATGAGATTGATCCGAAGCTGGCACCGGCACCGATCCGGCAAGCCGCACGGGAGTGCTGGGACCATGTGGTTTCGCATGCCATGAGCGGATTCCGCAATGCACAAGTAACGGTTTTGGCACCGACGGGGACGATTGGCTTCATGATGGATTGCGATACGACGGGCGTTGAGCCGGACATCGCCTTGGTCAAATATAAGCAACTTGCCGGTGGTGGCATGATGAAGATCGTGAATCAGTCATTGGAACCGGCCTTGCATCGTCTGGGGTATACGAAGGATGAAACCGAAGCAATCATCCAGTACATTGATGCGAACGATACCATCGAAGGAGCACCGGCGTTGAAGTCGGAGCATCTTCCGGTTTTCGACTGTGCCTTCCAGGCCGTCAAGGGTAAGCGCAGTATCCCCTATATGGCCCATCTGCGAATGATGTCGGCTGTGCAGCCGTTCCTTTCCGGTGCCATCAGTAAAACGGTGAACCTGCCGGCCGAGGCGGCACCGGGTGATATCATGCAGACGTATATGGAAGGCTGGAAGCTCGGGCTGAAGGCTGTGGCTGTATACCGGGATGGGTCCAAGCGGACACAGCCGCTTTCCACCGATGACGGACAGAACCGGGAGGCTGCCAAAGAGGATCCGGATGCGGTACTGAATATGGCACGGCGCAGTCCGTTCCGTCGCCGCATGCCTGCCACGCGGCAGTCACTCACGCATAAGTTCGAGGTGGCCGGGCACGAGGGCTACTTGACGGTGGGTATGTATGAGGATGGAAGTCCGGGCGAGCTGTTTATTACGATGGCGAAAGAGGGCAGTACCGTAGGCGGCACGATGGATGCTTTCGGTACGGCGATCTCGCTTTGCTTGCAGTATGGCGTTCCTGTGCGGGAGCTGTGCCACAAGTTTGCCCATAGTCGGTTCGAGCCGAGCGGCTTCACGAAAAACCCGGATATACAGATGGCAAAATCACTGGTAGACTATATTTTCCGGTGGTTGAACCTGACCTTTCCGAATGGGTATCATGGGGGCACGGTGACGCAGAGACAGGAGCCTGAGCCGGAGACGGAATCTGCTGCGCCCACGCAGCCCAAGGTCTCCGAGCCGGAGCGCGTGGATGATCAGTTCGAGCACTTTACGGAAGATGCGCCGGCCTGTGATGTGTGTGGCGCGATCACCGTGCGCAATGGTGCCTGTTACCGTTGCTATAATTGCGGAAGCTCGATGGGGTGTTCCTAACGGAAGCCCGGGGTAGCACATCCCCGTCTTTTTAGGGACGGGAGGCTAGCTGAAATCGTTCGCGGTAGGGTTTCGGGGACATCCCTGTCATGCGCCGGAAACAGCGTGAGAAATAGAAGGGATCCTCGAAGCCGATCCGCCGGGCGATTTCGGAAACGGTCAGATCGGTTTCTGCGAGCAGGCGTCGCGCCTCGCGGATACGCAGGTTGCGCACGTAGCGGGCAGGGGGTGCTTGCATGTAGCGGTTCCAGTGTCGTCTGAAGGTGCTGGGCGAAAGGCCGTGGTTGCTGGCAATGGCATGGAAGTCCAGTGGCTCGAAGCGGTGATCCCGTAGGTGTTGACGCACCATTCGGATCAGTTCCTCCTCATGGGGGATGCTGATGCGTGGTTGCCCGATCCGGGTTTCCATCAAGAGGCGCTCGCAAACCCGGTCGAGCCGATCGATCATGCGCGTGTTATCCGGATCCTGTAGCAAGGCCATGAGATTGGTGCATTGTTCCATGACCTGGTTAGGATCGTGAATCGGCCAGATCGGTTGATCGCTATGGTAGAGATTCCGTTCGCAGAGGGTTTCTGCGGCATTGCTGTCGAAAATGATGAACAACTCATCCCACGAACCATGGGGTTGGTCCGGGCCATAGAGAAGGGGCTCGCCGGGCCATTGGGTGATGACGCAAGGCGCTTCCACGCGCAGGGTCCGGTTCTGTATCCGGTAAAAGCCCTTTCCGCGTAGAATCAGCGAGAAATTGCAGGTTGCGAATGCACACTTTTCCTGATGAAGCTTGTGCGGTATGTATCCAATGGACTGGACCGGCAAGCCGTTCGGGTACGACCGTGGGTATGGGGCTAGATGTATGAAAATTTTATCCATGCTTTTGGAGTAAATATCCATTTTGTTCAAAAGTAAATCATGTAATATGAAAAAAGTGTTCGAGCGGATATTTTATCGGGCACGAAATGCGTAGCGGATACAACAACAAACAAGGGAGCAAGGATGAGCGGCAAGGCCAAGAGCAAAACGAAGCAACCAGTGAAGCGGAAGGCAGCCCTGATCGTATGGGGTGGTTGGCAGGGACACACACCGAAAGCATGCGCGGATCTATTTGCGCCATGGCTTAAGGAGAAGGGGTTCCGGGTCGTGGTTTCGGACACGATGGATATTTATACGAACAAGCGGAAGATGCGTAACTTCGACTTGATCGTACCCATCTGGACGATGGGGGAGATAACCGGCGAGCAGTGGGCGGGACTGCGCGATGCGGTTTTGAACGGGGCTGGTGTTGCTGGTTGGCATGGCGGCATGTGCGATGCCTTCCGGAACAATACGGAGTATCAGTTCATGACGGGTGGCCAGTGGGTTGTGCATCCGGGCGGCGTCATTCCGCACCGCATCAACATCAGTGCGCCGGACGATACGATCGTCAAGGGACTCAAGGATTTTGATATGCTTTCGGAGCAGTACTACATGCATGTGGATCCATCGAATGCGGTTGTGGCTACCACCACGTTCAGTGGGAAACACGGCAATGTGCCTTGGATCAAGGGCGTGGTTATGCCGTATGTCTGGAAGCGGACCTACGGGAAGGGACGCATTTTCTACACTTCACTCGGCCATGTGGCTGATGACTTCAAGGTGCCGGAAGCCTTGGAAATCGTAAAGCGCGGTATGCAATGGGCCGCCCGTGAACGCATCAAGCAGGAATACGTTTCAGCCTAAGGCGCGCTGCTCGTCATACATCTTACGCGAAAGGACGCTACCATTATGGAAACGACAAAGATAGGAATTGTGGGATGCGGCAACATCAGCGGCATCTATTTCAAGAATTTGTGTACGGTCTTCACGAATGTAGAGGTCGCCGCCTGTGCAGATCTCGACGCGGCGCGGGCGCAGGCCAAAGCGGACGAATATCCGGGGGTGCGCGTTTGCACGCTGGAGGAGATGCTGTCGGATCCCGACATGAAGCTGATCGTGAACCTGACAACGCCGCAAGGCCATTTCCCGGTTTCCATGCAGGCCGTCCAGGCTGGGAAGCATGTATATGCCGAAAAGCCGCTGACGTTGACGCGCGCGGAAGGCAAGACGCTGCTCGCTGCGGCTGAGAAGGCAGGTGTATTGGTGGGCAATGCGCCTGATACCTTTCTGGGAGCCGGGATCCAGACCTGCCGTAGCCTGATCGATGAGGGCGTTATCGGGACCCCGATTGGTGCGCAGGCGTTTATGCTGTGTCCCGGCCACGAGGGGTGGCATCCGGATCCGGAATTCTACTATAAGGTTGGTGGTGGTCCTATGTTCGATATGGGCCCCTATTACCTGACGGCCCTCGTCTCCCTGCTCGGTCCCGTCACGCGTGTTACGGGCTCCACACGCATCTCGTTCCCACAACGGACGATTGGTAGCGAGAAAAAGCGCGGACAGGTCATCGATGTCGAGGTGCCCACGCATGTGACAGGTATCATGGATTTTGCCAGTGGTGCGATCGGTACGATTACTACCAGTTTTGACTCGTGGGGGTCCCAGACGCCTCGGATTGAAATCTTTGGATCCAAGGGGACCTTGTCCGTTCCCGACCCGAATACATTTGGCGGGCGGGTCATGGTGAAGCTCAAAGGCGAAAAGGAATGGAAGGAGATGCCACTGACATGCGGCTTTGAACAGAATGGTCGTGGATTGGGTCCGTCCGACATGGCTGAAGCGGTTCGCACCGGGCGTCCGCACAAGGCGAATGGAGCCCTGGCATATCACGTACTCGACCTGATGCATGCATTCCATGATGCCTCTGATCAAGGAAAACACGTTGAACTTGAAAGTTCATGTGAACGACCGGATCCCATGCCGGAAGGCCTGTTTGCGGGAACGTGGTCATGAATAAGACAAAAGTCGTTTTGGTTGGGTGCGGGAACATCGCGAATGCATGGCTTGGCGCAAAAACCGTTCAGACAAACGTCGACATAGTCGGGTTGGTTGATCTGCAACGGGAAGCGGCAGAAGCGAAGAAAGAAAGATTCGGTCTCAAGAAGGCAGTGACGGGCACCGATCTGTGTGCGGTGCTGCATGAAACCAGGCCGGAGGTGGTCTTTGACTGCACCATACCGGAGGCACATTGTGCAACTACGCTGACCGCCCTGAAATATGGGTGCCATGTGATGGGCGAAAAACCCATGAGCGATACGATGCCGAAGGCCAGACGTATGGCGGCAGCTGCCCGAAAGGCTGGTAAGACCTATGCCGTGATGCAGAATCGCCGCTATCTCAAGGAAATTCGCGCGTTGCAACGTTTTTTGGATCGCGGGGTCATCGGGAAGCTGGTGGCCGTACATAGCGACTTTTTTCTAGGGGTACATTTCGGTGGATTTCGTGACGTCATGGAGCATGTGCTCTTACTGGACATGGCGATTCATTCGTTTGACCAGGCGCGGTTTCTCACGCGAGCCGATGCGGAGCATGTCTATGCACACGAATGGACGCCCCGCAGTTCCTGGTACCGGCATGGGCCCTCGGCCTCGGCCATTTTTGAAATGACAGATGGACTGGTGTATACGTATCAAGGTAGCTGGTGTGCCGAGGGTTGCCCGACCGCCTGGCAATGCCAATGGCGCTTGATCGGGGAGAAAGGCACTGTGCTGTGGGATGGCGGCGCAAATTTCCAGTGCGAGGTGGTTGCCGGCGAGGAGGGTTTTGTGCGCGCCGTGAAAGCCAGAAAGGTTCCCATGGTCTGTCCCAAATCATTGTCTGGCGGGCACGACAGTGCCATTGCCGGATTTCTGCAGGCAATCCGCAAAGGAACGTTGCCGGAGACGGATAGCGCTGATAATATCAAGAGCCTGGCCATGGTACATAGCGCTGTTAAAAGTGCGGAGACGGGAAAACGCGTGCCTGTTACCGCATAACATTTGTTTATCATCCTACATGAAAGGAATGGAAGCATGAAGACCGAAGCGACCGCCCCCGAAAAAGACATTCGTATTGGCACCTTGGTGAATGCAGGCATGCAAGCACCTGCCTATATTCGGCAAATCCAGCCGCACGGCTTCGAGTCGTATAGCCTGACATTCTGGCAGACGCTGGAGGGCATAGATCTTGCAAAGCTCGCCGTGGAAGTAAAAGAGGTGTTGGCAGGCACCGACGCGGTCATTTCCTCGATTGCCGTCTTCGGGAATCCGTTGGAAGAGGGGGAGAAAGACAAGGCCACTCTGGCCGGCTGGGAAGCCTGTATTGATGCGGCGCACTTGTTTGACTGCGATATTGTTGCCGGGTTTACCGGTCGTTTGCGTGGCAAACGCATTGATGAGAGTATGCCGCAATTCAAGAAGGTGTGGACGCCCCTGGCCCAGCGAGCCGCGGACAACGGGGTGCGGATTGCCTTCGAGAATTGTGATATGGGTGGCACCTGGGCATCTGGCGACTGGAACATTGCACACAATCCTACAGCCTGGGACATGATGTTCGATGCGGTGCCCGCCGAAAATCTGGGTCTGGAGTGGGAGCCCTGTCACCAAATGGTCAGTTTGATCGATCCGATGCCGCAGCTACGCAAATGGGTGCCGAAGATCTTTCATGTGCATGGCAAGGATGCAACGATTCACTGGGATGTCGTGCGCACGCATGGCGTGCATGCCTCCATGCATGCGGATGTGGCCTTGCCCGGCAACACGCAAGTTGTGCCGCCGTTTGCCTACCATCGTTCGCCGGGATACGGGGACAGCGATTGGACGGCCATTATTTCGGATCTACGCAAGGGTGGCTTCAAGGGCTGCATCGATATTGAAGGCTGGCACGACCCTGTCATGCGCGGGGAGTTGGAAATGAGCGGCCAAGTGCGAGCCTTGAACTACCTGAAGGCATGCCGCGGTGATTTTGTGGCTAATCCTGACGTATCCTCATAACGAAACAAGGGAGGGAAGCATGAATCGGAAACTGCGAATGGGGATGGTTGGTGGAGGACCGGGTGCTTTTATCGGGGATGTGCATCGCAAAGCGGCCTGTCTGGATGGAGGCGTGGAGCTTGTGGCGGGCTGCTTCAGCCGGTCTGCCGATAAGTCGCTTGCCATGGCAGATGAACTGTATCTGGATGCAGCCCGCTGCTATCCCTCGTACCGCGAGATGATCGAGGCTGAGCAGAAGCTGCCGGACGGCGACCGGATTGATTTTGTGTCGATCGTGACGCCCAACGATGCGCATTTTGATGTAGCCAAGGCCTTTCTCGAGGCGGGTTTTGATGTGGTCCTTGATAAGCCGATGACGTTTAGTCTGGAGCAGGCGCTGGCACTGCGCGACGTGGTGCAGAAGAGCGGCCGCGTGTTTGCGTTGACACACAACTATACCGGCTATCCCATGGTCAAGCTGGCGCGCGATCTTGTGAGACAGGGACGTCTAGGCAAGATTCGGAAAATTGTAACGCAGTATCCGCAGGGGTGGCTCAGTGCCCCCATTGAGCGGGAGGGTGCCAAGCAGGCCGAATGGCGCACGGACCCCAAACGCAGTGGGGCCGCGGGCTGCATGGGTGATATCGGAACCCATGCCGCAAATCTGACTGAATATATTACCGGGCTCCGTATCAAGGAAATTTGTGCTGATCTGGGAACGGTCGTGGAAGGGCGTCTGCTGGATGATGATGCCAATTGCCTGGTACATTATGACAATGGAGCTCGTGGCTTGCTGTTTGCGAGCCAGATCAGTGTGGGAGAGCTAAACGGGTTGCGGATCCATGTATACGGCAGTGAAGGCGCACTCTACTGGCAGCAGGAATATCCTAACGACCTGGCGGTCTATGCCCCGGATGGAACCATTTGCACCTATCGACGGGGGACCGATGCGATTGAGCCACTTTCAGCGGCGGCTGCCCGGGCCACGCGCCTGCCGTTTGGCCATCCCGAAGCCTTCTACGAGGCCTTTGCCAATGTCTATCGAAATGCGACGGATACCATGCGTGCCCGCATAGATGGCAGAGAGCCCAACGAGCTGGAGCTGGACTTCCCGGGCATTGAGGACGGCGTACGCGGCATGCAGTGCATTGAGACCGTGGTTGCCAGCAAGGGCCAATGGGTTGCCTTCCCGCCAGCATAGCTTCTGTTGTGAGTGGCTTCATCGCAAGCCGCGGTCCCGATTATGCAAAATCTCCCCTGTATTCGCGTACGGCCTCGGTTAGGGCCATCCAGTTTTCGGGCTTGGTGTAGGGGGAAATCTGGTTGCCGGTACCGATGGCTAGTCCGCCTTGATGGATGACCCGCGGAAGGAGAGCATGCACATAGGCTTTGACTTCTGCGGGCGTGTTCCGGGACATGAGGTTCATTTCCACTCCACCGAAATTTCCGATTCTGTCGCCATAGCGTTGAACCCATACATCGAAGGTGTCGATGGCATCCTCGTTGGAGTGCTTGGCGTCGATGCCGGTAGCAATGAGCTCGTCCATGATATCGTGAATATTGCCACATGAATGCAGCAAAAAAGGTTTGTCGTAGCTATGGATCAAGTCGATAATGCGTTTGTATTGGGGGAGAACGTGCGTCTGGATGTCAATGGGTGGTAAAAGCGTGGAGGACTTGAATCCCAGATCGTCGCCAAATCGGCAGACGGCAAAAGAATCGGCATGGTTGTCCAGCACCCATTTCCATATATTGTACGCCAAGTCCCCGATGTGCACCCATAGTTGTGCAAAAACTTCAGGTTCGTCGGCCTGCAGGTAGATCAGATCTTGATAGGGCACAAAATCCTGAATGGTTTCAAAGGGACCATATCCGACCCCGCCGATGGCCCGCATGCCCGCGGGGAGAGCTTCGCGGAGAGCCGCAAAGTCCGGCTCGAAGCGGGCAATATACTCGTTGGCTTTTTGCTCCCACGGAAACGCTTTGAGCTCGTCGCGATTATGGATGATGGGGCCAGCCTGTCCGGTGAGCCCTTGGCCGCCTTGAATCACGGCACAGAGACCACGTTCAAAGGGAATAGCATCATATCCGAGTTGCAGCCCGCAAGCGGCTATACGGCGTAAACCTTCTTTGCGTTCGGCGAATGAGCCTGCCAGCAGGGGGGCGACGGGTTGCCCGATAATCTTTTCGACCACGCCGGCATCAAATCCGTGTTCGTACAGTGGGAGGCGGGCAGCCTCCCGGTTGCAGGCGGCATCCACGATATGTTGATAGTCCGGTTCGAAGGTGCTTGTCATGGACGGTTCCTCCTTTGTGTGTAAAAGGATACGCTACACTGCTTGCGTAGCAGCTTCTAGAAAAATGATATGTATAGCGTGATCTCGAAACGTTTTTCATCAGATGGTGAGACAAAACCTTGCACGATTGCGGCAAGTTGGTGATAGTGAGCCTAGTAGGGAAACAACGAAAGGATGGTGCAGGATGAGCAGGCCGGTAACATTATTCACGGGGCAATGGGCGGATTTGAAGCTGGAAGAACTGGCACCTATGGCAGCCGATTGGGGATACGATGGACTCGAGCTGGCTTGCTGGGGCGATCATTTTGATCCTGAAAAAGGTGCGCGTAGTAAAAGCTATTGTGAGGATCGCCACGCGTTGCTGGCAAAGTACGGTCTCAAATGCTGGTCTATTTCGCATCATCTGGCAGGGCAGTTGGTATGCGACAACATCGATGCGCGGCATTATCAATTCCTGCCTGCTGGTGTGAAACACGAACCTAAGGCGGCCAAGGCCTGGGCCGTCAAAGCCATGAAGCAGACTGCCAAGGCTGCGGCCAATATGGGCCTGGAGGTCGTGAACGGTTTTACCGGATCCCCGATCTGGCATCTGCTATACTCCTTTCCGCCTTGTTTGCCGGGGCAGATAGAGGCGGGCTACCAATCGTTTGCCAAAAGCTGGAAGCCGATTCTGGATGCCTTTGAGAAGGCGGATGTACGCTTTGCCCTGGAAGTGCACCCGACGGAGATTGCCTTTGATATTGCCTCGGCGGAGCGAGCACTGGAGGCTGTTGATTATCATCCGTACTTTGGTTTCAATTATGACCCATCTCACTTCGGATACCAAGGTGTGGATTATGTTGCGTTCATCCGAAAATTTGCCGAACGCATCTTCCATGTGCATATGAAAGATGCGTGGTGGGGCCATGGGGACGGAAGCGTAGGTGTGTTTGGCGGGCACACGGAGTTTTCCGATCCGCGGCGGTACTGGGATTTCCGGTCGCTGGGGCATGGTGATATCGTGTTTGAAGATATCATCGTGGCCTTGAACGATATTGGCTATCAAGGCCCGCTGTCGGTGGAATGGGAAGATTCCCGGATGGAGCGCTGTCATGGGGCGGAGGAAGCATGTGCCTTCGTGCGGGCGGTTGATTTCCCTTCAAGTGACATTGCTTTTGATGCCCAATTTGAGAAGTAGTCCGGCTGTACGTTTGTTTCCGTCCCGGGTGGCCAGGATGATGCGTGAGTGAAACTTCGGGAGATCGGCGGACGATTACGGGCGACGATT
>CAZRCN010000066.1:0-13348 GCA_964598575.1 uncultured Victivallales bacterium | reverse complement strand
ATCCAAAGCGGTGATTGCGCTGCGCTCCATCACCGCACTCCAAAAGGATTACAAATAAATGAAGGTACAGGTTAGGTAGGCTACGGCTTAAGGGAGGGGTAGTTGGAATGGCGCGACCGAATGTGGTGTATATATTTGCGGATGATATGGGGTATGGGGATGTATCCTGCCTGAATGAGAAAGCTGCCTTTGAAACGAAACATATTGACCGCCTGGCGGCTGGCGGCATGCGCTGCACCGATGCGCATGCCAGTTCGGCGGTATGCACGCCCTCGCGCTACAGCGTGTTGACTGGTCGCTACAACTGGCGGTCGGTGCTCAAGCAGGGGGTAACCGGCGGCTATTCGCGGCCGATCCTGGAGGATGGCCGCTTGACGGTGGCCTCCATGTTACGTGAGCAGGGGTATCGCACTGCCTGTGTGGGAAAATGGCACCTGGGGCTGGAATGGCCCCTGAAGGATGGCGGCATAGCCTCTACCTATCAGGATGAAGCCCAGGTCGACTTTTCGGCACCGATCACGAATGGCCCCTTGGACCATGGGTTCGATACCTTCTACGGGATCAGTGCCTCACTGGACATGCCGCCCTATGCCTATATTGAGAATCGCAACGTCACCTCGGTTCCAACCCGGCATTTTGACGGCATGGAGGATAAGGCGTTCATGCGGAGTGGGTTGATCGCGGATGACTTCGAGCCGGAGCGCGTGCTGCCCGTCCTGACAGAGAAGGTCGAAACGCTACTCGATGCGTATGCTGCGGAAGAGCAGCCCTTCTTTATCTACTTCCCCTTGCCGGCTCCGCACACACCGATCCTGCCGACCGAAGCCTTTCGCGGAAAATCCGGCACGAATGCCTACGGCGATTTCTGCCTGCAGGTTGATGATACGGTTGGACGCGTCATGGCGGCACTGGAGCGGCATGGGCTTGCCGAGAATACCATCGTGATCTTCACGGCGGATAATGGCTGTTCCCCCATGGCGGATTATGATGAGCTGGCTGCTTGTAACCATCATCCAAGTTATCATTTCCGTGGTATGAAGTCCGATATTTTCGAGGGCGGGCACCGCATTCCATTTATCGTCCGTTGGCCAGAGCAAATTTTGCCGGGAGGTACATCGGACCAGACGATCTGTTTAGCGGATCTGACGGCAACCATGGCAGAGATCACAGGCTACCCGTTGCCGGATGCAGCGGCCGAAGATAGCGTGAGTACGCTCGGGGTCTGGGATGGTACGTCAACGGGGCCGGTCCGGGAAGCGACTGTGCATCATTCGATCAATGGATCGTTTTCGATCCGCAAGGGGCACTGGAAGCTCGAGATGTGTGCCGATTCTGGCGGATGGAGTGTCCCGCGCAGTGGGCATCCTGAAGAGTCGGCCGGGTTACCCGCAGTGCAGCTCTACGATCTGAGGCACGATATTGGCGAAACGCAGAATGTGCAGGACGAGCACCCAGACGTCGTCGAGACATTGCGTGATCTGTTGACGAAGTATATTCAAGAGGGACGCAGTACGCCGGGCGCACCGCAGCAGAATACAGGCCCAGCACACTGGAAGCAGATCTGGTGGACGCATGGTGCAAGTTGAATATGCTGAAAGACCGCTAGCTGTAGGAACGCGTCAGCCACGTTTTTCGTGGGTTGTACCGGATGGCGGACGTGGTACCCGGCAAACGGCGTACCAGATCCAGGTTGCCACCGCCCGGGCATTGCTGGTGCAGGATGCACCCGATATGTGGGATAGCGGTAAGGTGGATGCCTCGCAGTCCATGCAGGTGCCGTATGCCGGTAAACCCCTTGCCAGCAATATGGATTGTTACTGGCGTGTTCGCCTTTGGCATCAGAGAGGTGAGGATCTCGGGTATGGGGAGATTGCTGCCTTCGGTACGGCTTTGTTTGATCCTGGAGACTGGCAGGCGGAGTGGATCGGCATGGGAGATCCGGCCGAGCCTATCGCCGATCCTGACACCTTCCAGCAGGGCCGGATTGCCCCCGAGGTGGCAGAGGTCGAGCCCGATGATCGAGCGCCCATGCTGCGAAAAGCCTTTGCCATTTCCCGACCGGTCAAGCGCGCACGCATTTTTGTGTGTGGTCTGGGGTTCTACGAGTTGCACCTGAATGGCAGTAAGGTGGGCGATGCTGTGTTGGCGACGCCTCGCACGGAATTCCGGAAGACGGTCCTATACAGCACCTACGATGTTACGGCTTCCCTGCAACAGGGGCCGAATGTATTGGGGTTGTGGTTGGGGAATGGCTGGTTCAATGGTCATAAGCGGTTCTGGGGCTGGCAGCAACAATGGTATGGATCACCGCGTGGTATCGTGCAGCTTGTGGTGGCGTTCGAGGATGGAGGGACAGAAACGATCGTGAGTGATGCTTCGTGGAAGGGGGCTTGGTCGCCGATCACGAATAACTGCATCTATGACGGCGAGGTCTATGATGCGCGGTTAGAGCAGCCGGGGTGGGACAAGCCTGGGTTTGATGACAGTGCCTGGCGGCCTGCGAATGGGGTGCCCGCGCCGGGCGGTACTCTCAGGCCGATGTGCCACGAAGAGGGACATGTTGTCGAACGGTTTCGTCCGGTTGCCATGTGCGAGCCGGAGCCCGGCGTGTTTGTGTATGACATGGGCAAGAACATGACCGGGTGGGTCCGATGTACTGTCAGGGGGGGATCGGCCGGGGATACCATCACACTGCGTTTTGGCGAAGCACGGCATGAGAATGGCACCCTGGACAATCGGAGTAGCAATGCGGCCCTGCAGCGTGATCAATATACCTGTAAGGGGGCGGAGGTAGAATGGTACGAACCCCGCTTTACCTATCATGGTTTCCAGTATGTGGAGGTAACGGGCTATCCTGGCCAGCCGACGTTGGATACGCTGGAGGGCTGCTTTGTGCGCACGGCGGTGGCGGAGACCGGCACATTTTCCTGTGGCAATGCTCTTCTCAACAAGATCCATGCCTGCACCGTGCAGTCGCAGAAATGCAATATCCAGATGGGGGTGCCCACGGATGATACCCAGCGGCCGGAAAGGCTGGGTTGGGCGGGGGATGTCTGGAGCTTTGCCGAGGAATGTTTCTACAATCTGTGGTCGCCCCGTGTGTATGCCAAGTGGATTGCGGATTTCTATGATCAACAGGATGAAACGGGCATGGTCGGGATGATTGTGCCGCAGGCCGGGGCGGAAGAGGATCTGGTCTGGAGTGCGGCTTTTGTGCTGATCCCATGGTGGCTGTATCTGCACTACGGGGACATCCGGATACTGGAAGAGAGTTATCCTTACCTGAAGCGCTATCTCGCCTATTTGGAACGGGTGGGGGTGCGCAGCATTGAAGCGATGCCAACGGAAGAGCTACTGCAGCGGCTGCGGCATGGATGTCCCCGGGAAGAGCGCTATGCCTCTGAATCCGAACGGGGGTATTTGCAACTCGCGCAATGGGGGGATCATCTGGCAACGAATGAGGGCGCGTCGGGCTTCCGCAAGAATCAACCGCTTAGTATTGCCACTGCGTTTTACTATGCGGATGTGATGACCATGGTCAAGATCGCAGGCGTGCTAGGGCGGTATGATGACGCAGCAACCTACCGCGTGCTTGGCGCAAAGATCAGGGATGCCTTCCATATCCGCTTCTACGATTCCGGTAGTGGGTTTTATGATATCGGCTGCCAGAGTGCACAGGCTTGGGCGTTGGCATTCGGCCTGGTCCCAGAGGCGGATAGAACAAAACTTGAGATGTATCTCAACAGCAGCGTGAACCATCGGCAGCAGCGTTTGACAACCGGGTATGCGGGCACGAAGTGGGCGGTGAAGGCGATTGCGGATTCCGGGCGTAATGATATTGTGTGGAACCGGGCTATTGCTACGGAGTATCCGAGCTGGGGGTATATGCTCAAGGATCCGAAGCGCACGACGATCACTGAGAATTGGATGGGGAAAGGCGGTTCGTTATGTCATACCACGCTGGGGGCCGCGATTGACGAATGGTTTTACTGGGGGCTGGCGGGCATTCGCCCGGATGTTGCCGGTCCGGGCTATGAGAAGATGGTAATCCAGCCCTATATGCCGCCTGATCTACCATGGGCCCGCGCAACCTTGCAGACGCAGCGTGGGAAGATTGTTGCGGCATGGCAGCATGATGGCAAGCGTGCGACACTGACGGTTTCGATTCCGGCCAATTGTACGGCTACGGTGCATATTCCAGCTAGCCAGGGGTACATCACCGAGGGGACGCAACCCGTGGTGGAGGCCGAGGGGGTGCAGGCATGCACAGATCAAGCGGAAAGGACGCGCGTTGTGATCGGCTCCGGCAAGTATGCGTTTACATTTCCATATAAGAGCGATGGGTAACAGCGGGGGTATCAGAACAAGGGGTATCGGTATTGCAGAAGCAAGGGAGGCAGGCGTATGAAGGAAGGGGTCATGTCGTATCGGGAGATCGACGAGGCGATTGAGGCGGATGCCATGGCGCATTCGGAAGCGGGTCTGCATGTGTTGGCTCTGTGTGATGATATTGGAACCCGGTTTGCGGGTACGGAGGGCGATCGCCAGGCAGCCTGCTATATCGAATCCAAGCTGCAGGCATATGGGCTCAGCGAGGTTCATCAGGAAACGTTTCCCTTTACCGCTTGGCGTCGGGGGGCACCCGCGCGCTTGACGTTGCAGGATCCGCGGCAACAAGAATTTCCGTGCTATGCCTTGCCGTATGGTGCGGCCACCGGTGATGAGGGTATAGAGGCAGGCTGGGTAGATGTGGGTAGTGGGGATGCGGCAGCGATTGCGGCATGCTCTCATCGGCTAGCCGGTACCCTGGCATTGACGGATGGCACGGGAGGTCATCGCAAGGAAATCCAGGCCCGCTGTGCCGCTGCCGGTGCCGTAGGGGTTCTGCATGGACATCTGTTGGATGGTATGTTGCTGAAGACCGGCAGCGTTGCGGATGGATGCACCAGTCCAATCCCGGCGGTCGGTATTCCATCCGAAGTCCTGGCTGCTTTGCGTCGGTTCGACGGGAAGGGGCAGCTTCGGTTGTATACGGATGGGGCCTGTGAACCAGCTACGACGAGTAATGTGGTGGGAGAGTTGCGAGGTTACGAAACCCCGGATGCCTTTGTCCTGATCGGTGGGCACTATGATTCGCATGACCTTGCCCCAGGGGCCTATGATAATGCGACCGGGGTGAGTATCGTCATGGAAGCGGCGCGTTTGTTGCAACCCTTTCAGGCCAGTCTCAAACGCCGTATCCGCTTTGTTGCCTTTGCGGCCGAAGAGATGGGCTTGCTCGGATCACATCATCATGCCCGCGAACATGCAGCGGAACTGCGTCATGCCCGCATGATGTTCAATTGCGATACCCCATGTCTGGGCCACCCGCATGGTTTGGCGTTTCATCGGTGTGCCCAGGCGGACGAATGGGTGCAGCATTTGTCGCAGGATATGGGGGAAGAGGTCCTGTTTGCCAATCGGTTCCACAGCTCATCAGATCACTACCCGTTTCTGTTACAGGGTGTTATCACGGCGGGAATCGGTGGACGTCCCGGGCAATCCCGGGGCGCGGCCTTTTACCATACAGCGGCCGATACCCCCGACAAATTGGTGATGGAGGATATTCGCGATACGGCTGCCTTTGTGGCCAAGGTCCTGTACCGGGTGGCACAGGTCGATGCATGGCCGCTCTTGCAACACGATGCAGGCCAGCCTTGATGCGCATCCGATCTGGTTTTATCCGTTGTTGACATTGACATGGAACGATTTCGCGGCTACTTATCATACCCTATGCAAGCCGATAAAATCATTAAGCGCATTTTAAGCGCTCCGGTATACGACGTGGCAATTGATACGCCGATTGATACCCTACCGCAGCTGAGCAAGCGCTTGGGGTGCGATGTGTCTGTGAAGCGGGAGGATCTACAGCCTGTTTTCTCGTTCAAGCTACGCGGGGCTTATACGAAGATGGCGCGCCTTTCGGCGGTGCGCAAAGCGCGGGGCGTTGTGGCTGCCTCGGCCGGGAACCATGCGCAGGGGGTAGCGTTGGCTGCCAGCAAGCTTCAGCTGCATGCGACGATTTTCATGCCGGTAACGACGCCCGAGATCAAGGTCCGCGCCGTGCGTCGACTAGGGGGGCGGTATGTGAAAGTTGTCTTGTACGGGGACCGGTTTGATGATGCGTGCAGATCCGCGCTTGATATGGCCGATCGTGAGAAACGGGCCTTTATCCACCCGTATGATGATGTCGATATCATAGCAGGGCAGGGCACGATCGGGATGGAGATCATCCAGCATCAGGGTCGTGGGCTCGATGCGGTCTTTGTCCCTGTTGGCGGCGGGGGGTTGATTGCCGGTGTTGCCACGTATATCAAGTATGTCAATCCGCGTATCCGTGTGATCGGGGTTGAAGCCGATGATTCCGCCTGCCTGCAAGCTGCACGTAAGGCGGGTCGGCGGATCAAACTCCCCACGACAGGTATCTTTGCCGATGGTGTCAGTGTAGCACAAGTCGGGAAGATTCCTTTCGCTCTGGCCCGCAAGTATGTGGATGAAGTCGTCACGGTTACCACGGACGAGATCTGTGCTGCCATCAAGACCCTATTTGATGATACACGCTCCATTTCCGAGCCGGCGGGGGCGCTTGCGCTTGGTGGCCTTGTCAAGTACGTGCAACAAAACAAACTCCAGGATAAATCGGTATTGGCGATTGCATCCGGGGCCAATGTGAATTTTGATCGCCTACGTTTTGTGACAGAGCGTTACGCGGTAGGGGAGGGCAGCGAAGTTCTGCTTGGGGTCACGGTGCCAGAGCGCCCCGGTAGCCTTCTGGAACTGTGTGAGTGCACGCGTGGCTACGATATAACAGAGTTAAATCACCGTTATACATCGGTAGTGAGCACGCACGTGTTTCTGGGGTTGCGCGTTGGACGAGGGAAGCGGGGGCGGGATGAGCTCATGATGCGGCTGCGGCAGAAGGGCTATCCTGTACAGGATCTTTCCGGCAATACGCTTGCCAAGCTACATGTGTGCCATATGATTGGTGGGCGGCGAACGGATGCATCAGAAGAAATTTATCGTTTTGAGCTGCCGGAGCGGCCGGGTATTTTAACGGAATTTCTATCGCGCATGCGCAAACGCTGGAATTTGTCTTTGTTTCAGTACCGGCAGCATGGCGGCTGCTATGCGAATGTCGTGGTTGGGTTACAGTCGCTTCAAGCGGATGCCGCGGCCTCGCAGCGTGCACTGGAAGTTTTTGTTGCGGAGCTGAACTATCCTTGTGTGCGCGAGACGAATAACCCTGCCTACCGGATGTTCCTAGGCGATTGATGCATGGAATAACATGGTTTTAGGATATGCAAACCTAACCTAGAGGAGGACATGATATGGAGACAATCAACACGGATGCTGCACCGGCTGCCATTGGCCCGTATTCGCAGGCTAAGACCCGCGATGGACTGGTTTTCTGCTCGGGCCAGATCCCGTTGGATCCCCAGACGATGCAACTGGTTGAGGGCGGTATCGAAGCCCAGACACGGCAGGTGTTTCGCAACGTGCAGGCAATTCTTGCTGCGGCCGGGCTTACGCTTGAGCATATCGTGAAAACAACGGTCTTTTTGCAGGATATGACGGAATTTGCGGCCATGAATACGGTTTATGCTGAGTGCCTGGGGGAGCATGCCCCCGCCCGCTCGACGGTCGAGGTGGCCAAACTGCCGCTTGGGGCAAAGGTGGAAATAGAATGCATCGCTGCGGGTTGAAATGCGGCACTGCAAACGAATATCGACGAAAAGGACATAACGATGCCGCTTACACGGGACAATAATGACGTACCTTTTGATGCCGCATTCCAAACACCATCCTCTCTTTACAGAGGCGCACCGTTTTGGTCGTGGAATGGATCCCTTGATAAAGAGGAACTGCTTCGACAGATTGATATATTCAAGGAAATGGGGATTGGCGGTTACCACATTCACTCTCGAACCGGGTTGAATACTGCATATCTCAGTGACGCGTTCATGGATCTGGTGCGGGCCTGCCGGGATAAAGGCCGTGAAAACGGTATGCTTACCTGGCTTTATGATGAAGATCGGTGGCCCTCCGGGTTTGCTGGCGGACTGGTGACAAAAGAGCACGCATATCGAAGGCGCCACCTGTTGTTTACCCGGGATCCTTATTCAGAAGCGAAACATGCAAGCTATGTGAATTCCGCAGCAAACGGAACCCGTCAGGGAGATGGCGTGCTTCTTGCGCGGTTCGGCATCTGTCTTGTCAACAAGCACTTGTCCCGTTATCGTCTCTTGAAAGATGATGAAGCAGCCACGGATGACGAGCAGACCTGGTACGCTTATCTGGAAGTTGCGCAGGATAGCTCCTGGTTCAATGATCAAGCCTACGTGGACACGCTGAATCCCAAGGCGATGCAGCGATTTATCGAGGTGACGCATGAGCGCTATAAAGCAGCGGTAGGGGACTCATTCGGCACCGACGTGCCTGCTATTTTTACGGATGAACCGCAGTTTACCCACAAGGGCTCGATCGGGCTTGTGGATGAACAGCACGAAATCATCTTTCCATGGACGCCGGATCTGGATGAAGCGTTTGCCCAAGAGTATGGCGATTCCATACTGGCGCACATGCCTGAAGTCATTTGGGATCTTCCCGATCATCAACCCTCGGTTTGGCGCTACCGGTACCATGAGTGGGTTGCTGAACGGTTTGCCCAAAGCTTTGCGGACCAGATCGGGGGCTGGTGTCTAAAAAACGGCCTTGCGTTAACCGGGCATATGATGGAGGAGCCGACATTGGAAAGTCAGACAAATGCCCTTGGTGATGCGATGCGCAGCTATCGGAGCATGCAGATCCCGGGCATTGACATGCTTTGTGACCGGATGGAGTTGACAACGGCCAAGCAGGCACAGAGTGCGGCGCGCCAATTCGGATGCCCCGGTACACTCAGTGAACTGTATGGTGTAACCGGATGGCATTTTGATTTCAAGGGGCATAAGCGGCAGGGTGATTGGCAGGCTGCTTTGGGGGTCCTTTTCAGGGTGCATCACTTGAGTTGGTATTGCATGCGCGGTGAGGCGAAGCGCGACTACCCCGCGTCGATAAGCTACCAGAGCTCCTGGTATAAAGAGTACCCCGTGATCGAGGATCACTTTGCACGGGTGGGTGCCACGATGTCGCGCGGCAGGGCTGTCTGCCGTGTGGGGGTGGTGCATCCCATTGAATCGTATTGGCTGGCTGCCGGACCAAAGGAAACGAGTGGCCTTGCGCGAGAGGTGCAGGAAGAGCATTTTGCCAACCTTGCCGATTGGTTGCTGCTGGACTGCATCGATTTCGATTATATCTCGGAATCCCTGCTGCCCGACCAGAAAGACAGCGGTACTGACGGTTGCTTCGGGGTCGGTGACATGGAATATGACGTTGTTATCGTTCCACCCATGCATACGATTCGAAGTAGTACCCTTGACCGGTTGGCACGGTTTGCTGATGCGGGGGGGCGTGTCCTTTTCCTGGGAGAGACGCCGGAACAGGTGGATGCAGAACCTTCCACGCGCGCGAACGTGCTGGCTGAACGCTGCGAACGGATTCCCTTTGAGCGCGCTCGCATCATGCAGGCGGTGGAAAATTTCCGTGACATTGCCTTTGTGGTGAATAAGACCCACCGATTGCAAGGGTTGCTGTATCAGCTCCGAGAGGAGGAGGATCGGCGCTATTTGTTTGTCTGTATGACAGAGCGCGATGTTGGTCCACAACAGGGAAAATTGTACATGAACGGTGAGTTTCAGGTAACGCACCTGGATACGTCTGATGGTAGCCAGTATCCGGTTGCTGCCTGCTATGAGGATGGCAAGACGGTTGTGGATGCGGTACTGGCCGAAGCAGGGCATCTGCTCTTGAAGCTTGTGCCCGGACGCCGGGAGGTCGGCGAAAGCTTGTTGCCGCCTGCTTGGAAAGAGCAGGGGCGTATGGGGGGTCCCGTCCCCGTAACGCTGGATGAACCCAATGTGCTGTTGTTCGAAAAGGCGGCATACGCCATTAACGGTGGTGACTGGAAGGATGAGACGCAATTGCTGGACGTCGAGAATGTTTTGCGGGCTGAGTTGGGCATGCACCCCAAATCCGGGAATGTCGCTCAGCCATGGGTTGACCAAAGCCCGGTACAGACGTTGGCCACAATTGCCTTGCGGGTTGCGTTTGATGCGGAGGTTCCTGTGTCCAACGCACAATTGGCCCTCGAAAACATCGATGAAAGTTCCGTGATGCTGGATGGCCAGTCGATCGATATGACCGCTACCGGTTATTTCACGGATCATGCTATTTCCACGGTGGCACTGCCGGCCTTTTCGGCCGGGCGACACGTGATTGAAATCAGCTTGTCCTTTACCAAGGAAACTTCCATCGAATGGTTTTATCTGCTCGGTGATTTTGGTGTGCGAATATCAGGTACGCATGGTGTGGTCACCCCCCCGGTGACATCATTGGAGCTCGGAGACTGGACCACGCAGGGATTGCCTTTCTACGGCGGTAACGTAACCTATCATTTCACGGCAACCGCAGACGGAGATGCCGTCAGAGTACCTAGCTTCAACGCAACCACGCTGCGCGTGTCGAGCGGCGGCCTGTCCGCGCCTGTCTATCGCGATCCCTATATCGGTTTGGTGCCCGTGACCGAGGGTGCACCGGTCGACATAACCGTATACGGTCATCGTGCAAATTGCTTCGGTCCGATCCACCTTTGCAAGCCGATCGGTTGGTTGGGACCGAATTCTTACAGGGTGAAAGGTCTGGGTTTCAGCCCGGAGTACTGCTTGAAACCGCTTGGCATTCCCTGCTCTCCTATTATTGCCAAGTCGTAGATGCGTTTTCTCAGGTATGCCTTTTGTAGGGGTTTAGCATTTTTGGCTTGCTAACCTTACCTTCTACATCTATGTTCCCACGAATGTTTTGTGGGGCCCGTTGCCCGATTCGCCATATTCTTGTTTCTGATGAGTGTACAATGCGAGCTTTTACGTTTAAATCTATTGTCTTTGGCTTTCTGGGGGTACTCGTTCTCAGCAGTAGCTTGGGGACTGCTGAAAATGCGATAAAAGGATACCTGCCGGTTCTTCCCTTGTTTTTTACCGTGATGCTTTCATTTGGTTGGAATGCGGTCGCCAGCCGTCTTAACCGTACGCTCGTCTTCAGCGCACCTGAGCTTGCGGTTATTTTCTGCTTGATGGCTGTTGTGTCCTGGTTACCGGGGGTCCAGGGGCCTATGATTCGTCAGATGGTGCTGCCGCGCTACGAAGAGTTGACAACGAATGCCAGCTGGAAGGAGGCCGGTGTCACTACGCGACTACCGGATCGACTCTTCCCGCACGGCTTGGACGGCGAGGTGCTTGGGGAAAAGACGCATTTCGGCATGATTCAAGGTGGGATGCAGGTTGAGGATATTCCCTATCAGGCCTGGATTGGTCCGTTGCTGCATTGGATGCCGTTTTTGCTGCTATTGGTTTTCTGTTTGCTCGCCCTCACGTTCCTTGTGCATCGACAATGGACACAGCATGAACAGCTGCGCTACCCGCTGGCTACGGTAGTGGATGCGCTGATTGCGGAGGACCCGCAAAAACCGGGATCGAAAATCTTTCGGAATCGGCTCTTTTGGATTGGTTTTGGCCTGATTTTCGCCCTCAATGTGTTACGCTATCTGAAGGCATGGTTCCCGAACAGCCTGCCGATGATTCCTACAGAATATGTCCTCAGTTGGTCCTCGTTGTTCCCGGTGATTAGCGAGTCGAATGCGAGCATGTTTACCATCCACTGGATGCCCATCAGTTTTGCGTTTATTGGCATTGCCTATTTTGTGGCAACGGATGTGAGTTTGTCGATTGGCCTGGCCGCACCGCTTGCAACGATTCTAGGCGTCCAGTACTACCTGATAACGGGAAACCCCGTGTCATCCGGCGGTCTCAGCTCTTTTCGCGCTGGTGGTTTCATTGCCGTAGGGCTGATTCTTGCCTACACAGGGCGTACGTATTATTTCCCGATCCTGCGCCGGGCCTTGTGCCTCGGCCGCGGAAAGTCGACGATGGATGCGGGGGGCGTTTGGGCGGCGCGGGTATTTATAGCTGCCTACGTGGCATTGATTTGTGTGACGGCGTACATGGGTGTGGGCTTCCTGATGGCTTGGTTGATTGTAACGTTCCTGCTGTTGATCTTTCTCGTGGTGACGCGGCTTGTCTGTGAGACGGGGATCCCCATCATGGTGAGTGGCTGGTCGATGCCGACTATTCTGAGTGGATTGTTCGGGCCGGCTGCGATTGGTGCTGCACCTGTCATGTTCATGTTGTTTCTGAATAGTGTCATGGCAGGCTCAAGCCATACTACGCTCATGATGCCATATATGGCGACCAGTTTGAAAGTTCTTGATGACAACAAGGTCAATTTGCGACGTTTTGCCTTCTTTGCAAAGCTTGCAATTGTGGTGGCATTATCTGTCGGGTTTGTGACCGTGCTGATCCTGGCCTATACCGACGGGGCGGGCAACCTGAGTAAGGGAGAACGCGGCGTCTGGACAGAGGGCGTGCGACAAGTGCTGACGATGATGGATTTTGGCCAATACGAGGCCTCCCAGCAGGCCAGTGGACTGTCGAAACTTGCGCTGGTTCGCCCTGACGGTGGTATGCTAGGGCTTGTGTTGATAGGCGTCGTTGTTGTCATTGGCGGCTATTTGTTGCGGTTCCGCTTTTCCAAGTGGCCGCTGCACCCCGTTTTCTTTCTCGTTGTTGGAACCAGCGTTGGCATGTATGCCTGGGCCAGTTTCCTGCTGGGATGGATCATCAAGACGCTGATCGTCAAAGTTGGGGGCGGAAGCGTGTATCATCGTGTGAAACCATTGTTTATCGGTTTCATTCTGGGTGAATTCATGATGATTGCCATCATGCTCATTGTTGGGTTTTTCTACAATAAATTTACAGGTGCTTCGGCGCCAGGCTTCTTTATGATATAATGAAAAACAAGAAAAACATAGATGTACGTGATCAGGTGACGCTCTCGTTTGAGAAGTCTTTTCGGTTCTGTCGGAAAGGCATCTCCTACCGATTGTTCCGGTCATCGCTGACCTTAGCGGTGGTGGTTGTGGCCGTGGCGTTCTTTACCTTTTTGTTAAGTGAAAGTCTTATCGTCCGTGCAACCTCGGCGGGTGTGCATGAGGAGGTAGCACGAGCGCGTGAGGCTGACCGGATGCTCGTACATGTCTTTCATCGGTACTCAAGCAGTGAATTGTCAGAGAAACTGGCCGGCATCAAGGATGATCCCCGGGCATTGGCTGAATTCTCACGGATAACAGGAGTCCCTGAGGATGAGGTAAAGGAACTCG
>CAZRCN010000065.1:0-13493 GCA_964598575.1 uncultured Victivallales bacterium | reverse complement strand
TGTTCGGCTGTTATTGTGCGTGTGGTGGTGGGCAGAGGTGGCGTATCTCCCTGAAGGCGTTCAGGGATGGGGAGGGCGCTAAGATTGGTTGATTCTCAGGGGCTTGCTGGCTTTTTGGGCGGTCGGGATGGCAGCGCCATGCGTAGCCCGACCGGGCGAAGCATGGTGGGCCCAGCAGGACTCGAACCTGCGACCAAGAGATTATGAGTCTCCTGCTCTGACCAACTGAGCTATAGGCCCCATTTGTTATTCAATCAATATTCAGTTTTTCGTTCTCTCGCACCGCATAACTCTTGGTCGTGACCAAGAGGTTGCTGCAGCTCACTCCCGTGAGCCTTGCCCTTCGGGCCCCGCTATTACGGGGCTTTCTCCGCGCCTACCCTCGGCGCTCCGATTTCTGAGTCTCCTGCTCTGACCAACTGAGCTATAGGCCCTTCTGCTTGCAAGGGGATGTTGTATCAGATTCAGGACTGTTATGGGAAGTTCTTTTTGTTAAAGCTTGCAGGCGGGGGGTTAGAGCTTTAGCCTGTGCTGCTTTTGGTATATAGGAGGATGCATGAGTACATTTGCAGAATTGGCGTTATCGAAGGCACTGTTGGATGCTGTCGCAACGCTAGGATTTGAGGAGCCGACCCCGGTGCAGGAAGCGGTGATTCCGGTGCTGCTGGAGGGGCGCCGGAATTTGATGGCTTTGGCGCAGACGGGAACGGGCAAGACGGCAGCATTCGGGTTGCCGTTGCTGGAGCGAATCGATCGGAAGCACAAGGCGGTGCAAGCGGTGGTGCTTTGTCCGACGCGTGAGCTATGCTTGCAGGTTAGCCGGGATATTCGCGATTTTGCCTTGCATATGAAAGGGCTGCAGGTGGCTGCGGTGTATGGCGGGGCATCGATCTCGGGTCAGATCCGGTCGCTGAAGATGGGGTCGCATGTCCTGGTGGCAACGCCGGGGCGGCTGCACGACTTGTTGCGCCGGAATGCAGCAGATCTCTCGGGGGCAACCTGTGTCGTGCTGGATGAGGCGGATGAGATGCTGGGCATGGGATTCGAGGAAGATTTGACGGCGATTATGGCGGCCATCCCATCGCATGTGCAGAAGTTACTGTTTTCGGCGACGATGCCGCGTTCGTTGGCGGCACTCGTGCAGGCGTTTGTAGAGAATCCATTGGAAATTGCGATTGGACCCCGTGGGGCAGGTGCATCAACGGTTGAGCATCATGTCTACCTGGTGCAGGAGCGGGATCGGTATGAGGCGTTGCGGCGCATTGTGGATGCGGAGCCGGATATCTATGGGTTGGTGTTTTGTCGGACGCGTCAGGAAACGCAGGATGTGGCGGATGCCCTGGTGCGGGATGGGTATCGAGCCGATTCGTTGCATGGGGACCTCTCCCAGTTGCAGCGTGACCGTGTGATGCAGACCTTTGCCAAACGGCAAATCCGGTTGCTGGTCGCCACGAATGTGGCGGCACGCGGCCTGGATATCAGCAAGCTGGATCATGTCATCAGTTTCCGGTTGCCGGATGCGCTGGAGGGGTATACACACCGGAGCGGACGCACGGGCCGTGCCGGACGCAGCGGCATTTCCTCGGTGTTGATCACCCCCCGTGAACGCTCCAAGATTCCCGCAATTGAGCGTTCGACCGGGTGTCGGTTTCTGGTGCAGACGGTGCCGGATGGGCAGACGGTATGCGCGGTGCGCATTGCCGCCTGGCTGGAACGCATGCGGGCAGATGAGGCGGGGGAGGCGCGTATTGCGCCCTTTATGAAGAGCATTCTGGCGCAGCTCGAACGTATGCCGCGCGATGAACTGGTGGCGCGGATTCTTTCGGCACAATTTGCCGATTTACTGGAGCATTACCGGGGGGCACCGGATTTGAATTTGAAAATGCCGGCGGCGGGCCGGTCTGCGGGTGCCGGGGGACGTCGTCGGCCGGTGCGGGGCGGGAAGGGTCGTCCGACAAGCGGTGGCGGGGGGCGTGGGGCGTCGCATGCTGCGGCGCGTCGTCCGGCTGCTGCTGGTGGTGCTGGCGGTCTGCGCCGTGCGGGCGGGAAGGCCCCTGCTGCTCGCGCAACCGGGGAAACCACCCACAAGCCTAGACGGCGTGCGATTTCGACGGGAGGGGGAGGAACGCCGCCTGCCAAGGGGCGCCCGGCCCCGAAGGCAGAAAAACCCCGGACAGGGGCCAAACGGTCAGCGCGCAAGCATGATGCCGCGACCCCGGATTGGGTGCGGGATGTCATGCAGGGTGGCAAGGGCGTGAAGAGCGTGAAGGGCAAAAAGGGCAAAGGGAAGAAGAAGTAGGGTGCGGGTTAGTAGACGCGGATGTGGAAGATGCGTTTGTTGTCGGTTTGCGGCAAGGGTTGTTGGAGCGGGATACGGCGGATGATCGTGTCCCGGGAGGATTTGCAGACGACCTCCAGGTTCTGGGTGTGTTCGGGTAGCGGGGCTCTTATGACTTGTAGCCAGTTGGGCAGGGTTTCCCAGGCGCGGGTGTCGGGGATTTCCGTGAGAAACAGGATGAGCCGCAGGATCTCGCCCATGAGGGGATTGTCGTCGGCAACGGCATCGGCGATGGAGTCCTTGATGACGACCCGCGTGACGGTTTTGGCAGCCTGGATGGCAGCAATCCGTCGCTGGGTTTTGGCGGAAAGCGCATAGACCGTATTGAGGGTGTAGCTGCGGCCGATGCTCTGGCCATTTGCATGCAGTTCGATATAGGGCTTGGCACCCCAGCGTCCGTTGCTACCGGGAAGGGATCTGCCGAATGCCGGGGCGCGCCCGAGCCCGATAAAACCAATGATTTCGGGGTTGGGCTGCTTTGTGGCGGCTGCGGGCGGGCCATTGGTGCCAGGGATAATGGTGCCGTGTACCGGATCAATGGTGAGCATCGGGGTCAGTTCATTGGCCTTGGTGTATTCGATGCGTGCTCCACTATAATCGCGTATCAGCTCGAAGGCCACTGCAGCGACGTAGTGCGCGTACGGGTCATCGGGGAATCCGTTCAGGTCCCGGAGTCCATCCGTGAGACGGCGGGCTTCCACAGCGGCGGAGCGCCAGCGGCGGAGAGCAAAAAAGCTTTTTGCGGTAAAGGCGTGCAAGAGGGCGCGTTCGAAGGGGCGACCGCTGTAGGTTTGGGTGGTGTCGTTGATAACGAGGCTGGTGGCTTTTTCGCTCACGCGAATGTAGTCGAGTTCCTGGATGCGTTCCTGGGCATCGAGCCAGTCCTCGATGGCGCGGTTGTGTTGGCCAGCACTTTGCCAGACCATGCCCCGTTCCATCAGGAAGAGAACCTCATCGCGCCGGGTGGTATCGCTTTCGGTGAGTTCCTGTGCTGCCGACTCGAACTGTCCACCATAGAATTGGGTGCGAGCACGCTGCAGGCTGGAAGATGCACACCCGGCTGCTGTCAGCAGGCACGCTGTCAGCAGCACAGGTAGGATGGGCGCAAAGGCCAGCCTGGCGCGTGTGACCATTGGGTTACCAGCCGATAAGCGGGGTGCTCTGACGGCGCATGCGATCGCGTTGCTTGCGCAGGACGAGTAGACCCGTTTCGAGGTCGGTGACATCGACAGTGAGCTGGTAGTAGACATCCTGCTGTTTGGAAGCGCGCACCTGACGTCCGCTCCGCTGGGCGATTTCGGTGATAGATCCCGTCAGCATGTATCGGGCGCCGAGCTGGCGTCCGACTTTTACGCGGGTTTCCTCGGTGGCATTTTCCAACTGGTAGCCTTGCTCGCGCATCAGGGCATCGCGCCGATTGGTGTTGATGAATTGCATCTTGCCCGTGTTCAGTAGTTGCGTCACAAGGGTTTTCTCGAGGGCATCGGTATCGAGGTGGGTGCGGGTGTTGTTCTGGATGCCGAGCGGGGCGATGATCGGGGTGGAGCCATCGCGAGGGAAGGGATGCTCGATGATGTCGCCCTTGATTTGTTCGGCCATTTCGATCAAGTCGCGTTGATCAAAGCGGGCGGTGAGAGTGGAGGCCGAATCGGGGTCCTGGTCGCTGATGTTCTGGCGGAAAGCCGAACAGCCGGACAGTAAAATGGTTGCCAGTATGAGAGCCAGTGTGGATTGCGCGCGCATGATCGGTCCTCCTTGGTTGGGTGCGTGTTTTTCTCTTTCGTATGTTGCTATTCTATATGTTGAAGCAAGAGGAAATCAAGACTAAGCTTTAGGGGCTGATTGTAAGCATTTGGTGCTGTATGGTACTACTATATGCGGTGCTAAGGATTTGTTGCACTTGATAAAACCGGGAAGGATGGGATGCATGAAACGAGTTATGGGGTATATTGGGCTGTTTTTGTTGCTGGTGGTCAATGGATATGGGTTTGGTGAGGATCCATTCGGGTATGCGGTCCAGTGGGAGCAGGAGGCCGGCACAGAGGTATTGGATGTTGCGTTTACGGTGCCAGAGAAGCATTACCTGTATGCAGACGAGCTGGAGGTTACGGCTGAAGGTGCGACGCTCGAGGTGCTGGAGCGTCCTGAACCGGATGAAGTGCATGATCCCTATCAGGACAAGGTGCTGGATGTATTTCCGCGGGATTTCACGATTCGGTATCGCGTTGTGGACCGGCAACCGGAGGGTGCGACGCTCACAATCAGCTACATGGGGTGTAACGATGCGCTCTGTTTCATGCCCCAGACGCACAAGGTGGCATTGGCGGATGTGATCTCGGATGCTGAGCCGGATGCTGCATCCGATGCTGCACCGCAAGATGATATGAGCGGAGTACTGTTTGAGGGGTGGACCATTCTGGGGATGGATGCCGGGTATCGGAATGAAAGCGATTTCCTGGCATTTCTGGAGCGGGTGTCATCGGGACGGGGCATGGAGGCGCGCGGACTGGAGGCGCTGGTAGCGGGACGGGGCATCTGGATCGGTCTCCTGGCCATTCTGCTGGGGGGGCTGGCGCTGAACCTCACGCCCTGCGTGCTCCCGATGATTCCGATCAATATTGCCATCATCGGTGCCGGCGCACAGGCTGGTTCCCGCGGGCGAGGTTTTTTTCTTGGGACGGTATATGGTGCGGGGATAGCCCTGGTGTATGGTATCCTGGGGGTTGTTGTGGTTTTGACCGGTGCGCAGTTCGGCGCGCTGAATGCAAACCCCTGGTTTAATATCGGCATTGGTAGCCTGTTCCTGCTGCTGGCCCTCGCCATGTTCGATGTGTTCCAGATTGATTTTTCGCGATTCCAAGGCAAGGTTGGCAAGCAGGGCCAGCAGGGCTCCGTCGGGACGGCCTTTTTGTTTGGCGGGGTTGCGGCATTACTGGCGGGAGCTTGTGTGGCACCGGTTGTGATTTCGGTCTTGATCCTTTCGACGGGGTTTTACCAGGAGGGGCACCGGATTGCCTTATTCCTGCCGTTTGTGCTGGGCATCGGGATGGCCTTGCCCTGGCCGTTTGCCGGTGCGGGGCTCTCCTTTTTACCGAAGCCGGGTCGCTGGATGGATCGGGTAAAGAAGGGATTTGGCGTCCTGATTCTGGGAGCCGCGCTCTATTATGGGTACTTGGGGGTAAGCCTGCTACAGGGGATGGCTCCCGCGGAAACCTCGGGGCCAGCGGCCACCAAGCAGGAGCAGGAGCAGGAGGAAGGCTTCTGGCTGCATGATCCTGAGATAGCGGTGGCCCGCGTGCAGGAGACCGGCAAACCCTTGTTTGTAGATTTCTGGGCGACCTGGTGCAAGAATTGTCTGGCGATGGATCGCACGACGTTTCAGGAGCCGGCGGTACGGGAGGCGCTGGCCCCCTATGTGCGGTTAAAATTCCAGGCCGAGGACCCGACGGATCCCGACACAAAACGCGTGCTTGATCAACTTGGTGTAAAAGGGCTACCTTCTTACGTGATTCTGCAGCCGTAGGATAAGAGGTAGCAACGGGGGCATGTGTGGACGAGGAAGCCATTATACGTTTTGAAAAGGTTCGCAAGACCTTTGGTTCGGCCTGTGTACTGGATGGTATCAGTTTCGACGTTGCCCGCGGGGAGACGTTTGTGCTGGTGGGGCCGTCGGGAACCGGCAAGAGTGTGACGCTCAAGCATATGGTTCGGCTGCTGACCCCGGATAGCGGTATGGTATGGGTGGGGGATGTGCCCGTGAACCAAGTTTCCGGGGATGCCCTCTCGCGCGTGCGGGACCGTTTCGGCTATTTGTTTCAAGGGGGGGCCTTGCTGGCTTGGATGTCGGTTGGAGAGAATATTGCCTTGCCACTGCAGGAGAAGACGGATATGAGCCCCTCCGAGATTCAGGACCGCGTGCAAGAGGTGCTCGAGATGGTGGGTATGGGCGGGGATGGCGACAAGCGTCCTTCCGAAATTTCGGGTGGCATGAAGAAGCGAGCCGGATTGGCACGCGCGATTGTCCGTGACCCGGATATTGTTTTGTATGATGAGCCTACCTCGGGGTTGGATCCGGTTACGTCACGCACCATTGACCGATTGATCCAGTACCTGCAAGAGAAGACCAATATGACCAGCATTGTCGTGACGCATGATCTGCACAGTGCGCTGGCGATAGGGAGCCGGATCGCTGTCTTGCATGAAGGGCACATCATCGAAATTGCCAACCCGAAGGATTTTCTGTCGAGTGACAAGGATGAGGTGCAAAGGTTTCTGGCATCTCAGTATATTACAAAACGCGGGGCATGGGAGGAATCGTGAAGAAAGACTGGCGCGAGCGGGAGTTGACGATAGAAGTGATCGTAGGGGCCTTTTTGGTCATGATCTTTTTCGGGTTGGGGTACTTTACCATTGTGCTGTCGAAAGAGGCCTTGTTTCAGAAAACCTATGAAATGAAAGTGACGTTTGAGGATGTCGGGGGTCTGCGCGAGGGTGACAATGTGTATCTGCGCGGGATGCCGGTAGGGAAGGTCCGTGGCTTGGAACTCAAATGTCAGCAGGCATGCATGGAGGTATGCGTGACGGTGAGGCTGGATATGCCAATTGACTTGCACGAGGGCTATTCATTCCGGATTGTACCGAGTTCTTTGCTTGGGGGGCAGCAACTGCAAATTCATGAAGGGGACCTAGGTGGCGATGTGGTGGAGCTGGAGACATATGTCGGGGATACGCCGCGTGATCTGATTGGGGATGCTGCACAAATTGTTGCGGCCGCACGGGAAGAGATCATAGAAGGGGATGTGTTCGGGCGCGTCCGCAACATTGTGGTGCAATTGGAGGAGGTGGCGACACGGGTCAATGCGGGCGAAGGCACGTTGGGGCAGTTGCTGGCTGAGGATGATACTGTATATGCGGATATGGCCGCAGCGGTAGCGTCCGTCCGACGTCTAGTCGAGGGGTTAGAGGACGGCCAGGGGTTGGCCGGTGCCTTGTTGGCGGGCGATAGTTCCACCGCAAGCGATCTGGATGCGGTGATTTCGTCCCTGCGCAATATCGTGGAAAAGGTAGAGCGGGGCGAGGGCACGGTGGGCCGATTGCTGGCGGACGAGAGGGTGTATGAGGATATTGAGGCAACCGTCAGTGAGGTGCGGGCGGCTGTAGATGATTTTCGTGAGACGGCGCCTGTAACTACGTTCAGTAGCATATTCTTCGGCGCATTCTAGCTGGTTCCGCGGGCTGGGGGGCGTGAAGTCAGTGTGCGGGGATGCGGGGCGAGGGCGCCCCGGCTCCAGGGGATGTAGTGTGAGGTGTCATTTAGATAAGGATCTGCTGGGGCAAGACAAACAGGGGAGATGTGCGTGTACGAGTACGTGTAGGAGTACGTGAATGCCATAGGAATCGTACGATTCTCTTTCCATACTCGTACACGTACTCGTACACTCGAATCTCCAGGATGCGCTTATCAAAGTTCCCTTAGACGTTATGTGGGGTGTCGGGGGTCTGGAGACGGCCCGCCCTCGGGCCGCAGCGGATTGCTGGGGTTCGTGTCAGTGTGCAGGAATAGCGGGGCGGGGGTGCCCCGGCTCCAGGGGGGGATTGGCAATCAACAGAGTGTTGGATGAGAGACCGGAAGGGTGGCGATAGGACTGATATCAAAAGGGGTGGGTATGAGCTATGTGCGCGTGGTGGGTGGTTGGTTGCTGCTGTTGGTGGGGCTGTATATCCCTACGGTTTGTGTTGCACAGGAAGATGCGGCGCTGCCCATCGTGGTCCCGCAGGCAGTGGGGCAGCAGCAGGATGCCTGGCGGGTTTTCGGCGGGTTGCGCGTACAGCAGGGTGAGGCAGGCGAACGGGTATTTCTCGGACCGTTTCTGCTCAGCGATCTGACATGGGATATCCAGGATTTGACGTATGCCGGGGGCGGTTTTGTCTGGCAACCTGTTGCACGTTTTGCGCTGCAGGCGGAATATTGGCGCGCGGTTTCGGATGGTGGCGGGAGCATGACGGATTATGATTATTTGCTGCCGTCCATCTGGACGCATTATTCTGATGGGCGCGTCGAGGTGAATGCAGCCTATACCTGGGATGTACGTGGGGTGTGGGAACCGCTTTCCGGGGCATGGTGGGGGCTGCAGGCGCTGGGTGGATTCGAGCGCATGTTCTGGGACTGGTCGCAGTTCGGGGGCGACTACATCTATTCATCCGAAGAGGGCTTTCGTGATTTACGCGGTTCGTTCCCGGCCTCGCAGAACGGCATCAATTACCGACAGACGTTCGAGATCCCTTATCTAGGGATAGGGGCACGGGCGCAGTGGCGGGCATGCGAGGCCGAGCTCCGCTTCCTGTACAGCCCTGTGGTACAGGCCGATGGATGGGATGAACATGTGTTGCGGAATCTGTATTTCACTGACACATTCCGTAACATAACCTATCTTGCCCTGGAGGGCTCGGTGCGCTATCTCATGGGGAACCATGTTTTTTTGCAGGGGGACCTGGACTGGCATCATCTTCCGGAAGCGCGTGGGGATCTGACAACCATAGATCCTGTTGCGGGGACCGAGGAGACGGTGTCTGATGCAGGGGGTATTGAGAACCGGGCTCTCAGTGCTACGTTGGCGTTGGGTGCACGCTGGTAGGCAGATATTCGGCAAGGCCGGGATATGATAGGATACTGAAGGAGTGGGGCAAATGCGTGATTGGATTAAGATTGGACTGACAGAAGATGAATTGCCGCGGCAGTGGTACAACCTGAATGCGGACTTCCCGCGCCCGATGCCACCCCCGGTGGATCCGGCTGGCAATCCGATTGGGCCCGATGCGCTGGCACCGGTCTTCCCGATGAACTTGATCGAGCAGGAGATGTGCACCGATCGCTGGGTTGATATCCCGGAGACTGTGCTCGGCATCTACAAGATCTGGCGACCGACGCCGCTGTACCGGGCAAGGCGGCTGGAGCAAGCGCTGGGTACGCCTGCCAAGATCTATTACAAGAACGAGGGGGTATCGCCACCGGGTAGCCACAAGCCGAACACGGCTGTTGCGCAGGCGTACTACAACAAGGCATTCGGGATCAAGCGTCTGACGACGGAAACGGGTGCGGGGCAGTGGGGCAGTGCACTCTCGTTTGCAACGCAGTTGATCGGGCTGGAGTGCAAGGTGTTCATGGTGCGGATCAGCTTTACGCAGAAACCGTTCCGCAAGATCATGATGCGGGTTTGGGGCGGTGATTGTGTGGCTAGCCCGAGTGAAGAGACTGAGATTGGGCGCAAGATTCTGGCAGAAACGCCGGATACGCCCGGCAGTTTGGGCATTGCGATCAGCGAAGCACTGGAGCAGGCGGTTGCGCGGGAGGATACGCGCTATTCATTGGGAAGCGTCTTGAACCATGTGATGCTGCATCAATCCATTATCGGGCTGGAGGCCAAGAAGCAGTTTGAGAAGATCGGGGACTATCCGGATGTCGTGATTGGCTGTGCCGGGGGTGGCTCCAATTTTGCGGGGATGTCGTTTCCGTTTCTGGCGGACAAGGCGGCGGGGCGGGATATCCGTATTGTGGGGACGGAGCCGGCAGCTTGTCCGACGTTGACGCGTGCGCCGTACGTATACGATGCGGGGGATGTGGCGATGATGACGCCGCTGCTACCGATGCATAGCCTCGGGCATGCCTTTATCCCCGAGCCGATTCATGCAGGCGGCTTACGCTATCATGGGATGGCCCCGATGGTGAGTCATGCCGTGAATCTGGGCTTGATCGAAGCAAATGCCATAGAGCAGCTTGAGTGCTACGAGTCGGCCGTCTTGTGGGCACGAACCGAAGGCTTTATCCCGGCGCCGGAGACGTCCCACGCGATTGCGCAGGCGATTCGAGAGGCCAAACGTGCCAAGGAAGAGGGTAAGGAAAAAGTGATTGCGCTGAACTGGTCGGGGCACGGGCTCATGGATTTGAGCGGATATGATGCCTATTTCGAGGGGCATCTATCCGATTACCAGTTACCGGAAGAACAGCGTTTGCGATCGTTGCTTTGCCTGGAAGGTTTACCGAAGCCGCCGGCAACAACCTGAGAAGGACGAGTGCCGGGGCAAATCCGGGGATTGATGGGGCTATCACAACATCCAGGAGGGGCAAGATGCGCATAGCAGTCGTGGGCAGTGGGGTATCGGGATTGGTGTCGGCATACCTGTTGAGTCAGGAGCACGATGTGACGGTATATGAAGCAGAAGACTATATCGGCGGGCACACGCATACCATCGATCTCGCGGACGAGGGGCAGGCGGTTGATACGGGGTTCATTGTATTCAATCACGAGAATTATCCCAATTTCGTGCGACTGCTGGAACGGTTGGATGTGACGGTCAAACCCAGCTCGATGAGTTTCAGTGTGAAGAACGGGGTCAGTGGGCTGGAGTATGGCTTTGCGTCGATGGATGCACTGTTTGCACAGCGCCGAAACCTGTTGCGGCCACGGTTTCTGCGTATGCTCTGGGAGATCCAACGGTTTCGCAAGGAGTTTGCCGCCTTAGCGGAGACCGCACGCGAGGATCAGGAACTGGGAGCGTATTTGCGCGAAAAGGGGTATTCGGATGCATTTATGCACGACTTCCTGATTCCTTTCGGGGCGGCCATTTGGTCGGCGGCACCGGATGCCTTTAATCGCTTTCCCCTCAAGACATTTGTCCGTTTTTTTCTGAATCATGGGTTTCTCGATCCGGCAGGCTTGTTGCAGTGGTATGTGGTGGACGGTGGGTCATCGACGTACGTACAAGCGCTGCTGCAGCAATTTCGGGGCACCATCCTGACACGAGCGGCGGTGCGCGGGGTCAAGCGTGAGGGCAAGCAGGTGCGTGTGTCGGCCGTGGGCGAGGCACCGCAGCATTTTGATCATGTGATCCTGGCCTGCCATAGTGATCAAGCGCTGGGGATTCTGGAGGATCCGACTATTGCGGAGCAAGAGGTTCTGGGAGCGTTGCCGTACCAGATGAATGACGTGATATTGCATACGGATATCCAGTTATTGCCGAAGGCACGCAAGGTGTGGTCAAGCTGGAATTATTATGTACCGGAGCAGACCGCCGACCGAGTAACGGTAACCTATGACATGAACATCCTGCAGGGGTTGAAGGGTGAGACGGAATATCTGGTGACGTTGAATCCGACCGGGGAAATAGATCCGCCGACGGTACGGGGCACCTATCGGTATGCACATCCGGTCTACGAGACGAAGGGCGTTGCCGCGCAGAAGCGTTATGGTGAGATTGGTGGCATGGAGCGCCGCACCCATTATGCGGGGGCCTACTGGGGGTATGGCTTCCATGAGGATGGCGTCAAAAGTGCGTTGCGGGTTTGTGATGCATTTGGAGTGTCGCTATGAGTGTGCAGGATGTGAGCACACACGCGGGCGCATCCAACAACATCCGGCATAGTGCCATCTACACGGGGCATGTGCGGCATCGCAGGTTTATGCCGGTTCCGAATGCCTTCCGGTACCGGATCTACATGTTGTACCTGGATTTGGATGAGCTGCGGCATGCATTCGATGGATGCCGTCTGTGGTCGTACGAGCGCTTCAATGTGGCCTGCTTTCAGCGGCGTTACTTCTTTGGGGATGCTGACGTACCCCTCAAGGATGCGGTCCGAACCGCCGTGGAGAAGGAACTTGGGCGGGCTGTACCGGGACCGATCCGGATGCTGACGCACCTGCGCTATTTTGGATACTGCTACAACCCCGTCACCTTTTATTACCTATATGCCGAGGATGGGGAAACGCTGGAAGCGATCATGCCGGAGATCACGAATACGCCCTGGGGGGAGCGTTTTGCGTACATATTGGACTGCCGCAAGAGCGAGGCTGGTGCCGCGGGGCGCTACCGGTGGATCTTTCCCAAGAAATTTCATGTATCGCCGTTCATGCCGATGGATGTGATGTATGACTGGCGCTTCGGGGTGCCTGGGGACAGGTTGTCGGTCCATATGCAGAATATCATCAAGGACGAAAAGCATTTTGATGCAACGTTGACGTTGGAGCGTCGTCCTCTGACGCAACGGAACTTGAACCGGGTGCTGTGGCAATATCCGGTCATGACGACGAAGGTTGTCACGATGATACACTGGCAAGCATTGCGGCTGTGGGCCAAGCGTGTGCCGTTTTACCAGCACCCGACATACAGTAGTGTCAAAAAATCATGAAAACTATAAAAAAGGGGCAAGCGGTTACTGAAAAGGAGAGATTAGGGCGAAAGATTAGGGCGAAAGATTAGGGTACCGATAGAATGAAACATTACTTTCCGCATGAACAGCTTGATGTCTATGGAGTGGCTTTGCGTTTTGCTTCTCTTGCAGAGGATCTGCTAACATCATGGCGATCTTCCTGGGCTGTATATGGACAGTTCGACAGGGCCATTGAGAGCGTTGTCACCAATTTGGCCAAGGCCGCACGCCTTAATGGCACTGATGCAGGTGTTTACAGCTTGGAGTGTTCGCTTGGTTCTGTGCTGGAATGCGCAGCGAGTCTAGATGTGGCCTCGCTGCGCAACTTGGTTGATACGTCGAGGTTGCACGCAGCCAAGGAATTGCTTCAGCAGATTGCCCGTATGGAGGTTGGTTTACGCAGATCATGGGAACGTTGCGTCCATGAACAACCAGATGCTTACGCACCATCTGCCGGGATGTACTTTTTGCACGAGTCGCTAAGGGTTTATCAGCGATCATTGCAGGTGCATGAGGGGCTAAGTGGGCTTTGGGAAAGTGATCCGTTACGAAGTCGTTATGCAAAGCGGGTTGATGAATTAACAACGAGCCTGACACTTAATATCGCGGAAGGCAATGGTCGTTTCTCAAAGATTGATCACAGGAAGTTTATTGGTATTGCAGAGGATGCAGGAACCAAGCTTGCCGCTTACATGGATCTGCTTGCCCCGCGGGCACTGGTAGATGTTGAACACGTCAAGGAATACCTACGCGACGTGATGGCTATGCTGTCGGGCTTGAGAGGGTATCTGGATGAATAAAACGTATACTTAGGAGTTGGCCACCCCTTAATCTTTCGCCCTAATCTTTCGCCCTAATCTCTCAGGCTGACGGGTGAATGACGGGTGAATGGGTAAGGAAAATGGGGGAGAAGGCTTAGAGCAGTCTAACCTATTGGTAAACAGATATTTA
>CAZRCN010000064.1:5172-13639 GCA_964598575.1 uncultured Victivallales bacterium | reverse complement strand
GGGGTCAGCTCGCCATGCTTCTTTTGCCGCTTATCGGGGGGCCTCTGTTGCGGATGCTATTCGGCTCGCAAGCTTGGGCCCCGAAAGAAGCCCGAAACCTCTGAAGCAAGGATGGTTCCTTATGTCTTATCGCTGTCGATGTTTCCGCCCATATACGACGGCTTCATCCAAGTAGGCCTGGATGTTTTCGAAGGGCGTACCGGCCACGATGCCATTGCCCGCCGCAATACACATCCCGCCATCAGGACGATCAAAAGTATCGATCAGAAACCGGACTTCCTCGCGCACCCCTTCGGGATCTTTTTCCTGCAAGGTATGCTGGACATCTATGCCGGCAAGAAATGTCAGTCGATCCCCGAAGGCAGCAGACGTCGCCACCTCGTCCATGGTGTGTTTCTGGACCGGATGAAAGACGGTCAGGCCGGCATCTATGAGGTCGGGCAGCAGCGGGGCATTGTTCCCACAGCTATGCAGCCAGAAATGCATGTCACATGCCGTGAGCGTTTCCCCGACCCGCTTGTAATATGGATAGATAAGCTCATGGAAGATCTCCGGGCTCATCATGGGGCCGGTCTGATGCCCCAGATCGTCGCTGGCCCAGAATCCATCCGGCTTGAGAATCTCATACGCCCTCTCAATGTACGCGCAGTACGTGTTGCACATGGCCCCATGTAGTTTGTGGATGTTGTCGGAATCGGTGTAGTAGTCGCACATCAAATTCTCCATGCCCCTAAGCATCCAGGGTTTTTCGAAGAAAAGATTCCACCACCCAAAGATGGTGTATCGATCCTCGGCCTGGGCCTTCCCGGCAGTCGCTACCAACGCCTCAAACCCGGGATCGCTTGCGGGATCTGGTAATCTTTCGATGAAATCATCGAGTTTGGCCCAATCATCAATCACGCAGGAACTGTCGTGGGCGCCTCCTGCCTGCCATTCCCACGGAAGATCCATACGGCTTGGGTCCACCGGGTTTGCGATCCAGAGCCAGGCAACATCCTCGGGATAGCGGTCCAGTTCGCACAATCTTTCGCCGTACTGTTCCTGTAGGCCCTCGCCCCACCATTTGGCTCGCACCAAAGGAATGCGCGACGGCCCTTTGCGCTCCACCGCTCGCACAACATCTTCACGTTTCAGGGGCTGCATATCGTCTGTCATCTGCTTATCTCCTTATATCGGCCAGCGGTTATCTTACTGTGCGCTCTGTGATGCAGGCTGCCAGATGTTGTCCCATTTCCTGCATACCGGCATCACTGGGGTGCACCATATCGGTGCGCAGCCCCGTGGCATGGACGAGCAAGTCCCGCCCATCCAGATAATGGACGTTTTCGGAACCGGTGGCCGCGACGATGTCCCGCACAGCCTCCCGGAAACCCACCGCAGTGGTAGGCTCGACCTCAAAATCAGCAAAATAGGTAAAAAGATCAATGCAGAAGACCGGCTTCCCGGGCTGGGCTGTCGTGATGGTCCCGACAAAGGCCTCCACGGCCGCGCGGAACTTGGCCAGCGGCCAATTCCGAACGTTGATACCCATTTCGAGTGTAGCCAGATCCCAATCGGTGCGGCTGCCGATATGTTCGGCAATGGGCGGATCCATGTGGGCCGAGCCGCCGAAGCCAAGGTTGATCAGGTCACAATCGAGCAGGCGCGCGCACTGGGCGGCATAGGTGCCCTCCGGGGCGATCGCACAGGCACCATGCGTAATCGACGAGCCGTAACTCAGCAGCGTTTTTGACGGTGTCATACCCGGCTGGGGATACGTCAAGTCGCCATCTATCGAAAGTATCCGGACCGAATGAATCGGCGGCAGACGCACCCGCACGAGCCTTGGATCAAACGCATGCTTCTGGTCGCGAGCGATATCCGACATCATATCGAGTCGATCGGGGGGCTTGATGCACAACTCGGTTGGTTCACGACCAGCGATCTCGGATTGTCCGCAGAAACCGCCATGATATACCGTCACTACCGGCGGGGTCGTGTTGTTGTGCGTGGATTGCAGCACCACCCTGGCTTCTCCGCCGGGGGGCAGCATACCACGAATCTCGCAACCCGTGCCCTTGCGCGCATTGTCGGCCGCCCCCGGGTTGATGTGCGCCAGCATCTCCAGCGGTAAACGCGAAATTCCCATCCCCGGCTGTCCATCATCCGCGCGTAGGCCACATACATTGTGGAGCTCCACCTTTCCATATTTCATGCTGTTCTTTCCCCTTTATTCCATCGATTGGCAACCAGCCTTGGATTCAGTCGGACGGAAACCAGACCTTGACGCGCTTCTGCTGTCGTCCCCACTGCAACGCGCTGCGATGCGAGCGAAAAAACAAGTCGATTTTCTGTCCCTTGATAGCGCCCCCCCGATCCTCAACCCGGCCATAGCCGTAGCCATCAATATACATGATCGTACCAAACGGATATTTCCGGGTATCGGCTGCAATCGTACCCGGCCGTGCCTTCGTCCCGCTGGCTGTACGCCCAACCTCCTTACGCTGGCCCTTGAGCGGACCGGCGGCATACACCGGACGAAACCACCAGTTACGCTCCCAGCCACAACAACGGCCACACGGGCAATAACCCGTCACTTCCATTGTCACAACCGTATCCGGTGCACGGCGGGGCGGACGAATGCCCGCGCAACCGCCAACAGCCAGCAAAAGCACAACCAGCAGGAATCGAGTGCCGTATATACGTTTCATGGTTGCCACTATAACCAGCCACAAAACCTACGGCAATCCCCAACAGCACTTTTTTCGAATGATCCGTACATTACCGCTTCCCTCCCCTTTGATCGTCTGGTAGGGTACGACGCATGAAACGCATCCGACACCCCATCTTGCGGCCGATCTTCCTCCTGCTGCGGATGATCCTGCTCATCTACATTGGGGTTGTGCTCTACATCGTGTTCTTCCAACGCCGATCACTATACTATCCGACGCGCATCGCACGCGAGCAACTGGAACCCCTGGCCGTGGAAAACGGCATGACCCCCTGGCACAACCCCGATGGAGCACTGATCGGCTGGAGACCCCGCCTCCACAGCCTTGATTCAACCAACGATGTTCTGCTCGTCTTGCATGGAAATGCCGGATTTGCCCTCCATCGGCTGTATCTCGTAAAGGGATTTGAACGGCCGATCGATGCGCATGCCTTTTCGGTGTACCTACTCGAGTATCCGGGGTTCGGGCCCCGCAAGGGTTCACCGTCGGAGTCATCCCTGTATGATGCCGCGCAGGAGGCCTTTGAGCTGCTCCGGCAGGAACAGCCCGGCCAACGCATCTTCGTGGTGGGTGAATCCATCGGCAGTGGGCTAGCGGCTCGTTTGGCCGCCGAGCACGCCTCACAGGTATCCGGCCTGTTTCTGATTACGCCCTTCACCAGTATGACGGATGTGGCCCGCCATCACTACCCGATGCTGCCGGTAGGGCTGCTACTGCGTGACCGCTACGAAACACAATCCTGGCTCGCACAGTACCACGGGCCCGTCGCCTTCCTCCTCGCAGGGAATGATGCTGTCGTTCCGCCCACCCTTGGACAAACGCTCTATGAAACCTACGATGGCCCCCGCCGACAGTGGCTACAGCCCGACAGCGGGCATAATACGCTCCATTACGATCTGCAAGCCCCTTGGTGGGACGAAGTGCGCACCTTTCTGCGTGAAAACGCCCCGCCAGCACCCCGCCGCCTCTAGCCTGTAACTTCATCGTCATGTCCGCCGCAGGGCGACGCTTTTGCAAGTAGGCGGCAACATTTGCATCGGACACAAGCTTGATATTTATAAATCATAACTTGATAATAACTTTGATAATACAAACATAAGCACTTCATCATAAACACTTTATATAATTATAAAAGCTGTTGATAACTTACCCTTGCAACCTGTGGATATTCCCCCGATAGTAGGGAGTTGCACAGAACGTCAGAAAGAAAGATTTGTTGTCATGATATCCGCCTTTGCCCGACAAGTAACCGAAAAGCGCCGCGCAATGGGGTACACCCAGAGCGAGCTGGCCGGACAGATCGGCTGCAAGCAATCGGCCCTGAGTATGTTCGAGCGCGGCAATGCACATGCCCTGGCACAAGCAAAAATCGCTCAGCTTGCAGAAACACTCGAACTGGTTCTGCCGGCTCTCCCGTCCAACACAGCACCGGGAGAACTGCCGTCGCGCGGTTACTGTCCCCTGTTCGATTGCCCCGCCAACCAGCTTTACCTCGTACAAGGTGCCCTGTTTGCCCTGCCGCGTCGTAATCAAGCAGGAAGCGGCCCTTTCTGCCGCTACTGCGGCGAAAGACTGGAGTCCCGCTGTCCCGGCTGTGGACACCCCGTCCAGCCGGGCGCTTGCTGTAACCTATGCGGTACCCCTTATGTTCCGACACCCACCGTGGAAACAGACGCGCAAGCCCGGGATCTCCTGCGTCAGCACCCCCTTGCAAACCGCGAACTGCCAGATATTCCGACGGTTTCTTGATACGGAAAAACCCGCGTACCGGCCGATAAAGCAGCCAGCGCGGGTTCCACATATCTTGCACGTCGCGTAGGAGGGCTACACCCCGCTGAAGGCGGAAAAGCCACCATCGATCGGGATCACGGTTCCGGTCACAAAACCGGCAGCCTCATCGCACAGCAGCCAAAGTACCGTCCCCAGCAGATCTTCCGGATCACCGAAGCGCCCCATCGGGGTTTGCGACAAGATGGTGTCGCCGCGCGGGGTGAGCGATCCGTCGGCGTTGGTCAGCAGAGCCCGATTCTGATCCGTCAGGAAAAAGCCCGGTGCAATCGCATTGACCCGGATCCCTACCTTCGAAAAGTGTACGGCCAGCCATTGCGTAAAGTTACTGATGGCCGCCTTGGCTCCACTGTAAGCCGGAATCTTGGTCAGGGGCGTAAAGGCATTCATGGAGGACACATTCAGGATGGCCCCGGTGCCACGCTCGGCCATACCGCGCGCAAACACCTGCGTCGGCAACAATGTCCCCAGAAAATTCAGGTTAAACACGAACTGGATGCCTTCCGGGTCCAGATCAAAGAATGTAGTCAACGCCCCCGTTGTGTCTTTCAGGTCTTCCGGCATCAAATGCGTTTTTGAGGTTGTTCCCTTGGGGTGGTTGCCACCGGCACCATTGATAAGGATATCCGGAGCCCCCAGCTCTGCCTCTACCTTGGCGGCAGCCGCACGGAGGCTCTCAAGATCCAGGACATTACATGCCAGCGCAAGCGCGGTACCACCTTCTGCGGTAATGGTATCCACAACCGCCTGCGCGGCTTCCTGCCGCAAATCAGCCACCGCAACCGCCGCCCCGGATCGTGCCAGTTCCTGCGCTATCTCTCCGCATAAAACACCACCACCACCCGTGACCACAGCCGTCTTGCCCGTAAGATCTACTTGTAAACGCTTCATTCTCAATCTCCTTTGCTTTTCCAGCCGTTTTTGCCGCTCGGTGCAGTGCATACAGCCGTATTTGTATTGTTACGGGGCAGCAGGCGGCACTTCCAGAATTTCGACCAGATCCACCGGCGGCAGCCGGAACCCGGAACCATGACCCTCGTAGAACCCGTGTTCCTTGATCATGTGGATATGCAGATCCGTGTACGTGATGGTTTTCCCGAGGGCGGTATTTTCCACTTGGATAAACGTTTTCTGGGCAACCCCGTCCTCAAAGGGGCATGGCAACTTGCCGCGCACGCTATCGACCCGCACCTGATAGTGCTCCGGCACCGTAATCTGCTCGCCCAGACCACGCGTCCCGGCATCGCGTAATTCCTGCATGCGGGTGGCAATGGCCAGATGCGTCGTGCCGAGTCGCTTCACCTCGGCATCATCCTCAATCAAAACATCTTGCAGATTACGCCTGTCGTTCCCCATCATCCCCTTCAGCGTAATACATCCTGGGCGCATGTTGTGCTGGTATCGATCCATCTCCGGCGTTTGCTTCATCACCGACTCCTTACGCTAATCAGGAAAACTTGTCGTAGAATATATTCTCGTCTGGCATGCCATGTTTTTGCAATACCTCGATGCAGGCGTCAATCATGAAAGGACTGCCGCATAGATAGGCTTCGGCATCCGCCAAGTCGCCGGTATGCCGATCCACCACTTCCGTGATCAATCCGGTCTCACCATCCCAGTCATCGTCCGGCTGGGGCTCTGATAGCGCCGGCATAAAGTGAAATTGGTCCAGGTCCTGCTCCAGTTGCTTCATTTCATCCAGCAAAAACAGATCGCGCTTGGATTTGGCCCCGAAAAAGTAGGTCGCCTTGCGCTTCGTTCCCTTCTCGCGCATATCATACAAGATGGACTTGAGCGGTGCCATGCCGGAACCACCAGCTATGCAGATCATCTCCTTGTCCGTGTCAGAAAGATGAAAATCCCCATAGGGGCCGTTTACAATCATGGCATCGCCCACTTTCAGGTGGTTGTGCACGTAGGTCGTGCAGATCCCATCCGGAACCAGACGAACTTCCATTTCAATCGTATCACGACGTGAGGGCACCGAAGACATGGAGTACGCGCGATAGACCGGCTCATCGGTAAGCTCATACTCCGGGGTCTCTATCTGCACGAATTGGCCCGCTTTATACTCCATCATATCCGGATCTTCCAGCTTCAGCGTCAGTTGCTTGATGTCATGCGTGAGATCATCCAGCCCGATCACCTTGGTGCGGAATTCACGTACATACAGCAGCTCAGGATCGATCTCCACCGCCATGTCGTTCTTGACTTTGAGCTGACACGACAGCCGGACCTGCCCCTTCTTTTCCTCTTCGGAGAGCCAAGGCAATTCCGTGGGCAGAACTTCTCCCGCGCCACTCTTGACCTTGCACTTGCATAGCCCGCACGACCCACGCCCGCCGCAGGCCGACGGAATAAAGACCTTCCCCTCCTTGAGGGTGGTCAGCAACGGCTTGCCACCGCGCGCATCTATCTCTTTCTCGCCATCATTAATCGAGATCTTTACATCGCCATAGTTGCCGATGGTCGATTCGGCAGCCACCATAATCAAGGCCAGTACGGTCGAGATCCCGCACATGGCTCCTACACTAACAATCAATCCAACCAACACCGGTTCACCTCTCTTATTGCATGCTGATCACACCGGAAAACCCCATGAAAGCCAACGCCATGATACCCGCGATAATGAGCGTAATGCCTGCGCCTTCCAGCCCCTTGGGAATCCTGGATCGCTTCATGTTCTGGCGTATGCCGGCCATCGCCAGAATGGCTACCATCCAGCCAATGCCGCTGCCAAACCCGTAAAACAAGGACTGGCTGAAGCTGTACTCGCGGATCAGCATGAACAAACTCACGCCGAGGATGGCGCAATTGACAGTAATCAGCGGCAGGAAAATACCCAGTGCGGCATACAGGGGTTCCGAGACCCGCTCGATGACCATCTCCACAATCTGCACGAACGCGGCAATCACGATAATAAAGACAATAAACCGGAAATTCACGAGGTTCAAGGGCACCAGGACATGATAATAGACCAGCCAGTTCAATACCGAGGTGGCCGTCATCACGAATACCACCGCCACGCCCAGCCCCAGCGAGGTCTTGACCTCCTTGGAAACCCCCAGAAACGAACACATCCCCAGATAATTCGTGAGCAGGATGTTATTCGTAAAAACAGCCGCCAGGAAAATGGCAAAAAGACCGGACAATTCCTGCATGATTATTTACCTCCCGGGTCGTCTGGCACGACGTATGTCTTGATGATCCAAATCAGGATAGCCAGGGCAAAGAATGCCCCCGGCGCCATGACCATGATCGACCAGTTCGTCCACCAACTGCTGAACCAGGGTATCTCGTAGCCCCAGAAGGTGGCTGAACCGGTAATTTCACGGAATACGGCGATGATCAATAACACGTAGGAATACCCGATGCCGGAGGCAATGCCGTCGACCAGGGACGGCAAGGGCGGATTGTTGAGCGCATAGGCTTCAGCACGCCCCATAATGATGCAGTTCGTGATGATCAGCCCCACATACGGCCCCAGTTGCCGCGAAACCCCCGGCAATGTGGCTTGGATCACGACATCCACAATAATAACATACGAAGCAATGATCAGCGTCTCAACCATCATCCGGATCGACCCCGGTATCCACTTGCGCAGTAACGAAACCGTCAGATTCGAGCATGCCAGCGTAAAAATGACGCCGAGGCACATTACCACGGTATTCTGCACGACATTCGTTACAGCCAGCGTCGAGCAGATCCCCAGAATCTGTGCAAAAACCGGATTGTCCCGGCCAGCACTCAGGATGAATTGCTTTTTGGTTTTTCCTGCAGCCATGATGCTATCCTTAGCGCGAGCGGACAAGCGCTTTCGCCTTGTCCAGACTTTCGTTCATAATCGTACGTACGGATGAAGATGTGATCGTTGCGCCGGTAATCTGGTCGAAGGCATAGTCCGCATCGCTCGTGTTGTCCTTGTTGGCAGGCTCCGGATTCATCTCCGTGAAGGGCCCCGATTTCCC
>CAZRCN010000064.1:0-5072 GCA_964598575.1 uncultured Victivallales bacterium | reverse complement strand
ACAATGTCCACGATCCCAACCAGCAAAATGGCCACAAAGGTCACCGCAACCATGAAGAAAACGGTGAAAACCCGCTCTTTGACTAGCTCCTTCTTCATGCTTTTGCCTTTTTCTTTTCCTTGACGCTTCGCACGGCATAATCCGTGATCGAGGCAAAGGTATTGGCTAACAGAATCGAAAACTGTGCGGCGGCTGGCCATACCGAAAATGTGGTTAAAACGGGGTAGATCAACCCAATAAACGAGCCGTACAACCAACGTCCCTCGTTGGTTTTGGTTGCCGATACCGGGTCGGTAGCATAGAAGGCAATGGCAAAGAGGACACTACCCGCAAACAAGGCATGCAACGGATCGGCAGCCACGGTACCCGTGCTCGAAACCGCCCCACCATAATGCAAGGCGGTCTGCATCACCAGATACCCTACCGTGGCACTCAGGACAATACGGTAGTTGGCCGTCTTCGTGTACAGCAGGTATGCCACACCAGCCAGCACCAGAACGGCACTCGTTCCGCCAAGCACACCGGGGGTATTCCCCAAAAACAACCGTAGCCAGGCATAGGATTGCTCTGCTACGCCCGACTCCGCCAGCCGCTCTGCCGGCCAGGTAATCCAGGAACCCGGCGTTGCTTGCGTCAGCGCATCGGCACCCAGGGCCTGTTTCGCCGTATAAGCCGCAAATCCGCCCGGAAACCAGGAGCGCCCCGCTACCCCGGGAATCGCTTGCGTCCAGCCCAGCGACGTCATCCAATCGCCAAAACTGATATACAGAAAGGCACGACCCGTCAGGGCCGGATTGAAGATGTTCTTGCCAAACCCGCCAAATACCATTTTCCCGAAAACAATAGCAAAAACAGATCCCAGCACTACCATCCAGATCGGTAACAAGGGCGGTAGGCCAAGCCCCAACAGGGTACCTGTCACAAATACTGCGGAGGTTGCCGGCTGCTTATCGCGCCGGGTAAAGGCATATTCAGCCAGAAAGGCCGACACATTCGCTACGGCCACAACCAGCAGGGCGCGCCAGCCGAAAAAATATACACTGGAGACAAGAATCGGCACAAGTGCATACAGCACGCGTTTCATGGGCAACTGCCACTTCACCAGCTTGTTTGGTTTGGATGCCACGCAACCCCCTCCTGCCTGTAAATACCTGTGCGGGAAAACTCGGCTTGTGACTCTATGCCACACGCGCTAGTATTTCAACGTATTTATTCGATATTAATTACACAAAAATCTGGAATACCAGAGCAAAGGAGACCCATATGCAACAGGTTCCCATACCTGTCGGACTGCCGGACAACCACCGTACGCACACACATACATACAGACCAAACGGCACACATGCGCTGCTCTCCCGTACCTCGCGGGCGGGGGGTATCCTCCTGCAGCGACACCGCGGGATGATGCGGTTGCTTATGCTTTGGGGGCTGCTATCCGCCGCCTGTATCCATGCACAGGACATCCGCATCACGGGCGCAGGCACAGATATGGCCGTACCGATATCGGTGCAGGGCCTGCAGGCTGGCGATGACGACGCCAGCAGGATCTTTCTGCATACCCTGCAAGTCAACCTGAACCGCTGGGGTTGGTTCCGCGTGGTACCGCAACCACAGCAGGCCACCATTATCCTGCGGGGGCAACTCCGCACCCAGCGCAACAGCCTGCGCATCGATTGCGAGGTACACCATACCGGAAACGGGAAACGACTGCTCTCGGAACGTTGGCGGGAGGAGATCGACCAGGCCCGGCCAGCCGCATTACGGCTGGCAGATGCCATTACAGAAGCCGTGCACGGCACGCCAGGGATTGCAGCAACCCGCATTGCGTTTGTCGGCAACCAGAACGGCCAGAAAGACCTGTTTCTGATTGATGCGGACGGGGAGCGAATGGCCCCGCTGACAGGCGACAAGGTGCCCTGCTTCGGCCCAGCCTGGGGCCCGGAGGGTAACACCCTCTACTATACGTCGTATGTGCGCGGCTTCCCCGATATCTATCGCGTGGAACTCGATTCGCGGCAACTTACCGTCGTATCGCGGGAGGCCGGACTGAATATTGGCGCTTCGGTATCCCCGGATGGGCAACGGCTGGCCCTTGTGCTATCCCGCGACGGCAATCCCGACGTATATGTGCGACGGCTGGCAGACAGCGGGAAGCCCACCCGCATCACCCGTACGCCGCATGCCGCCGAAGCCAGTCCTGTCTGGAGCCCCGATGGCCAACACCTGGCGTTTGTCTCGGACATGCAGGGCAACCCGCATGTGTTTCTGATCCCCAGTAAGGGCGGCAAGCCGCAACGCATTTCCATGCGCGGCAACGAAAACGTCTCGCCCGATTGGGGCCCCGATGGACGCATCGTCTACAGCAGCAAAAGACTGGGCCGCTACCAGCTTTGCCTCTATGACCCACGGACGGGGCAGGAAACCCAGATCACCCAGACGCCGGTTCACCATGAAAGCCCCGCCTGGGCGCGGGATGGACGACACATCGTCTACGCTCGTCGGGAGGGCCGCACCTCCACCCTCTATATTCTGGATTCCCGCACCGGCACGCAAATACGTTTGACGCCACAGGCCGGTGACTGGTACTTTCCCAACTGGTCCCCTTGATCCTTTGACGCAACGCGCCAGCAAGGAAGTTTTATTAACCGGTTAGACGAGCATAAAACAACAGAAACCCATACAGAAAGGTAACTCCTGAAAATGAAATCACCCACCCACGCAACAACAGCTATCCTTTTCCTTGTAACTGCCATTGCTCTCGTTGGCGCCGGTTGCCGCTCCAAGCAAGCCGGGAATGGAGACATGCAGGCAGCCGATTATCTGGATCCTGCGGGCGGCGACGGCACCTATGCCTTGGGTCCGCGCGGCGACTTCGGAACCCCCATCCAGGATGTACAGTTCGATAACATCCACTTCGGCTACGACAGCTTCCAGATCCCCACCGCCGAACGGCGCACGATTGAGGCGGTGGCCGACTACATGCTGGACAATCCGGAAACCACCGTGCTCATTGATGGACATTGCGATGAACGTGGAAGCCGCGAGTACAACCTCTCGCTCGGCGAGCATCGGGCTTTAGCCGTCCGGGCCATGCTGATCTCGCTCGGCGTGGCAGGCGACCGCATCCACACCCGCAGCTTTGGGGCCGAACAACCACTGGACCCGCGTAGCACCGAGGAGGCCTGGACCCGCAATCGGCGCGGCGAATTCACCCTGTACCTCCCCTGACCCCAAATGGCACGAACGGAAGCCCTTACGTCAGTACCATTGTGCCCAGATCCCCCGGATGCCATTTGCTACCCGCGGCGCTGTTTGCCCACCTGTATCTTACGCAGCCGGATGTTCCTGGGGGTTACCTCCACCAGCTCATCCTCATTGATGTAGGCAATGCAATCCTCCAGCGTTAACGCCGTCGGAGGCGTCAAAATCACGTTTTCATCCGATCCGGCCGCACGAATATTCGTCAACTGCTTGCCCTTGGCCGGATTTACCGTCAAATCATTCGTCCGGCAATGCTCCCCGATAATCTGTCCCTTGTAGACCCGTATGCCGGGCCCCAGAAACAACTTGCCCCGATTCTGGAGGTTAAACAGCGCATACGCGACGGTTGTGCATGTTTCCATACAGATCAAAACGCCATTTTTACGGTTACGCATCGGGCCCACATGCGGTTCATACCCACTGAAAATATAGGACATCACCCCCATGCCCCTCGTATCCGACATGAATTCCGACCGATATCCCAACAACCCCCGCGTGGGAACTGCATACGTCAGGCGCACCATATCCCCCTCCTGGTGCATCTCCTGCATGGTCCCCTTCCGGCGCCCCAACTGCTCGATCACCGTCCCCAAGTAGGGCTCCTGCACATCCACCGTCAACTCCTCGAAAGGCTCCAGCAACATGCCGTCCTGCTTGCGTGTAATCACCTCCGGACACCCTACCTGAAACTCGTACCCCTCCCGCCGCATGCGCTCCACCAGAATCGACAAATGCAGCTCGCCACGCCCGGCCACCCGGAACCCCGAGCCATCCGGCAAATCCTCCACCAGCAGTGCCACATCAGATAGCGTTTCCCGGAACAGACGCTCCCGCAGGTGCGTCGACGTCACAAAGTCGCCCTCCTGCCCGGCAAACGGCGAGTTGTTGGCATAAAAGGTCATGGCCAGCGTCGGCGGATCAACCATCAGAGTCGCTGCCGGACGCGGATTCTCCGGGCACGTATAGGTGTCACCCACGCTGACGGCATCTGTCCCCGCCACCGCTACGATTTCCCCCGTTCCGGCCTCCGTCGTCTCCACCTTGCGCGTCTCCTCGAAACGGTACAATTTCGTGATCCGCGCCGCCACCCGCTTCCCTTCCGGGTTGGCGATCAGCACCGACTGATTCTGCCGCAGTTGGCCCGAAAGGATCTTGCCAATGCCCAGACGCCCCAGAAACGGCGAATAATCAATCGTTTTAACCTGTAGTTGAAGCGGATCATCGGGAGCACCCGCCGGCGGCGGAATATGCGTAATGATACTTTCGAGCAGCGGCAACATATCCGTACCGCGCGTCTCGGGCGTCAAGGAGGCATAGCCCTCCGTTGCCGAGGCATAGACCGTATGAAACGCCAGAATCTCGTCGGGCGCATCCAGCTTCACAAACAAATCAAACACCTGATCCAGCGCCCAGTCCGGCCGCGCGGCCGGCTTGTCGATCTTGTTTAACACCACCAGGATCGGCAGCTTCAGTTCCAGCGCTTTCTTGAGCACAAAAAACGTCTGCGGCATGGGCCCTTCTTGCGCATCCACCAGCAGAAGCGCACCATCCGCCATCTGGAGCACGCGCTCCACCTGCCCCCCGAAATCCGCATGACCCGGCGTATCGATCACATTGATATGCATATCCCGGAATCGGAACGCACCGTTTTTCGATGCAATCGTGATGCCGCGCTCTCGCTCCAGATCCATCGAATCCATCAGGCGATCCTCTACAACCTGGTTCGCACGAAACATCCCACTCTGCTGGAACAACTGGTCTACAAGCGTCGTCTTGCCATGATCAACATGCGCAATAATCGCTACATTCCG
>CAZRCN010000063.1:4920-13699 GCA_964598575.1 uncultured Victivallales bacterium | reverse complement strand
CCAATATCAAATCTACGCTGATATCATTGGTCCAGCTCACTGCGGAAATGGCTCACATCCGGATGTCCGCCCTGACGGAAACAATCTTGATGTATAGATACAATATGCGGCATAGTGTGGGCCGAATGGTAACAGGGGTGTATCGAGAACTATCAAAAAAGGTGAAAAGATGAAGTCAGTCTGGTCTGTGATCGTTGCACTCTGGATCAGTACCCTGTGGGGGCTGTGCGATTTTGCTGTAGAGCAAACGGCCATGCATACCCACGAAACGACCGGGATAACGCTGTTATCCGGTGAAGTTGCCCTTCCGACCGGAACGGATTGGATGCTTACAGACCCACTGCCCTCGGTAGCAGGCCTCTCGGACATGGTCTTGATTCCGCCCGAGGAATACTACACCTTGCGGCAGGGACGCAGACAGCGCCTCGCTGCAGAAAAACAACACCGCCAACGGAACCGGGGCACCTTGCGCAGTCTCTACTGGTCGCTACGCCGTTATGCCGAGGCCCACGATGGTCGTGCGCCCGCACGGCTTAGTGCGCTCGAGGCCGAACATTGGACCCGTGCGGACCGAACCAACACATTCCACTACATCCCCAACGTTCTGCTCCTGCACCGCGCGGGCACCAATTGGTGGGAGCATGCACCGGTAACCCTTGTTGCATTTGAGACCAAGCCGTCAGTGGATGACGGCAAGCACTGGCAATTGATGAGTGATGGAACCGTGCATCTAGTGGACATTGCCCCGTCACTACTGGCAGCGCATGGCGTCGAGCTCATCCCCGGAGCAAAGCCGGTGGCCGAACAAATGCAGCATGTACCGCAGACGCTGACCTTTCGGATCGCTGCGATCCGCCGTGGATCGCCTCCGGATATCGTGACACTCCATTTGACGAACACCCTCACCGACACGCAACACAAGCTACATTGGGATCTTACGCAGCCAGAGACTGACAGACCCGATCCCTTTAAGGCGTGGGCAGAGGAGCGCATGTGGACCCTCGACTTCATGGATCAGGGCGAAGGGGCATCGGTCCTGACCTACTGGGTCGCCACAATGGCTCGGCAATATGGAATCAAGGCTCCCCATCGACAGGCGGGGAACAGGGGGCGCAACAATCGGCAGGCCAGCCTATTCAACGTGCTGGGTGGGCGCGCGGCCATCCGTGAAACCTTGCAGCTACAGGCAATGTTTGAAAATGCGAATGACCCATCCAATCAGACTCGAACCGATATAGCTACACTTACAGGCGTTACCGTCAAGTCGCACCCCTTCGCAGACATGCTGGGCGATCGCGAAGGTGGATCGCTGGTTCTGGCGGATCTTGCGCCCCCTGATCGCCTGTTCGCATACTTCGCCCACCCGAAAGCCCTACTCCAGCTCATGGATGGGGGAACGGACTTTGTATTCCGCGGTGGGGTGTCCGCTACGGGGCGCAGCCTTGAATACCGGATTACGGAACGCTACCTGGAAAAGCTGGGGATATCAGAACCGTGGGTACGTAGACTGATGAACAGCGGGGCCGTAAAAGAGCTGGCCGTAATGCTACCTGATCTTTTCTTGGTTGATGGAACAGATGTGACAGTGGCCTGCCGACTGGGTAACCCCAGACTGGCAGCGGCCGCACTGGCACTCCTGGGGCTAGACGAGTTAAACGAGGTGCAGATGATCCGTACAACCGCATATGGGGATGCGGCATACTGGGCACAGCGCGACGACCTATTGCTGGTCAGTACACAAAGAAGCGAGTTAGACCGGGTGCTTACACTGATCGCAAACCCCGCCGATAGCCTTGGGCAAAGCGCCGAGTTCAGGTATATGCTTAGTCGACAGCCGGTCCAGCCGGAGACGCGGGCATACATCTACTTTTCCGATCCCTTTGTGCGGCATCTAGTCGGTCCTGCTGTTAAAATCGGGCAATTACGTCGCTTGCGAGCACGTACCGAACTAGAAGCGATTGCAGCAGGACATTTACTGTACCAAGCCGACGGCCATACCAAACCGGCAACGATAGGGGATTTGGTGGAACGAGGCTATGTGCCCGCCCTGCGGCAGGTTAAAGATGCCGTTTTGCACGAGGATGGAACCGTTTCCTCCCAACACTACGGTTCGCTCAAACATCTGGCCACGCTGTTAGATCGCCCTGTCAGCGAAGTGACAGATACAGAGGCACAGGCCTATCAAGGTTATGTAGAGCGCTATAACCGCTTCTGGCGCCGATTCTTTGACCCGATCGGGATTCGACTCGACCAGGTCTCTGATCACGAAATGGCGCTGTCTGTTTTTATTCTGCCACTAATCGATAACTCGATATATGCAGGATTGCGCGAAGCACTGATCGACGGAAACAACACCGCCCCCCTGGCACTGCCGGCACTTGATCCGCGCCCAGTAGCAACCCTTTCCTTCAACCTCACCGAAACGGTCTGGACGAAAGTGGCCGGAGAAATGGATCGTACGTTCGAGCAGATGTTGGGCATCCGTCCGGACATTCTCGACCATTTGGGCCCGGATGTACACGTGGCCATGGGCGATGCGGATCCGATCATCAGTCTCGGTAGTGGCGAGTTGACGGGCCTGGCTGGCATCGTTGGCGGACGCGGCAGCGATATGTTCTTCATTCCGGTCATGGTCTCGATGTTGACTCGCCCTTGCGTATTGATGGTTGGGCTGGACAATCCGGATGCGGTTCGTGCCAAGCTCAGGGGTATGACCACTGGTAGCATCTCTGACAACAGTATGTTTTTTCGTTCCACTGGGTCGCTGTACCAACTGGCTGGCCGCGACGCGTGGCACTACATCCTGAATCTCGGTGGCATGCTGAATTTGCGGTTTGGAATCGAGATCAAAGATCGCTTTCTCGTGATCAGCAATCTGCCATTCTCCTATAACCCGTCGGTCCTCTCATGGAACGAAGCACCCCGCAATGCAGCGGCCCTGCAGTTGGACCCGGCTGCCTGTTCCGCTCAATTGCCGGCCCTCTATGCCTCGGCCACTAGCCGGCAACGACTGGCAGCCATGAGTGGATTGGGTGCACTCTATCCGATGCTGCGAAGCGGCGCAGACACCGTGGCCGCAGCAATAGAAGCGCATCGGCATATATTCGGTTATGCACCGCGCCATCCAGGTCGTGGGCATTGGACGTGGGATGGACAGCAACTCTCCAGCTCTGTCTTTGGGTACCCGGGACATGAAATGCAACCGCCATACGACCCTGACGACAAGGCATTCGGTATCTTTCAAGGCATCCGTCGTGTTGGTCTTAGCATGCAATTCGAGGACGACGGTCTGCGATCGTATTGCCATTGGAGGCTGATGCCCGTCGCAACCAAGCATATATCCAGAACTGAGGCAGAGAGCGGAAACGAATGAGCGGATGGAGGCGGATGGGGGGGCGGTGCTTACAGGTACTGCCCGATAAGCTCGCGGGCGTAGCTGTCGAGGTTGGTCCAATCCCGGATCTCGTAGCGGTTGCCATCCACATCCCGTATTGCTACACGGTTGTTCGGCAGTTTCCGGAAGCTGCGACGGGGGTTGCGGATCTGCACGGTGCGGGGACCGCGGTCGGTCAACACATCCAGGGTCAGCACGCCAAGTTCTTCCTTGTCGGCTTCGATCAGCAAGATGCGTGGCATGAAGTAGGAGCGCTCAAGTTCATCGATGGCGACGCGACGCGATGACGGCTCCAAGCCGCCGATACGGTCCAGCATGGCGACTTCCTCGCCTTCGGCGTTGAGAACGGCGACCATTCTACCGCGGCAGCTCAAGGGAAAAGTGGGCACCATGTGAACGTTTTCGAACTCGCCGCCCGGGAACGAGATGTTCAATCGGCCGCTTGGCTCACGACGGCATGTACATTCGCTCGCCTTCAGTATGGGGGGCTCCAACGAGACTGGGTTGTTCGTTATGGCTGTCTTCATGATGGTATCCTTATGCAAAGTCGTATGGTTTTGTCAAATAGCACTTGCCGTCGCGCGAGATCTTACGTGATCAGCAAACTCAGCTTGGATTCTGCAGAGTTTGGCATAGCGGCCATTCTGGTCCAGAAGCTCATCATGTGAACCCTGTTCAACGATTTCGCCTTTCTCCAATACCAGTAGTTTGTCCGCATTGCGCAGGGTCGACAGGCGGTGGGCAATCGCGATGGTCGTACGGCCCTGGATCAGTCGATCCATGGCACCCTGGATGGCCTGCTCGGTGGCGGTATCCACCGCCGAGGTGGCCTCGTCGAGAATCAATATGTCAGGGTCCTTCAGAATGGCGCGCGCGATGGCTATACGCTGCTTTTCCCCACCCGACAACCCGGAACCCCGCTCGCCGACTTCGGCGTCATATGCGTCCGGCAGGCTCATGATGAAGTCGTGCGCATTCGCAGCCTTGGCCGCACGAATAATGTCGGTCTCCGACGCATCCGGACTTCCGTAGACCAGGTTGTCACGAATGGTGCCGGCAAAGAGGAATGTGCTTTGCAGGACCATGCCGATATGTCCGCGGAGTGACTTCAACGTGATGTCTCGCACGTCTTGCCCATCCAGGAGTACCTGTCCGCTTGTCGGGTCGTAAAAACGACAGATCAATGACGCCAGTGTGCTCTTGCCTGATCCGGTTTCTCCGACAAGACCGAGCATCTGTCCCGGTTGCAGGTCAAACGAGACGTGCTTGAGTACCCGCTCACCGTGGCTATACTTGAAAGAGACATCCTTGAACTCGATATGCCCATCGATCTTGTTCACGGGCTTTGCTCCGGGGCGGTCACCCACGTCTGCCGGCATGTCCATAATGCTGAACACTCGCTCCGCGGATGTTGCGCTCTGCTGAAACGCCTCGGTCATCTGGATGAGTTGTTGTACCGGCGGGTGTAGCTGGTTCATGTAGGAAATGAACTGAACCAACATACCGGTTGTCAAACCGCCGACACCAAGAATAACCCACCGGCCCCCGAGTAACCATACAATCAGCGAGCCAACGGTCATGATCAGGATAACCGTGGGGTTGAAGAGAGCCCGCGTTTGCGTCGCGGAAAGGTGCGCCTGATAAATGTCCGATGTCTTCTCTTCGAACCGGGCGGTCTCCCGGTGCTCCTGTGCGAAGGATTTTACAACGCGGACGCCTGATACGGTGTCTGAAACAGCGGCTGACAGCGTTGCCAATCGCCGCTTCAACGTTCGGAATATGCTCTTATAGCGGGAGGTGAATACACGTCCCAGCATGGCTGCTATAGGAATGGGGATTAGCGCAATCAATGACAGTTGCCAATGTTGCTGAAGCATGATGATCGGGATGCCGATGACCATCAGCAGGTGAATGCCGAGCTGCTGCAGACCGCCCACGACAAAGGACTGGATGTTGTTGGTGTCACTCAAAACACGTGACATAATACGTCCCGTGTGCGTGTTGTCGTAGTACGACAGGCTGAGTCGTTGCAAGGCCTGGAAGAGATCACGACGCAGATCCATGACGACCTCCGCGCCGAGTTGTCCCATCGTCCGGATCCGCACGTACTGGACTCCCATGCGTACGATGATAAGCACGAAAAAGATCCCCACCAGGAGCACGACGCGTTGCATCCTTACCTCGTTGTCCAGCGCTTCTGCCGCTAGCGCCTTGTCGATCAGGAAACGGACCATGATCGGTGGGGCCAGGTTGATGAGGACCACGGCAATACTGGTTAGAGACCCGATCAGGACCAGTCGTTTGTGACGTAGCAGGTACCCGCACAGGCGTGTAACCAGATGACGCTTGCTCGTGCAGCGAGGGCAGGGATCCGTCTGGTGTTGCAGGGGATGTCCGCAAGACGGGCAGCGCGCACCCTCTGTCTTTTCCTTCGAGGCAGAGAGTTTTGCAGCCACTTCATCTTGTTCTTCATGCGTATCCTCGTCGATACCGAGCCCGTCGTTGAAGCGACGGACGAACTTCTCGAAAGGTTCGGTAAACGTTCGTGAGAAGCGCAGCAGCTCAATTTGTGAGCCGTCGTGGGTGGCGGCTTGAAGAATGGCATTGCCAACGAGCCTGCGACACAACAGATTTGCAATGTCTGACCGCGCGACGCGTGCCTTGCTGTCTCCTGCTTCGTTGAGGCTGACCAGTTCGGTGTCGGTCTCGATGAGCACAGCCCGGCCGTAATCGCCATCGAGTTCCATATCCGCAAAAATGACGCGTGTAATCGCTGCTTCCCTGTCGATGTGACGCCTGATATTTGCCTGTTCATCGGCCGCCAGATCGTCCCATACGAAGGCGATTCGTAAGGCGCCCTCTTCCAAGACGGCCTCTTCTTGTTCCGTCTTTTTCATAGCTCTTTCCGGTTTCTGTTGTCGCACGACGAGTCACCGAAGACGCTCCGGGTACTCGTTCGTGCGTGAGAAATAAATCCCTAACATCCCCTCATTGCCAAACGAATGCAACAAAAACCGGCAAAAAAACGCAAAATGAGGACTCATTTGGCAGAATGGTATGCACCATCCAGGACGAAGGCCTTGCCTTTCGGCGCACAGCGAATATTCCTGAGAGACTGGCGCTGCTGTCGTAAACGCAACATCTGGTTGAAGCGGCTGAAGCTCTCATCGTCTTTGATCTCGATACGCTCGCATTGCTTCGGTGAATCCGGAGTAGGCCACGCGACGCATGATCAGGTTGATTGCAGGAACGAGATGGGAACCCCCTGTGTCTAGATGCGGAAGATGGCGCCCATTTTTCGGCCGAGGAGTAGGCTGCAGCCGATGATGGTTGCGGCGAGAAAGGCCATGGCCCAGACGCCGAGGGCTGCTGCGATGTAGGTTCCGGAACCAATCAACTGGAACAGTTCATAGATGGTTTTGGTGATGGGATAGTAATCCGCACGCTGTGCCAGCATGAGGCTGTCGGACACTTCCAGCATGCTGAAGGCGAAGGCAAGCATGGCTCCGGCGATAATGTTGGCCGTGATCAAAGGCAGGGTAATGCGTCGCAGGACAATGTGGGGGGGAGCACCCACGTTGGCGGCCGACTCCTCAAGGGATACCGATGTTTGCTGGAGACCGGCCACTGCGGAGCGTACCATATACGGTAATCTTCGTACGGCATAGGCGATCACAAGAAAAAACGTCGGGTTGACACGCACGTCGAAAAGCATTTGCAGCATCGGTGATTGTGCAACGGTCGGGTGGTTGCTCAGGCTGGAACTGATTGCTAGGTAGCCGAATGCCATCACCAATCCAGGTACCGCCAGCGGGATCATGGAGAGGGCATCGAGTAGCCAGCGACTTTTCAGGGAGGACCGCACCACGACCATTGCAATGGCTATTCCGAAGGCGATGTTGCAGGCGACCGCCAGGGATGAGAAGAGCAGGCTGTTGCGAATGCTGCGCAGGGTCATTTCGTGTCCGAGGGCCTCGGTATAGTTGCCCAGGCTGAATTCGGTTGGCAGCACGGATTGGTACCAGCTTCCGGGTGCGCTGAAGCTCGTTAGTACAACGCCTGCATGTGGCAGGATGGCAATACCGATAACCCCTATGAATAGCGAGGGGATGAGGATGGTTCCAAGCCTGCCGGGGTGGCTGGCGACGGCACCGGTGCTGGCTTTGTTCTGCATGGCGGCGGCATGGCGTCCGAATAGTGTTTTTGAAAGGGTATATAAGGTGACACTGCAGAGGAGCATGACGGATACGAGGGCATAAGGGAACGGGCTGGCTGAAATTTCCTTCAGGGCATCATATACTTGCACCGAGGCACAGCGGTTGTAATTCATGATCAAGGGCGTTCCCAGTTCCGTGAAAGCAGCAATAAAAATGATGGTGCCACCGGCAAAGAGGCCGGGCATCATGAGTGGCAACGTGATTCGACGAAAACGCCGAAAGCCGGCACAGCCGAGGTTGGCAGCGGCTTCTTCCATGGCTGGGTCGATATTGGCGAGTGCCGCCATGGCATTCAAGTAGAGAATAGGATAGAGCGACAGGGCTTGCAGTAGTACGACACCGGCGTAGCGCCCACGGCCAAGCCAGTCGATAGGACCAAGCCCCAGCAGGCTGTTGATGGCGCCATATTGTCCAAACATCTGCTGGAATCCGATGGCCCCGACAAACGGCGGCAGGACCATGGGCAGCAACAGTAGGGCGGACAGTACGCGTTTGCCGGGAAATGCAAATCGGGTATTGAACCAGGCCAGCGGCAGGCCGATCAGAATCGTGAGGGTTGTGGTGCCAACGGCAATCAGTAGGCTGTTGCGCAATCCCTCGGCATAGACGGGGTTTTGGAAAACCCCGGCCAGATAGCGGAGGGTGAAGTGTCCGTCCACGATATAGCCGCCGGATAGAATTCGAATAACGGGCCAAATGAAGCAGGCTCCGAAGATTACGAGGCAGCACAGGAAGATCAAACGTGCGGTGCGGTTGGTCATGTTCCTTCCCCAAGTGTGTTCCCTTGCCGGTGTGTGTGGCGGTAGGCATCGCGGAAGTAAAGCGTCCAGACACGCATCAATTCCAGCCGGTCATGGTTGCGGTACAAATCCAGTGCCGTTCGCCAGTTCAGGGGTTGGGGCTGATCCGGGAATGAGAGGAACCGGTCGGGTAATGTTGTTAAGAATGATTTTCCTGCCAGATGGCGCAAGGATACCCATGCCTTCTGCAGTTCATTCCCGGCGTCCATAGCCATTGCGCGAATGAGCTTGCGATGTACCCCAAAATGGGCGGCCGTCCAGCGGGGGTAGTAGGTGAAGGTGGCCGCGAGTTGGTAGGGGTCAATATGCGGGGCGGCCAGGTTGTCCGAACTATACTCTTGGTGCTGCAGATGTCTTTTGTGCAGTGC
>CAZRCN010000063.1:0-4820 GCA_964598575.1 uncultured Victivallales bacterium | reverse complement strand
CGGCCAGGTTGTCCGAACTATACTCTTGGTGCTGCAGATGTCTTTTGTGCAGTGCCGGTTTATCGGGGGCGGGGTAGAAGTCGCGACGTATCGGCAGGCGTCGCAAGGCAAATCGCTTGGGGCCTCCCGGTGTTCCCGGACGATAGGTCCAGATTTTCTGTCCTTCCGGACTGATGACAAATTCGATGAATCGCACGGCCAGTTCGCGGTGCGGCGCACCGCGTAGCAGGCTGATGGGATCCGCACTTACGCTGGACCCACCCAGTGGCGTGAAATACGCCATCCGCGGTTCACCGTCTTGATCCTTGGAAAACTCGGCCTGATAGCGTCCATAGAAATCGATGACAATGCCTGCCGCGGCATTTCCATTGCCGACATCAATAGGCACCTTTCCGGCAGAGTCAGTGAAATAGCGTGCATTGGCCCCGATCAAGCGGATCAGGTTCAGCCCGTTCTTCCAGCCTTGCTCAATGGCACACTGGTAAACGGGCGGGACGTCTGCCGGCAGTTCGCCCAACGGCAACCCGGCAGCCCGAATGGTTGCCTCAAATCGTTTTATATCGGTGTCAGTGTAGCCAGCAGCTTCGACCGCCCGCCGGCATTCCTGTTGAATGATCATCTCGAAAGCTTTGGAAATGCTACCGCTTTTGGTGGGGTCACTGACACCGATTTGCCTGAAATAGCGAGGATCTGCCAGATCGCGCCAGGTGCGCGGCGCGGTTTTGATGCCGAGATCGTCAAGGCGATCACGGTTGCTGCAAATGCCGAATGTGCTGATACAGGTGCCAATGTAATACGCACTTCGCCAGCGTTCTCCTGCCACCCATTCGGGTATAAGCTGGGTGCCATCCGGGGCTGTGAAGAGGGCCGTTGGCTGTTGTGCTTCGGGCCAGGGAGGAACGGTGAACCCTTTGCCGGCCGCTACAGCATGATCATAGGTGCCGCCACCGAAGAAAAGGTCAATACTTGCGCCGAAAGCGTGTGCGTCATCTGTTTCCCGGAAGTGGCGCCATAGGGTTGCTTGCTGTTGCCAGTGTTCCTGCGTGTCCGGGGCTGATGGTGGATTATGTGCATCAAATCGTCGGTCGAATACCGCCATAGCTGCCTGTCCGGGCCAGGCGATGTTGTTATGTTGTGCCCAAGCCTTGAACGCGGATGCAAATTCCGATTCCAGGTAGCGCATGATTTCGGTGGTACCGCCGATCGAACGCCAGTCGATCCGTACTGGTGTTCCGTGTTCGCGGGCATGCCAGGCCGAAAATGCGATGGCAAATTCCGTGCGTATGGCTTCGTTGTGCGGACTAATGGCAACAAGTACCGGATCTCCCGGTTGCCACGCATCCACCGGTTTGTCCCGACGAAAGACAAAGGGAAGCGCAATCAGCAGGAACAGAGTGCCAATGATGGTGATATGGCGCATCCCTTCCTTCATGGTTGCGCCTGCAGAACGATCACGTCTTGGGGGTCAATCCGGATCCATTCCCGTTCGCCTACCCGGTCAATGTTGTCAGGATTCCAATCGTGGCGTTTCCAGAGCGTGTCCTTGACTGCGATCTGATACTGGGCAGATTCGCCTAAATAAACAACTTGCCGACATTCGGCCGGGAGTCGGTTGATGGTGTCTGTCGCCTGATCGTCGGCCTTTTGAACGGCTTCAGGGCGAATCGAAAGGGTAACCCGGTTGCCCGACTGGAGGTGCGGCTGCGGTTTCGCGTGGATAACACCGGCCGCCGTATCGATGGGGAGCAGGCCATTACTGGCAGCTTGAACGGTTCCGGTCAGGAAGTTTGACTCCCCGATAAAACCGGCTACAAATGCCGAGGAAGGTTGTCGATAGATTTCGCGTGGCGTCCCGACTTGTTGTACGCGTCCTTGTGAGAGGATCGCCATGCGATCCGCAATCGAGAGAGCTTCTTTCTGATCGTGCGTCACGTAAATGGCTGTTATGCCTGCCGTTTTGCAGATTCGTCTGATTTCCTGCCGCATATCTAGCCGGAGTTTGGCGTCGAGGTTGGATAGGGGCTCGTCAAGCAGGAGGCATTTGGGCTCAATCACCAGCGCCCGTGCCAGTGCCACTCGCTGCTGCTGGCCACCGGACAGCATGTTGGGTTTGGTGTCGGCCTTCTCCTGCATGTGAACGCGTTCAAGTGCCGCGGCAGTGGCGTTTTCAATTTCCTTTTTGGTGTGCCCGTGCATTTCAAGGCCAAAGGCTACATTTTGACGGATGGTGAGGTGTGGCCATAAGGCATAGCTCTGAAACACCATGCCCGTGTTGCGCTTATGGGCCGGCAATCTGGAAATATCCCGAGCCCCGATATGAATGGCGCCGGCGTCGAGCGTTACAAACCCCGCGATCGATCGCAACAGGGTGGTTTTCCCGCAGCCACTGGGGCCGAGCAGAAAAAACAGTTCGCCAGCGGCAATATCCAGCGACACATCATTCAACGCGCGCACGGCGCCTTGGTATGTTTTATGAAGGTTACGTATTCTTACAGGATCAGCCATGCTGTTTATATAGTTAAAGCGCGGCATGATCGCAAGTTAGTTGTTTGTTAAACGAGTCATTCTTGTGTGCGTTGATGTCGGGCACTGCTCCAGAGAGTCGCAACCGCAGCCGAACCGGCAAGTGATCCGAGTATCCATACTGGTAGTAGCGCTTTTGGGTGTCAGGATTCGTGATACGCCGGAAGGCTTTGGGGTGGCCCCACTCGTTGATCAGCTTGGTCCAGCGCAGGACTTCGTACGTATCGGGCAGCACCCTCCAGGTGGGCTGCGGGATGGTCCCCACCATCGCGCGGGTCACATGCATGCCGTCAAGGCTGTTCCAGACCTTGCCGCGCCGGTAATAAAAGGTTCTGCGCTCCGCCGCAGGAAGCCCCGCATGCAGATTCAGCAAGGGACCTGCAGTCGGATTCTTCTCGAATCTCTCGATCGAGGCAACAGAGCGAAGTCCCTCTACAAGCGATGCATCATCAAAGTTATCGTTGAAATCCCCCATGACGACAATGGCGGCATTTGGATCTGCCCGCAACAACGTTTCAACCGCCGCGCGAACTGCCACAGCCTGCTGCATCCGTAGCGGATTGGTTTTCTCCTGGCCGCCCCAGCGCGATTTCCAGTGATTGATAAACAATGTCAAAGTCCCGCCATACGGTGCGAATGTTGCCTGCAGGATGTCGCGCTGCTCCGCAACCGGTGTGAACCAGTCCTGCAAAACAGGGGGATAGACCGCAAGCAGAGCCACATCAATGCCGCGATGATCAGGTCCTTCCCGGTGGACAATATAGGGATACTCACGATCATGCTTTTCAAGCAATACCGCGGTCAGATCCTCCAGCACCTTTCGATTCTCGATTTCCTGTAGCCCAACAAAATCAGCCTCGCTTGCGGCGATGACCTCGGCGAGATTGTCCAACTTCCTCCGATAGCGGATCTCACTCCAGTAACGCCAGGCGTGCGGCGTAAATTCATCATCACCTGGGTTGTCCGGGTCATCCCGCCAGTCGAACAGGTTCTCGACATTCCAAGTCAGCAGCACCACCTCCGGCTGTGCTTGTGCCTGGCAGCATCCTATCACAACCAGCAGCAGGATCTTCGCCCCCGCAATATGTATGTGTTTCACGTTTATCCTTACTCTTTGCCTACAATATCAATCTGTTTTCAGTCTATACACATTAGAGAATTCCCCACAATCCATAAGCGCTATTCGTACCAAAAGGTATACCTGGCAATTGCGTACATGTATCAGTTGAATAGCGGTGCACGAATGAGAAAGGAGATGACACGCTCGAACGCTCAATGGAAACGGAACACGGTTCCCTCGTGCTCGTACGGTGTAAAACGTAAATTGTCGATATTGATACGGTTCGTATCATTGTCAACCGCCGTCTTGCGGATGCGCAGGCGAAACGCACCGAGCCGGTGTATGGTGAAGGAGGCGGTCTGGAGCGTATCACTGCAAACCACTTCGTCCCCGATCTGCACCCAGCTAGCGCCGTCATCACTTGATAATTCGACAACAAACGTTCCCCCGGAATCCCCGTCATAGTCTGCATGCTCGAGCGTGAGCGTCTCCACATCGGATGTATTAAACAGCATAGTCGCAGAGCCAAGGTTCCGAATGCGTAACGCGCGCTTATCGCGCACCCTGTCGTTGATTTGTGCACCGTGCATAGCGTCATCAAGATGCCATGAGCCAGAACCCAGGGAATTCGTGGCTTCTGCATATTCCCCTTTGCTGTCAAGACCATCCCCTTTCTCAAAATCCTCGAACGGAACATCGGTGCGGGTTGTTGCGCTGATTTGGGGCACGCTGCCATCGGTTTTGTAGACAATGTCCGCCCCCGAATTCGCAGCGGGAAAGAGCTTGAAGTAGTATGTCTGGCCAGGTATGAGACCATAGTCATCTTGTCCGAAAACAAGATCCTGCTGCACTCCAAATTCGATTTCGTGCGCATAGCGCGGGCTCCATGTGGATAGGTTATTGACAGGCGTACTATCAACGGGCTCGGGGATATCCGCAAATCCAACGGTAGAACCGCGCACAATGTAGGTATCCGGCAAGGTCCCGCCGGAGGCGTCAGTCCAAGTCAGAACGATGGACCGATGTGTAACCGTTGGTGCGGCGAAATCGGTTGCATGGTTCGAGGGGGTGGATTTGAGCACCGTTGCAACCGATTGCGTGGCTGAGCTGCCACTCGTGGAGCCGGCGTCATAGGCCCGGATTCGATAATAATAGGTCAATTCAGCGGTCAGGCCGGTTACGGTGTGGCTCGTCACCAGACTAACATCACGATCAGCATAGGCATTCTGATACGTAT
>CAZRCN010000062.1:0-13777 GCA_964598575.1 uncultured Victivallales bacterium | reverse complement strand
TAGACTTCTCATGCTCTTCTTTCGCAAACTTGTTCGGTTGGATATTCGTTGTTGGATATTGGGTGTTCAGACGTCCTACATGGGGCTAATCCAAGTGCCATTTCCGACTAGCTCCTGCTACCCCCCAAACAAATCAAGCTGGGACGTTGGACTTACAGCTCCCTTGCCTGATTTGCGATGCCGTGCCAGCTTCGGCTGCTCTTCGTTGCCAATCTCCCCTTCTTCCAGATTTGCCAGGATTTCCCCGGCCCGCTTGACTACGGTATCCGGCATGCCGGCCAGCTTCGCAACCTGGATGCCGTAACTCTTATCGGCTGCCCCCTCAACAATTTTCCGCAGGAACACAATCGTATCGTCCTTCTCCTTGACGAGGATATTGTAATTACGAACCCCCCGCAGGGTTCGTGCGAGTTCGGTTAATTCATGATAATGTGTGGCAAATAGGGTACGGGCCTTGACCGCAGCATTCCCATGCAGGAATTCCGCTACCGACCATGCAATGCTGATACCATCAAAGGTGCTGGTACCCCGGCCAATCTCATCCAGGACGATCAAGCTGCGTGGCGTGGCATGATGCAGGATGTTGGCGGTCTCCTGCATTTCCACCATGAAGGTGCTGCGGCCCCGGGCCAGATCATCGTTTGCGCCCACCCGCGTAAAAATCCGGTCCACCACGCCCATCCGTGCTTCTTCGGCCGGAATATACGATCCCATCTGCGCCATCACCACCAATACCGCCACTTGCCGGATATACGTCGATTTGCCGGCCATATTCGGCCCGGTTATGATCAGCAACTGGTTCTCCTCGCAGTCGAGCAAGACATCATTGGGCACAAAACGTTCCCCCGCTTCCATTTGCTCCACAACGGGGTGACGGCCACCGCGGATCTCCATGCCCGTATCCTCCCGGATCTCGGGACGGATATACCCCAGCGCAAGGGCTCGGTCAGCCAACGTGCTGAGTGTATCCAATGTGGCAAGTGCATCGGCAATGGCCTGGATCCGGGCCGTCTCGACACCAACCTGATCGCGCACCGCGGTAAACAACTCGTACTCCAGTGCCACAGCACGTTCATGGGCACCCATAATCCGGTTCTCATACGTCTTCAGCTCAGGCGTAATAAAACGCTCCGCATTCACCAGGGTCTGTTTCCGTACGTATTCCTCCGGCACATGCGCCAATTGGGCCTTCGATATCTCAATATAGTACCCGAACACCTTGTTGTGCCGCACCTTGAGTGTGCGAATCCCGGTGCGTTCCTGCTCCGCCGCCTGGAACTGTACCAGCCAATCGCGCCCGCTCGATGCAGCATCCCGCAACGTATCCAGCTCTTCGTGGTACCCCGTACGCATCATCCCACCATCCTTGACCCCAACCGGGGGGTCTTCCACAAAGGCAGCCTCGATCGTTGCAACCAGATCCGGCATGGGCTCCAAGGTCTCCGACAGCTCTGCCAGCATGTCCGAAGGGCGCTGCGCCAGCAAGTCACGGATGGCGGGCAAGGCCGCGAGCGAGGTCCCGATGGCAACGACGTCGCGCGCGTTGCCACCACCGCTGCCAATGCGGGCAATCAGACGGGCAAGATCCCGTACCGGACCAAACGCATCGCGCACCGCATGCAGCAGGGCCCGGTCCTCCAGGAAAACCTGGACCGCATCCTGTCGCTTTTGTATCTCGGCAACGCGTGCCAGCGGACGCAGAATCCAGTCCCGCAGCTTGCGGGCGCCCATCGGGGTTGCCGTGTCGTCCAACACATCCAGCAAGGTCCGACCGCCGGTCCGCCCCCGGATCGGAATCAGGTCCAGATTCGCACACACCATTTCGTCCAGCAACAAGCCTTCATCCTGCTGCCGCGTCTGGAACGAGCGGATATGCTTCGTGGACCGGCGCAACATGACTTGCAGGTAATACAAGAGCGCCCCGGCACTGCAAATGACGGCCGGTTCTTCCTCGCACCCGAAACTGATCAATGATTGCACGGAAAAATGCCGGACAAGCAGGTCATAGGCTGCATCGCGGCCAAACGTCCACTCCTCGCAACGGCTTACCGGCATATCGGGCAGTGCATGGGCGATTGCCCGCGGCAGGCGGCCTGCATCCTGCTCATCCGCTTGCTCCGGAATAATGCATTCCCCCGGGCGATACCGTACCAGCGCATCCACCGCCGCATCCAGATCGTCATATGCGATCCCCCAGAAATCCCCGGTAGAGAGATCCACCATCGCCACGCCAACACGCTTGCCTACCTCGCATATGCCCGCCAGATAATGATGCTGCCCCGCCTCCAGTAATCCACCCTCCGTAATCGTGCCGGGCGTGATGATTTGCGAGACCTCCCGCCGCACAATCCCCTTGGCCGTTGCCGGATCCTCGACCTGTTCGCAAATGGCCACCTTGCACCCCGCCCGCATCAAGCGCGCCAGATACCCCTCGGCCGCGTGATACGGTATCCCGCACATCGGCACACTATTGCGACGTGTCAACGCAATACCCAGAATGGGGGCTGCCCGGCGGGCATCCTCAAAAAACATTTCGTAAAAATCCCCCAGACGGAAAAACAGGATTACGTCTGCGGGCATGTCCGCTCGGATGCGCTGGTACTGCCGCATCATCGGCGTCAGGCTTTCACCGGCCATAGATCCAACCTCATTCCTTATGTTGTCCGTCAACTGCAAATTGCACGTCGGCCTGGCGAAGATAGGCAGCTAAGCTGCACCAAGCCGCGACGGAAAGATCCGCCGGGCGGCGTCGCTGCCAGGCGGGCCCCAGCATGTCGTCCGAATAGCTGTCTGTCAACCCGCTATCTACTCCAAGCAGCGACAAGATGTGCCCCATCTGCTTGCGCGGATAGCGGAAGGCCAACTTGGTAAAGCGCTGGAAATAGGGTACCGCATCCCGTTGCAGGGCAGCCCCATTGCGGGCCTCCATCTGCACAACGGCAGACTGCACCCGCGGGCGCGGCCAGAAACAGCTCGGACGTACCCGCTTCACACATACGGCCGTAAAAAACGTCTGGCACCAGAGACTCAGCAACGAGAAATTCTTGGTACCGGGACGCGCGGTGATGCGCTCCGCCACTTCCGCCTGCACCGTCACGACCAGGCGGGCAGGCGCGTGCTCCGCCATGACCAGATCCAGTAATATCCGGCTACCGGGGTTATAGGGCAAATTGGAAACTACTTTCACAAGATGCTCATCAGCCAGGAGAGGCACCGCATCCGTCAAGGCATCCCCATGCCGAAGGGTAAATCCGGGATATGCATGCAGGTGGTCCCGCAAGGGGGGCAACAAACGGCGATCCTTCTCCAGCGCCACAACCCGCGCCCCGCGTGCCAGCAAGCCAGCCGTCAAGGCCCCCAGCCCCGGCCCGATTTCCAGAAACCCCTCGCAGGGGTGGATATCGCAGGCATCCAGAATAATATCCCGGATATTACCGTCGATCAGGAAGTTCTGTCCCAGCGACCGGCTCGGTTCTACCCCGTACTCCCGGGCCCAGGCCCGCACCACCGAAGGACGCGTACAATCCGCCACCGGTACCCGACTTGCGGTTTCTGGCGTGCCCGTTTCCATTCCGGTCTCCCCGCAACAGCATGCAACTCAAAAGGGGGCCGATACGAGGATAGACACAAAAGCCTGCTGCTTGAGCCGCTCCATCCATGCCTCGAACAAGGCGTCCGCCCGCTCCCGATACAGCGACTGCCGGACCTCATCATATGCTTCTTCGTACGACGGAACGGCAGCCTCCTGGCGCTTGACCATCTGCAGCCAGACTACATGCTGCTCCAGCGAAATGGGTCCCGACACCTCCCCTTCGTCAAGTGCGGCCAACGCCTCCCGCAGGTTCGGTCGTACTTGCTCCGGCGTCACCGGGCCCCGCAGCCCGCCCGATGCGGCCATCGAATCCGACGAAAATTGCTGTACCACGGCCTCAAAGGGCTTACCTTCCCGCAGCGCGGCCGCTACCTCAGCCTGCTGCGTCGTACCAGCTTTGCTCTCGCCGTCCGGTAATACGAGCATCCGGTAGGTCCATGCAGGTGGCTCACCGAAGCGGGCAGGGTCCGCCTCGTAGTGTGCCCGTATTTCCGTGGGCGATATCCGAATATGCCGGTCCACCCGTAGGTTGCGCATCGCACGAAATATGACTTGTTCGCGCACGTCTTCCCGCCACGCTTGTTCGCTGCGCCCTTCTTCCCCAAGTGCCTGCAAGAACGCATTCCGATCACCGTCGAAGCGTTCGTGCACCAGCTCTTCCACTTGCGCATCAACCATCTCTTCCGGAATCTTGATGGTCTTCTGATCCTCGTAGGCATCCAGAATCAGCTTCCGGTGAATCCACTCATCCAGCATGCGCTGATAGGCCGCATTGGCCTGCTCCCCGCCCTGCCCCTGTCGCAACAGCATCTGTAGCTCCGAGGATGATCCCAGCACATCGCTCAGGGTGATAACGTGCCCATTCACGCGGGCCGCCACCCCATCGACGGGAATGCTCGCCAGCACCGGTAACGCCACCACCAAAACCCCTAGTCCTATCCAGTATCGCTTCATTCGTATGTCCCCTTATGCACGCGTGTGGTTTCTGGTCTCCAGCATGCTGCGTACTTCATCCTCCTGTATGTCCGGTAGCGCTACCCCGCTGCGAATGGCTGCTATGGCCACCGCCGCCGATACCTCCACAAATAAACGCCGGTCAAACGGCTTCGGAATCAGGTACTGCGGCCCAAAGGTTAGATCTTCCTGCGGATAGAACCCCTGCACCTGCGCATGTACAGCCTCGCGCGCCAGCGCCGCCAACGCATCGGCCGCCGCGGTTTTCATCTCCATATTGATCGTGTGCGCCCCAACCTCCAGCGCCCCGCGAAACAGGAAAGGGAACCCCAGCACATTATTAATCTGGTTCGGGAAATCCGACCGCCCGGTCGCCATGACGTAGGGCTTGTCCCCCATGACTTCCGCCACCAGCTCCGGATGAATCTCCGGTACCGGATTCGCCATGGCAAAAATAGCGGGATAGGAAGCCATTTCGGCTACATCCTGCGGACGAATGCAGTCGGCAACCGAAACCCCGACAAACACATGCGCGTCGCGCATGGCATCCTGGACCGTACCCGGCGCAACATCCACCGCATGCTCCTGCTTCTTGCCGGACAAATCAGAACGCTGGCGCGTGACGATGCCTTTGGAGTCGCACAACACCACCTGTTGGCAGCCGGCGGCCTTGAGCATCTCGGCAATGCGGATACCGGCCGCACCGGCCCCGTTGATTACGCAGCGCAAGGTCGAAAGGTCGCGTTCACACAAATGGCAGTAGTTGAAAATGCCGGCCAGGGTAATGACAGCCGTCCCCCACTGGTCATCATGAAAGACGGGAATATCCAGCATCTCATCCAGCCGGTCTTCAATCGTGAAACAGGCCGGTGCCGCAATATCCTCCAGATTGATACCACCATACATTGGCGCAAGCGCAGCCACCATATCAATGACGCGCTCCGGATCGGTCGGACCCGCATCCGCGCCGCCTTGCCGGCAACGGTTCAGCGGCACCGGCCAGGCATCCACATCCCCGAAGGTCTTGAACAAGACCGCCTTGCCCTCCATAACGGGTATACTGGCCGCCGCCCCCAGATCCCCCATCCCCAGAATGGCTGTTCCGTCACTGACAACCGCCACCAGATTCGGCCGTGAGGTACAAATCCGTAGCGCCGCGGGATCCTCGGCAATTGCCTGTACCGCCTCCGCTACACCGGGCGTATACGCCAGGCATAAATCGGCCACTGTGTCCAACGGGCAGGCACAACGCATCCCCACCTTACCCCCCGCATGATATCGAAGCACTTCTTCTCGCGAATATACCATCTTATCCTCTCGTCTTGCTGTCCAAATGTCCAGATACTACCCTATTACCTGGCGCGTGCAACCCTGCGTTTCCGCCAACGCATCGCCTGCGCTCACATCCCGGTTGAGCCAAAACCACCCTGCCCGCGTGCTGTGTCCGGTAACGATGCACATTCCCGCAGTGCCGCCCGCATCACCGGCTGCACCACAAGCTGCGCAATCTTCATGCCCGGCGTCACGGCAAAGACCTCTTGCCCGTGGTTCACCAGAATAATCCCGATTTCGCCACGATAGCCCGCATCAATGGTTCCGGGGCTATTCAGCACACTGATGCCGTGCTTAGCCGCCAACCCACTGCGCGGACGCACCTGCGCCTCGGTCCCCGGTGGCAGGGCTATCGCAATGCCCGTGGGAACCACGGCATAGGCACCCGGTTCTAGTGTGGTGGTCGCGCAGCTGCAGATATCCAGCCCCGCATCCCCTTCGTGTGCATAACGCGGCGCAACCGCCGCATCATGTAATCGTGTAAAAGATACTTCCATCATTCGCCTCCCGCCAGATCTTTGCGCCTGGCTCTTGATTTGCAAAGAAGCCTGAATGCTAGTATAGATGCATGCACCTTTCCAAGACCAAACAACCGGAGACACAAACGCATGCCCCAACCTTTTCTTCGCATCGTACTGGTAGAGCCTAATATTCCCCATAATACCGGCGCAATCGGGCGCATCTGCGTGGGGCTCGATGCCAGCCTGCACCTGATTCAACCCTGCGGGTTTTCCCTGACCGAAAAAGCCGTTCGACGCTCCGGGCTGGACTACTGGCCGCATCTGGACCTGCATATCCACCGCAACTGGCAGGCATTCCTGGCCACCGAGCAGCCCGAACACCTCATCTTCCTGAGCACCAAGACAACCAGATCCCTATACCATGCCCCATTCCACGAAGGGGCTTGGCTGGTATTCGGCAACGAAACCCGCGGGCTGCCACCTACCTTTTACGAGCAATACGCCGACCACCTCTACCGGATCCCCATGCCGGGACAGCATGCCCGCAGCATGAACCTTGCGAATGCAGCCGCCGTCGGCATCTACGAGGCCTACCGCCAGATCTCGGTTGCATCCTCCTCATCCGGCAACCCGACAATCGACTCAGGATCCTGACCCGCACGCCCAACCGCCCGGATGTAGCGCTTCACCACCTGCTCCGCCAGCGCATGGATCCTGGCCGGGCTCTGCTCCCCCTGCAACGGGATCTGCCCGCCTGCCATTACATTATGCCCACCACCGGATCCGCGTTTCCCCACAAGTCGATGCATAATCTGCCCCGCGTTAGCCTGCACATCAGAAGTACGGACCGACAGCAGCAACTGATCCCCATACGCCCCGGCACACATGGCCCACTGCGTTTCCTCATCCCGCAACAGCAAATCCGCAATTTCTGATACAATATCCGGGTTTTCCACCCGCCCCAGCAGCGTATAGACACAATTGCCCGAAGAGTGTGCATTGCGCAAACCAAGCGCAATCGTCCGGAAATAGGCACGTGGCACGCGGGCCATGGCGATGCGGCCCAGCATACGTTTGTTCGCCAACGGATACAGCGCCAGAAATGCATCAATATCCGCCCGGCAAGCCTCGCGCCCGAGGTCCGCCGTATCGGAGCGGATGCCATACAGCAACGCCGTCGACAGCGGAACCGAAAAGGGCAACTCGGCACAAATCAGGTACTCGTACAAAATCGTCGATGTAGCCCCATACCGGCGGCGGACATCGCTGAATGTCACTTTGCGCGTCTGGGTGCGCACCGGATGGTGATCAATGACAATATCGGGCACAATATCATGGCCGAGCCCATTATTGCCTGCACCCGGCTGCGTATCCACCAAGGCCACCGCCGCAAAACTCTCCACATTCACGCTATCCAGCGATTTTATATTCAGCCCTATATACTTCAGCAGCGCGCGATTCTCGGCCCGTCCCACAAAACCACCGCATACCAGGGTCGTCGTAATATCATGAAACGCTTTGGCAATATCCCGTAACGCGGCAGCAGCGGCAATCGCATCCGGATCCGGAAAATCCTGCATAACCACCAGTAACGTCTTACGCTCCGCAAGCACCTTCTTCAACGACGCCAGCTTCTCGCACACCCGCTTGCGGTGCTCGCGTTTCATATCCGCTTTCTTTTTTTCCATGCGTGCATCCTACACAGGTTCTCCCATCCAACGCAAGCGAGAGGATTCAGGGTTTGACCTGCAACCGTAAGGATCGTATCGTTCTGTCGAAAGATATATGGTAGTTTGCACATCGCATAACCAACAGGAGGCACACATATGGCATTCACATTGAGTATCGGCGCGCAAGCCCCGGGGTTTTCACTGCCCGCAACCGACGGCAAGACCTACGCACTGGAAGACTTTGCAGATGCAAAGACCCTTGTCATCTTCTTCACCTGCAATCACTGTCCCTATGTGATTGGTTCCGATGAAGATACCCGGCAGATTGCCGATGCCTATCGCGACAAGGGTGTCCGTTTTGTTGCCATCAACGCCAACAGCCCCAATACCTACCCGGAAGATGATTTCGAACACATGGTACTACGCATGCAGGAACAGCAATTCCCATGGACCTATCTATACGACGCAACCCAGGATGTGGCCCGCGCCTACGGTGCCTTACGCACCCCCCACTTTTATGTGTTCGACGAAAACCGCACATTAGTCTACACGGGACGCAGCGTCGATTCCCCGCGCGATGCCGCACGCATCACCGTGCGGGATCTCGATCGGGCCCTGTCCGAAATCACCACCGGCAAGCCTGTTAGCGTACCCGTTACCAACCCTGTCGGTTGTAATGTGAAGTGGGACGGCAAGGACGCGCACTGGATGCCCGCAGATGCTTGCGACCTCGTCTAACACCCGCAACACCCTACCCCGTGTAGACACTTGTCTGCAACAGATAGGCGCTTGATATGAGGGAATACGAGGAAATTGATCCGCTAGGCTGGCGACTCTCCGAAAGCGTCGTCCGCGGCGAAATCGACAGTCGCAAGCAAGGACGCGTCACGGGCCGCATCTGGCTCGTTGACCGGGCATTCCCGATCGAAATTACCCTGCGCGGTAACCCCATGCGGGATATCGCAGGCTGCCTCCTCCAGTTTGAAAACCCCAACCCCATGCCGGAAGACAATGAGGGCCTCAGCCCCATACAGATGGGGGTCACCGGTCATATCACAGCCTCCTGCAAAATTCGTGTTTTGGACATCAAGCCCGACCCGGACAAGCCATCTGTCGATGCCCAGGAGCCACATTGCAGCGAAGTGCAACGTGTGGCCAATGCCCTGAAAATCGAGTGGTTCAGCAATGCCAATGGAAGAGTAACCATTCTGTCGTCCGATTTCCGCTTGACCCTATCTGCGTTTCAATGGCGGATGACGCGCGAGGAACAGGAACAGCAAACCGAGAAAAACGATAATGCCTTCCAGCGCTGGCGCGATATTGTTGCCGAAGAGAACGACGAGCTGGAGCCATATGCCTGGGATGACGATGAACAAGCCTGGTACATGGATGAGTTTGAATGGGAACGGCAATTCCAGGAATCCGATGCCGTCACGCACCGCTACATGCTGCTGATGGAATCGTTCCTCAACCATCCCGACCGCGAAAAAATCATTGCACACGAAATGGGCTGGGATTGGGAGGACGAGGACGAGGATAACATCGAAGACGATTGGGAACCCTGGGAAACGTGGGAAGATGACATCGAAGACCTGCCCTCGCTGCAGCCCAACCCCGAGACCGAAGGTCGTGACTGGGTCCGCACAGCCGACGGCTCCATCCGGCACCCCCTCTCCTTGCGAAGCTCGGAACTGGCACGCAAGATCTGGCGTAGTTGCAAAGAGACAAACCGCAACACACAGGCCAACGAAAGTGACCTGCAAACCCTGATGTTCCAAGCCCAGACCCTGAGCGCCAAATTAACGGGGGCACTCGATGCCTTGGCCTATGACGTCTACCCCGATGGCGGCTTCATTGTGGCCTGCCTCAAACGCGCCCTCAAGGCATTCGAGAATACCGTCAAAAGCCTTGGAACCGTATCCCAGCAGGATGCCCTGCCCCCGCGCACCATCCAAACCTTCCGCGAGGAACTCTTCCAGATCCGCCAGGAAATCCTCCGCCTGATGCAGGTCTACCGCAACCGCCAGCCTTAATGGCAACACGTTGCATTCTTGGTTTTGCAAATTTGATACAGGCGTTTCGTGGCTTTGCGAATCGGAATCTGCCCGATGTTGTGTTTTTGTCATGCCGACCATGCAACAAACATAAGGACATGATATCAGTGTCATTTTCGTCGCGAAGGCATGCGGAAACCGTCAGGATTTTGTCATGCCGCAAGATTTGCATATCTTGGCACGCCCCCTGCTTATAGTAGACTGTACTGAGGTTGGTTTGGAATAGAGGACGCTGCCCCAATTCCGAAAAATAGTGGCAATCAAAACGTCCAGAGCCTTGCTGACCGACTGGCAAACAAACCGAGACCGACAGGTCGCGACAAAGAGCCGCAGTTTCGCACTGCGGCTTTTTGTTTATGCCGGAAGCGGCCACCGTCCTTTACCCCACGCCCTCAGCGATTGGCCACGAGCCACTGCACCGCATCCCGAATGTATGCATCCGGATCCGCTACATGCGATGGCATACTCATCTGAATGGAAAAATACGCCCAGCGCTGGGCGCGGCCTGTCCGCAGCCGGTCCCAGCCCATGCGCAGAATCCGGAGAAAGGCATAGCCGGTCTTTACCCCCGGCCCCTCGAACCAGTATACAAAATAGTCTTGCGGGCGCCGTCGCGCCGGTGCACCCCGGGCCAGCAAGGGATAGACCCCCACGGCAAAGCGCCCCCCATCCGGATCTGGAACCTTGAGGAAATAGCGTTCCCCGACCCGGATGTCCTGTGCCGCAAGGCACCATTCCGGGCGATGAATGCCCTCCCGCGATTCACCCGTAATCAGCAGGATCACCTGTCGCCGCAAATCAGCCGGCCCTTCATAGAGGCGTCGGTCGATCTCGACCCCATGCGGCAGTAATCCGCGTTCGGCCTGGGATATCGTACTCAGGGGCGCCCCGCTGACCGGGCATACCCCCGCCGCAGCAATGTCATCCTCCAGAAACGCGCGCCGGACATCCGGATCGGTTGAGTAGTAGATCCGCTCCCCCTTCCATGCCCCCAGCTCCCGCGGCAGATGCCAATGTGCCGGCAGCGGGGCGGCTGGGCGAACCGTTCGGGCGGCCCGCAAAAACGGAATCGAGAGCAGGAGCACCCCCAGCCAGGCAAGCCGTTTCCATGTGTTTGCTTGCAGCTTCATACCGTCTGCCCCTTCCCCCGGCTGCGCCACGTCCGCCGGAGCTTTTGTCCACCAGCCAGGCACTTGTCGATCAAAGCATTCAGGGCCACGATCAGGAGTACCGCCAGCACAAAAACCAGATAGCCCGAATAGTCATGATAGATCTTCATCCCCATGTCCTGCCCCACGAAACGGGCCACAACCGCAATGGTGATAATCCGGCCGGTATTGGCCACAGCCGCTACGGGGAGGCTCATGCCAAACAGGAACCAACGGGCAAACCAGCTCGTCCGGAACACATACGCGTACGCTGCCGTAAGCGCCATGAGTGCCATGATCGAGCGGATGCCGCTGCAGGCATCGGCCACATCCAGCGCAAAGCCCTGGCCTGCCGACGAAACCACGGCGGTACCCATCCGAAGCGTGGGAATACCTATGCCATTCAGCACCCAGGTCGAGACAATGGCCCCGAGCTGGCGCAAGGGAAACGTGGCGTGTGCCAGAAATCCAATCGGGATCGCAAACCCCAGAAAAGCCAGCGGGAAGAAACAAGCGCCCGCAAAGGATTTGCCGCCAAAGGTCCAGCATACCGACCAGAGCACCACGATGAATCCCAGGGCGGAGAGATGCGGGATCTGCATCCGCAAGCCCGCCGCATGCATTGCCAGCCCCACAACCAGAAACCCGATCCCCAGGGCATGGGCCTGATCCTGCTGCCAGGCCGCTTGCAGCCCCTGGCGTTGCCGCCAGAGCAACCAGGCCGAAACAAACGGAATCACCAGTCCGTGCGAGTAATCCACCGCTTCGGTCGACTCCGTCGACCACATGCCGTACAGCCACGAAAACAGCGAATGCCCCAGCGATGCCTCCCAGACCGAAGCCCCATACACATGGAACACCAATACCACGGTCAGGATTGCAGCAGCAATGCCTGCAAACCGGGCATATGTACCTTTTCCTGCAAGGGTTATCTTCATACATCATTCCTAAAAGGATATATTTCCAGAAACGCAAATGGACCAGTAGTATCCCACATACGCGCATACATCGCAATGCTTCATCGACCCCGACGACGCGCCAACCGGCGCGATCAGCAGTAATCAAGGATAACAATCGAAATTACTCACGTACTCATCATGTAACGCCAGCCCTCTACCGCAACGGGGCTTAGACCAGCATTAAGATCATTAGCGGATCCATACACAAATGTTGCGGTGGCATTTGGCCAAAGCTCCTGCCCTTTCTCAATGGCTCGCGTTTCCCGTAAGACCGTTGCCGTGTCTTCCATTTTCCATGCCACATTTACAAAACCAGCACCTTCACCCCAACACATGTCGAGCTCAAATCCGTTACGATAGTAACAGATATCGCGGTATTTCCGCCGCATGTGCAGGTAAACCGCCGACTCAAAACGGTGCCCGATATCCTTCGCCGGATCCGGGCAATAGGCACGGGCCAGTCCGGGATCGATCAGATGCAGTTTCTGCGGAGCCTGGAGTTGCCGACGCATGGACGGATCGTACTTCGGGCAGCCCAGCACAATAAACGAATCCTGCAGCATTCCCAGATAATCATATAAAGTCGCCTTGCTGGTTTTCAACCCCCGAGATGTGAAATCATTGAAAAGCTTGTTCACACTCACCAACGAGGCTGTGTGCGAGGCACAGTGCTTGAGCATCAAATGCATCAACCGTTCATTCCGCACCTGGTATCGGTCGATCAGATCCCGGTGCAGCATCAACGAGGCATACTCCTGAAGAATCATCGGTTTTAGCGTCGGATCAGCAAGCACCACCTCCGGAAAGCCCCCCCAATCGAGATATTCACGAAAGGCATGTGCCATCAGCGACTCGCTGGCCGCTGAATACGGCGTATGGACAACGCCCTTGAACCGCAGGAATTCAGCAAATGCGAGCGGGAAAATCTCATACGTTACCGAACGGCCACGCATCGCGGAAGCCATGTCCTTCTGCAGCAGGGCAGATGAGGAACCTGTAATGAATATTGAGAGATTCTCGGTATCATGAATGCGCCGCACATAGCGTTCCCATCCCGTGACATTCTGGAACTCGTCCAGAAACAGGTAACACCTCTGGCCCACAAGATCCGGCCACAGCTCCATATGCGCACGCAGGATCAGGTCAAGTTCTTGCGCATCGATCGGATAAAGCCGATCATCTTCCAGATTGATATAGATAATCCGCCGCTTATCCACACCAGACGCCAACAGATCGCGCATAACCTGGAACATCAGGAACGTCTTACCCACACGACGCGAGCCGACCAACGCGACAACCTTACCGGAATCCGAGGGAATCGCGTAGTCGCGATCCTGCACTGCCGGCAGCTCACGGTCGGCAAATTGCTGCAACACGGATTTAATAGATTCCTTATTCATAAGTCAATTAACTCATATACTTACCTTGCATACAAGCAATATTCACAAACCGTTCTGTGAGAACAACAAGATTTGGCAGGATTATTTGTCGGCAGGATTTTATTGAAAACATAAAATCAAGAGCATTGAATCATCCTGTCCCCAACCATCATGGTCGACTCCGTCGACCACATGCCGTACAGCCACGAAAACAGCGAATGCCCCAGC
>CAZRCN010000061.1:10545-13982 GCA_964598575.1 uncultured Victivallales bacterium | reverse complement strand
TGGACTGTTTACCACCAAATGTCACATAAGCTTCGCTAGGATAGAGCTTGCCGGTAGCCCCTGTCAGCGGCACAACTTGCACACGGTTTAGAAAACGGTTTGCCGCATCGTTGCTGACGATCACGGCGGGACGCTGCTTTTTGTGGCAGAGGATACCTGTCCTCTTGCATTCTACGCAGGCGCATGCACGGCATAGGGATAGCGTGCAGCTACGGGATCAAGCCTCGTGCACGAACCAGCGCAGCAGGACCGGCAACACGCACAAGTCCGCCACCATGGCTGTGATCATGGCCACGCCTGTTAGGAGTCCGAACAGCATGCTAGGGGCAAAGTCCGAGAAGACCATGAGCGAGAATCCCAATGTGATAATCAGTGTGGTGTAGAGTACGGCGAAGCCCACGCTGCGATGGCTGCGCCGCACGGCATCGAAAGCGTTGTGGCCTTGGATCTCCTCCAGATAGCGGTGCGTATAGTGAATCGTATCGTCCACGGCAATGCCCATGGCCACGGCGGCAATCGTAATGGTCATGAGATCGAGCGGAATGCCGAGCCAGCCCATGGCACCCAATACCACGGCCGTGGCCAGCAGATTCGGGATCATGGCGACCAGAGCGACCCGCAGCGACCGAAAGATCCCCCAGAACATAACAAACAGGACGGCATATACGATGCCCAGTGTCAGCGCCTGGGACCGGAACAGGCGTCGTAGAATGTTCTCGTAGAGTACGAACATATTCGTCATGACATAGCGCGATGCCGGAATCCCCAGCCGTTCGAGGTCGGCATGGATATCCGCAAGCAGTTGAGACCGGTCAAGCCCATCGGTCGTATCCTGAATTCGCATGCTGATGCGTGCCTGTCCGTGGTCCGGCGCAAAGAAGGGCCCAAGCAGGGTTTCGCGTAGTGAATCTTCCAGTGTGAGATAGAGCGTACTCAACTCGTACTCAGTCAGAGGAATGCCATCATTGACCTCGCGTGCCAGAGACGTCAGGTTCACGGCCGACAGGACTTTACCCACACCCTCATGACGCTGCAGCAATTGCTGCACACGCTGCAGTTGTTGTATGCTCTTTGCCTGCAGCACGAGATCAGGCGGTTTATCATCAACCGGAAGATCGATAATCAGGTCCAGCGGCGTAGAACCCCCGAATTGCTGGTCGATAAAAGCCAGCTCGCGGTGCACGCGGGTAGATTCGCGGAAATAGTTCAGAAAGCTGTTTTCCATGTCGAGCCGCAGTGCGCCGACGACACCCGCTGCAAGCACAGCGCCACCGAGAAGCACGGCGAGCCATCCGGCCCGCAGCGAGAGCGCCGAGAATCCTCTCAGCAACCAGCGGGCCGGAGCAAGCTGACGGCTAGCCTGCTCGCGCGGAAACAGCACCATCAGAGCCGGGAAGAGTGCGAGGCTGACCCCGATAGAGCAGAACATGGCGATGATCATCATCCAGCCAAAGGAAATCACCGGTTGCAGATTGCTTGCCAGCAGTGAGGCAAACCCGACGGATGTGGTCAGCCCCGCATAGAAACAAGGTGCCGCTTTACGGCGCAAGGTAGCTTCCACGAGACGCGCCTGCTCCCAATGCGGATGCTGCTCGTTGTTCTCACGATACTGCACGATAAGGTGTACCACCATAGCCAGCGTCAGGATAAGCTGCAGCACCACGAAATTGGCAGAAATCACCGTAGTCTTGAAGCCCAACAATCCGAAAAGCCCTAAGGTGGCGGCCAGGCTGCAAGCGCAGTAGACCGCTGGAATGATGACCCATCGAAGGCGACGGAACAGTCCCAGCAGAATCAAGGTGATCATAGCCGCAATGGCGCCCCCGAATACAAGCAGGTCATTACGGATAATGCGGATAAGCTGGAATCCCACCACGTGCAGCCCACCCAGATATAGATTGGCCCGCCGCTCATAGATTTGTAGAACTTCGCGAATCTCCCGCACTTCCTCGCGGCGCAGTTGGTCCAGACGGCGCTGGATGGGGGCTTCCTCCCGGCGCAACCGTTGGAGTTCGTTGCGCTGCTCCCGGGAGAGTTCGCCCTCCAGCGTCTGCTGCTGCAGCGCCACGATGCGGTCCTGGATACGCTTCCGTTCCGGGTTTTCCTTGAACAGCACCTGGAGGGACACGGCCGTTTGATCGCGGTTGATGAGAAGTTGTTCGTAGATCGGATGGTCGTTGAGTGCTCTCCGCAACGTATCCATGCTGAACCCTTGGTTTTCCAGTGTCCATTCCGCCGGTTCCAGCGAGGTCAGTTCGCCTTCGGCCAGGGTAAGCAACGGTGTATCCAGCAGCGAGCGTACCGAATCCACACGCTGTAGCTCTTGTAGTTCGTTCCGGATGGATGCCAGATCATCAAAGGTTTGTTGCGAGAACACACCGTGACGGGTGGGTTCATAGGCGATCAGCAGAAACTCCCTAGGCGCAAAACGCTTATGCATGACCTGGGTTTGGATAAAATGGCGGTTCTCGCGCATGAGCAGCGTATCGGCCGAGGCATCGATACGGAACTTGCGTGCTTGCCAGCCCAGACCGCCTGCAAGGGCCAGAAAGGCCAGCAGAACCGGCACGGGATGATGAATGATCCAACCGGCCACACCGGAGGATTTATGGTGCATATTGCGCATCGCGCTGTACCCCCTGAAGATAGAGATTACGGAAAAAGATGTACGGGGCATCGCTCTGGCGACGCAAGGTACGGTACTCCTCGGCCGTCGGGGCAAAATCCTGCAGCGTATCGAGTCCCTGCACCCCCGTCGTCACCGGTTGCTCGGTGAGATAGGGAATCGGGGATACGACATAGCTACCTACGCGACCGGTCAGATTACGCAGATCCGAGGGTCCGAAGATCGGCAGCACGAGATAGACGCCATAGCCGAGACCATAGCGGGCCAAGGTATCATCGAAACCTGTCTCCTCACGCTCCAAGTTGAACCACGCATCAGCCGGATCAAAGAATCCTAGCAATCCGATCGTGGAATTAACCACAAACCGCAAGGAACTCTGCGACATACGCGCCGGACGAAACTGGAGCAGGTGATTCACCGCATAGAGGGGTTCGCGCAGATTCTGGAAGAAATTGCCGATGCTGCGGTCGACGGGGTCGGGAACAAGCCACAGATAGCCTTGGCTGACGGGGATGAGAACGTAGCGATAGGTCACATCATTGAATGTGAACATCACACGATTAACGGGCATAAGCGGATCACGATAGGTGCGGTAGGCAACAACATGTGGATCCATCTCCGGCAGATCAACAGCAGCAGTCTCCTGGCTGCGGTCCGGGCCGCCCCCGCCTGCCTCGCCGGCAGACCGCTGGCGCGCCCCCTCACGGGACGTCGCGCAGCCGACGCTCCAGACCATACATAGCATTATCCCCAGCGCAACGGCATGCCGCACACTGCGTGCATACCCCCTCATGAACTCTCCTCGTTTTCT
>CAZRCN010000061.1:7358-10445 GCA_964598575.1 uncultured Victivallales bacterium | reverse complement strand
CCCTGGAAACGCCGCTGACATCACCGGTATAATACAAAAAGCCCTTGGGCGTGTGTCACGTCCAAGGGCTTTCAATCGGTGTATGGCTTTATTCCTTTTCCGCGCAGCAAGGCTTCGTGCAATCTGACGGACAAGCTTGCTTGGCCGCACCGGCAGTGCATGCCTTTTTCTCGGCCTTGCAGGTGCCACAGCAAGATTTTTCCATCTTGGCGCCACAGGAACGACCACCACATTTACCATGGCCACGTCCGTGACCAAAGGTCGTACAACCAGAGCTGAATACTCCTACCGATGTGACCAATGCGACCATTGCCATCATTGTTACAGCACGTTTCATGTTTCCTCCCTTTCTCTGTTTACCCAACACGCACGCACAACACTGTGCGCGCTTATTACGCAATAAGCATAAACGTAATCCACAAATAGTCAACCCCAAAGCAAACAAACTGCTTCACCATATGATTTCCCACAAAAGATCGCAAAGGCAGATCTGACGTGATCGGTCATGCATTGACAGCGCCTCAGTCAATACGAAGGTCAATGTCATGGTTCTCCCCGATAGCGGTCGGAGGACCGCATGAACTAGCATGTCTTGAGATCTGGATAGGAAGCTGGAGCAGAAAGACTTCCCGGCAGCGGCCCGGGAGTTGGAAACCCTACAGCAAACCCTGCAACAACTTGCTGGTGGGAAGCTGGCAGAGGAAGCAGAAGAGTAGCGAGAGCGCGGTGTGTGAGTACGTGCGTACATGGGTGCAATACAAGAAGGAGGCAGGATGCAACGATTCAGGGATCGACACGATGCGGGGCGGCAACTGGCGGCAAAACTGGAACACTATCGCAAGCAGGACGCCGTAGTGGTACTGGGCTTACCGCGCGGTGGGGTTCCGGTTGCCTTTGAGGTGGCCACTGCACTCGATGCACCGCTAGACATCTATATTGTCCGCAAGCTCGGAACGCCCGGCCAGGAGGAAGTGGCCATGGGGGCCATGGCCTCCAATGGGGCCATGGTGCTGAACGACAGGGTCATACATGCGCTCGGCATCCCGGAGGCCATGATCAATGCCACGGCAGCACGGGAGCAGAAGGAAGTTGAACGGCGCGAGGCACAATATCGTCCCCTATCCCAGCGCCTCAGCCTCGCAGGAAAAACGGTCATCGTGGTCGATGATGGTTTGGCCACGGGCGCCAGCATGAAAGTTGCGGTGCAGGCCATTGATGCATCAAACCCAGCAAAGATCGTGGTGGCAGTTGGGACCGCACCGGCTGAGACGCTGCGGGAGCTGGAGCGCATGGAGGGCGTTACCGAAGCCGTGGCTGTAGCCACGCCGGCTGTCTTCTATGGCGTCAGTGGGTCCTACGATGATTTTACGCAAACAACAGATACCGAAGTGCGCGCTTGCCTGGAGAGGAGACAGCATGCACCGGAAGAGGGGTAGGATTACAACCAGGAACTGGAGGGGCATATGAAGGAAACCGAGGGGCACATCGAAGTAAAAATAGCCGTAGAAGAGGGTGTTCGTCTTGCGGGGGATCTACATCGCCCCCCACACGCGCAAGGCATCGTGATTTTTGCCCATGGCAGTGGCAGCAGTCGTTTCAGTGTGCGGAATCGGCAGGTGGCACAGATGCTGCATGAGGCGGGACTGGCCACACTGCTCATGGACCTGCTGACAGAGAAAGAGGAAGCCATTGACCAGTTTACCCGCGCACTGCGCTTCGACATGGATTTGCTACAACGCCGCGTCCGCGGTGCTGTCAAGTGGGTGGCGACCGATGCGGCTACACGTGACTTGAAGATCGGATGCTTCGGCGCCAGCACAGGCGCTGCCGGGGCCCTGATGGCAGCGGCAGCTGACCCCGAACGGGTAGCAGCAGTGGTTTCCCGCGGCGGCCGACCTGATCTGGCTGCTGACGCGCTTCCCAACGTCAAGGCACCCACCTTGTTCCTTGTCGGGGGTGCCGATCCGCAAGTTCTGGCACTGAACCGCGCAGCAGCCAGCAGGTTAACAGTCGAGCACCGGGTGGACGTCATTCCCGGTGCCACACATTTGTTTGAGGAACCAGGGAAACTGGAGGAAGTGGCACGTTTGACCGCTGATTGGTTTCTCCAGTATTTGCCATGAAAGGAGAAAACACCCATGCCGGAACTACATGATGTGGAAGGGTTTTGTGCCATCGCAGCAAAACACGCGTTACAGCAGAACATCCAGCAGGTACAGGTTGAGAAGGAACGTGTCCTGGAGGGGCTGTCGGCAGCCGTACTGGGTCGGAAGCTGCACAACCATACCTTCACGGATGCCCACCGGCATGGGAAACTCCTATTCCTGCGCACAGGGCGGGAAGGTTGGCTGTTTCTCCATTTCGGCATGACCGGATCCCTGGAAATGCGGGACAAGCAAGATGCCATCCCGGACCATACCTGCATCCACTTTCAGTTCAAGAACGGTGGCGGGTTGTGTTACCTGAGCCAGCGCTTGCTGGGCAAAGTGGGCTGGTGTGATGATCTGGATGCATTTCTGGCAGAAGCGGAGATCGGACCGGATCTGCTTGCGGACGACCTCACCGGCGATGATTTTGTCCGTGGTCTCTCCGAAAAGCACGGGATGCTCAAACCCGCCCTAATGGATCAGTCCCTGTTTGCAGGTATCGGCAATGTGCTGTCGGATGAAATCTTGTTCCAGACCCGATTGCCGCCCGATACCGAAATCGCGGATCTCAAGGAAAATACCTTGCGTGACCTTTTCGGACCTGCCCGCAGGATTTGCCGTACCTTGGCGCGTGCCCACCGCGCGCAACGAGATATACCGAAGCATTACCTGCTCGCTCATCGGCACAAGGATGGTAGCTGCCCCCGCTGCCATCAGAAGCTTTCGCACAAGAAAGTTGCAGGTCGCACCAGCTACTTCTGCTCATCCTGTCAGTCGGCCTAAACGGCTTCGGGGATGTGATCCGGTAACTCGAGTTCGGGGAAGGTCCGACTGGCAGAACATACCAGCAAGAGCCATACCCCGGTAAACAGCAGGTTGATGCCTACTAACAGGCCGATGGCCCACGCCGCACTACTCGGCCAGCTCAGGAGCAAGAGTA
>CAZRCN010000061.1:0-7258 GCA_964598575.1 uncultured Victivallales bacterium | reverse complement strand
CGCATCATCTTCAGGAATCCCGCCAGCAGGAGAATCACCCCGATCAGCAACGTAATGCCCAATGTTGCAAATACAGGCAGTAGGATAGCAGCAAGGCCAAGCACGATCATGGCAATGCCTTCGGTCACGAGTCCGCAGCGATGTGCGTTCCGGATTGGTTTCATCTTCATTCCTTTTCTGTTGGCGGTCAGAGTGCGGCTACGCCCCAGTGCATATTCCGCTGTAATACTTCCCGCAGCCTACCCCGCAGCAAGGGCAATAGCTATCAGGCACAGGATGAAAACAACCTGCGATATTCCCTATGTCGGTTGCCTACGCATCATCCGGTTCGTGCACCACCCGGAACCTCTTGTGCAGTTCGTTGACGATAATGGCTGTCAGGGCTACGGCCAGCGACACCGCCCAGATTTCTAGCGTCAACGGCTTGAAGCGCAGCAGATCCTGCGTGAGCGGGGTATAGATGGCGGCAATGTGCACCAGCAGGGAAGCCAGCACCCCTAACAGAAGCATCTTGTTGGCCAGCAGCGAAGTGGTGAAGATCGAGCTCCACTCGCTCCGGCAGTTGAACACATGGACCTTCTGGAAAAGCACCAAGGTTGTCAGCGCAGCCGTGCGCGCTAGCGTCAGGTTTGCTTCCTGCCCCCCCCACTGCCAATAGAACACCGCCAAGGTACCGAGGGCAAGCCAGACCCCCACGAGAGCCAGTCGTTCGATCAGAAGCCGACTCAGGACACCTTCGGCCTTGGGGCGTGGTGGGCGACGCACAAGCGCCTTGTTGCCCGGTTCAAAGGCCAGTGCCACATCGGCAATGCCATTGGTGACGACATTGCACCAGAGAATCTGGGCCGGCAACAGGGGTAGTGCCCAGCCAAACCCCAGCGCCGAAAGAATGATCAGAACATCCGCGGCCCCCGTACTTAGCAGGAAAAAGGTCGCCATGCGCACATTGCGAAAGGCGGTCCGCCCGGCTTCCACAGCGCCGTAGACGCTGGCAAAGTTGTCGTCGGTAATGACCATATCACTGGCCTCTTTCGCCACATCGGTTCCGCTGCCCATGGCCGCCCCCAGATGGGCGGATTTGAGGGCCGGCGCATCATTCACGCCATCGCCGGTAACCGCAACAATCTCTTGCATCTCCTTCAACCGCTCGACAATACGCAGCTTCTGATTTGGCTCTACGCGCGCGTAGACGGCCGTACGCCGCAGCAGGTCATCAAACTCGTCATCAGGCATGTCCTGTAGGTCCCGGCCGCTGACAGCTTTGAGTCGATCCCCTTCGCGCTCCGGCTCAGCGTACTGCTTGCGCCATTTCACCGTTCCGCCCAGATGCACGGTTTCGCCAATGCGTGCTGCCGTGACCGCCTGATCGCCGGTTACCATCATCACACGGATGCCGGCCTCATGGCATTGATCCACGGCCTTGACCGCAGTTTCCCGCGGCGGATCCAGTAGTCCCTGCATACCGACAAAACAGAACCCGTGCGGCTCATCCGACTGAATACTGCCTGCAGCCTCCTGGCCGTGCCCGATGGCCATGGCCAGCACACGCAGTCCCTCGTCGGCCATTGCCTGCTGCTTCTCCTTGATACCGGTGCCATCCAGCTCTTCGGTCTCACCATTCCGGGTCATCTGCGAATCGCACATCTCCAGAAGCCGCTCCGGGGCACCTTTGACCAAGACGAGCGGCTCCTCTTCTTCGTCCGATGCTGCATGTATCGTTGCCATAAAGCGCTGCTCGGTCCGGAACGGTACGGTGTCTTGTCGCTCGTATGCCTTGGCCAGCTTGTTGTACGCCAACCCGGCTTGCTGGGCAGCCTGCACCAGGGCAATCTCCATCGGGTCGCCACGTTCCGCCTCCAGATCAAGTGCCTCCCCGTGGCAGAGCAGTCCCGTAAGCAGCGTGTAGCGCAAGGCCCCCTGCTCCGCCAGATGCCTATCATCCGATCGGTTCAGGCCAACCGCTTGCCCCCCCGCATAGATCTTTTGTACGGTCATGCTGTTTTCAGTGAGGGTGCCGGTTTTGTCCGAGACAATCACGCTGCAGCTTCCGAGCGTATCGACGGCATGCAGGTTTCGTATGATTGCCTGCCGTTTGGCCATCCGGTGCACCCCGATCGCCAGTGCTACCGTCACGACAATCGGCAGCCCCGCCGGAATGGCAGCCACCGAGAGCGCCACAGCCGTCAACAACATATCCAGCATATCACGCCCAAGCAGCACACCTGTCAAGAACGAGATGGCAGCAATACTCAAGATTGCAACCGTAATCCAGCGTGCCAGCCGGTTGATGCGCATCTGCAGGGGACTGGTCGTCTCACCTGCCTCCTGTACCGATTCGGCAATTTCACCAATTTTCGTGTCACGTCCAATGGCCACGACGATACCGCGTCCCTGACCGCTGGTGACGGCCGTACCCATGAAGGCCATATTTTCCTGCTCCGCAGGCGGGAGCTTCTCATCGGCGTCCTGCATGGCATCTGTCACCTTCGAGGCCGGAACCGATTCCCCCGTCAGGGCAGCTTCATTCACTTGCAGCCCCTTGCTGTCGAGTAAGCGTACATCAGCGGGGACCATGCTACCCGCCTGCAGCAAAACTATATCGCCGGGCACCAATTCGGCGTTATCCACCTCCTGCTCGCGGCCGTCGCGCAGTACCTGTGACGAGGCAGACACCATATCCATCAGCGACTGTACCGCCGATTCCGCCTTGTATTCCTGTATAAAACCGATCGTGCCATTGATCAGCAACACCGCACCAATCACAATTGCATCCGCCCAGCTCTGGATCGAAAGTGTCACAACCAAAGCCCCCAGCAGCACATATATCAGCGGACTCGTGAACTGGTTGAGCAGAATCGTCCAGGCACTGACGCGCTTTTGCTCGCGCACACGGTTCGGACCGTATTGCTCTTGTCGCGCCTGCACTTCGTCGCTACCCAGTCCATCACGGGATGCATCCAGTGCCTCCACTACGTCCGACGCTTCGCGAATATACCAGGGTGTTTCTTTACGCATAACCTCCCTCTCTATGCTGTTTCCATAAGGATGTGTGCCAAGATATAACCAAAAGCATGACATCCCGAACATCGGTTAAGCCCCGATTTAGCACTTCCAAAACCCTCAGGTTCAAGAAAACAGGCACAAAAAAACGCCCGAGCCGTCATGGACGGGCCGGGCGTTCGGGATCGTAGCAGTGGTTCTGCTTAGTCTTCGACGAGCGTAATGACGCTATCGGCCGTCAACTCGCGGTTCCCCCAGAAGTCCAGATCCATATTGCCCGTGACGCTGACATAGTCGCCCACGTCAATCTGCTGGTAGCCGACGTCATCGAGGGGATTGTAGCCCATTTCGATGGTATCGACCGTCAGCTTCCGCAGTCCCGTGTCAATCGTGAACTCACGGCCGGACTTGCTGGTGACCGTTCCGCGTACAACCGTTTCACCGATGACAACCGGCACCGAGGTAACCCAGTAGTTTACATAGGGAGCACCTTCCTCATCGGCCGCACTGGCGTAATAGTACGTGTTGCGATCTTCCACGTAGACGCTACTGGCTTCGATCGAGGTCGTCTCATAGAGATCGTCGTCGACCCTGCCATAGACCGTTACCTTGTCGCCCTCGAGAATGGCCCGACTTTCATCATACCAATCCCAGTCATCCATCTCGACAAACACGGTGCCTTCACCATAATCCAGCGTAAAGCCTTCATGTGCTTCGGTGCCGACAGCCGTACCACTGATGCTGATCCAACTGCCATCGGGCTTGGTGTACGGATCCTTTTCCATCGCTTGCGACACAACGGACAGCAGGCACACGCCCATAGCTACTGCAATCGCCAAACTCATCATTCGTTTCATTGTATGCAGCTTCTTCTCCTTGTTTCCTTGTTTTCTGCTTTCACCATATATTTCGTATTCAGGTTTTGGTATGCGGTTTGTAAGCCTCTACTTCATATGCCTCCTTTCGTTTGCATCTACACATTGCGCCTTGAACTGCAGCCCACTCTGCAACAGCCGCAACCGAATGAACATCCGGCGATACCCTGAGTCTGACGTGCGAAAAACGTGATGGGCAGTCGGTGTTTGCATGTACCCGCCTCAGGTTTTTTGGAGCATATTTTCAGGGGTTCCCTGATTGGCGCACGACTGTTCCCTCCGCCACAGTGTCGGAAAGGATATTGGAATGTCTCGCAAGGGGAACCATGCAGAGAGAAGGAGCGCGGTCATGAAAAAGAAAATGATAGAAACAGTGCTGGATAAAGCCGGTATTCGCCTGAATGGTGATCAGGCCTGGGATGTGCGTGTATATGACGAACGGCTGTATGACCGCGTGCTGTGCGAGAAAAGCCTTGGTTTCGGTGAGGCCTATATGGATGGCTGGTGGGATTGCGAACGCATCGACCAGTTGATCAGCCGTCTCTTGCAGGCCAAGGCAACGCAACATCTGGGGGCGAACATCCGTCAGGTACGGGACGCCGCCCTGTGGTGCCTTTGTAATATGCAATCCCTCTCCCGCAGTCGCGTGGTTGCACAACAGCACTACGATCTCGGCAACGACTTGTTCGAGGCCTTTCTGGATCCGTACATGCAATATAGCTGTGCCTTTTTTGACCAAACCGACGATCTGAACCAAGCCCAGGAAAACAAACTCGAACTGATCTGCCGGAAGCTAGGGCTCACGCCCGAAGATCACCTGCTCGACATCGGCTGCGGCTGGGGTGGACTGGCCCGCTATGCAGCGGAACATTATGGGTGCAAGGTGACCGGCATCACCATTTCCGACGAACAACTGCAGCTTTGTCGTGAAAAGGGCCAGGATCTTCCGATCCGGTTCAAGAAACAGGACTACCGCACCATAGAGGGCCAGTTCAGCAAGATCGTCTCCGTCGGGATGTTCGAACACGTCGGCTACAAGAATTACCAGACCTTCTTCGAGGTGGCACATCGCTGCCTGAAACCCGACGGCACCATGTTGCTGCACACGATCGGCAGCAACACATCCAAGCGCAATGGCACGGATGCCTGGCTGGATAAATATATTTTTCCCAACAGCATGCTGCCCAGTATGGCGCAGATGACCGCAGCCCTGGAAGGGCGCTTCGTGCTGGAGGACGTACATAACATTGGCCCCCACTATGAGAAGACCCTATTGGCGTGGAACGAGAATTTCCAGCAGGCCTGGCCGGACTTGGCGAAAAAATATGACGAACGTTTCAAACGCATGTGGGAGTACTACCTGCTCTCCTGTGCCGCTACCTTCCGGGCACGGCAGACCCAACTCTGGCAACTTGTGCTGACCCCTCCCCGTACGCCGCAGCCGCATTGCCGCGTTGGAACGGTTGCCTGAAGCAAGAATTACAACCGCGCGATTGCACGATGACAGAATCATCCGTACACCTACACCTACTGGTTATCGCCATCGGCGGCCTGGTTGTGCTGGCATTGTTGATCAAGGCATTGTTCGTACGCTTGCGCCTGCCCGCACTGATGGGATACCTGCTGATCGGCGTGTTGGTAGGAACCATGGATCAGCAGGTGGGGTTTATGCCTGAACGTGCCCATTCGGTCTTCGAATTGCTATCCAAGATCGGAATTATCGCGCTGCTCTTCACGGTAGGTCTCAAGAGTGATCTGCATAAACTGCTTGGCCATTTCAAAGGTGCCAGCCTGATTTGGATCGGCAACGTCCTTGTCAGTGGATTAACGGGCTTTGCTGTGGCCTTCTGGTTGGGCGTCGATATGGTATCCAGCATGATTGTCGGCATTGCCCTGACGGCCACAAGCATTGGTGTGCCTGCCGATATATGGGCCAGCAATGATGCAATCGAAACCGACGATGGACAATTGTTTGTTGATACCGCCGAATTGGATGACATATCCGGCATTATCTTTGTCGCCGTTCTGTTTGCCCTATTGCCTGCACTGGGTGAGCGGTTCGGGGATGCCCAGGCACGCGACACCGCGCAAGCCGCTGCATCGGCTCCTCTTGGATGGCTGTTCACAAAGACCATCGTGTTTGTCCTCAGCAAGCTGGTTGTGCTAAGCGCAGCCTGCTACATGTTCGCCCGCTATGCCGAAAAACCCCTCATAGGCTTTTTCGAAAGGAGCGAATCCGGCACGGATACCGTGATCAGTGTTGTCAGTATCGGCATCATCATCGCGGGCCTCGCTGGCATCATGGGCTTCTCCGTCGCAATCGGCGCCTTCTTTGCAGGCCTCGCCTTCAGTCGCAACCGCGATACCATTGAAACACAAACCCCCTACACCACGATCCAGGATTTTTTTGTGCCTTTTTTCTTTATCGGCATCGGATTGCAGGTCGATGTTACGGCCATTGGACAAGCATGGGGCTTGGCTGGAGCCCTACTCGTGACCGCTTTCCTGGGGAAACTTATCGGAACGCTCTTGCCGAGCCTGGCTATCACGACACCGGGCAGTGGCCTAACCTTGGGCCTCTCCATGGTCCCTCGTGCCGAAATCACGATGATCATCATCGGCGGCGCACATCAGATGGGTGATTGGGCTGTCGATGCACAGCTCTTTACGGCCATGTTTGTGGTTGTCTTCGGCACCTGCCTGCTCACACCCCCCTTGCTGCGAAGCATGATAACTCGCCACTGCACATGACCGGCATATGTGGGTTAACAAGGGGGGCGCCGCGTGACTACAGCAATGTGGCCTCCAGCTTAATCTCACACGTGGCTAGAGCCTTGGAGACGGGACAATCGTTCTTGGCATTTTCTGCAATTTCGTTAAACGCTTCAACCGATATGTCTGGCACAGCAGCTTCCGTCTTGAGTTTTATGATGGGTATCGAGAATCCATCACCTTGCTTTTCGATCCGAACCGTTGCATCCGTATGAATTTGTGATGGCTCGTTTCCCGCCTTTACGAGCGCGCCTGACAAGGCCATGGAAAAACAGGCCGCATGGGCAGCCCCAAGCAACTCTTCCGGATTGGTCTGATTGTCATCCCCAAAGCGCGAGGATGCGGAGTATGGCTCGTCAAACCTTCCCTCTCCAAATGTGATGCGCCCTTCTCCTTGTTCCAGATTTCCGTTCCACTGTGCGCTCGCTGTTCTTTCTTTCATCTGCGGTTCTCCTTTCGTATCATGTTGTAACGCTGCCAATCTATAGGGGGAAGCAGCTGCCTTCAATTGGGTATTACATGAGATTGAACTGCGAAATTCCTCATGTCCACGCTTGCAAACCTAGAGTAGTTTGCATTGCAATAACTGGCTAGCCCCAACCCCGGGGTGC
>CAZRCN010000060.1:0-14209 GCA_964598575.1 uncultured Victivallales bacterium | reverse complement strand
GCGACGATTACGGATTACGAGGAAAACGAAGCACCAATCGTCCATCGTAATCGTCGCCCGTAATCGTGCACCGATATAGAGGGGAAATAGAGGGGAAAATGGGGGAGAAGGCTTAGAGCAGTCTAACCTATTGGTAAACAGATGTTTATAAAGAAAATGTTCTGTCAACTTTTGACAGAACGAGCAAGGGGAAGAGGAGATGCTATGACAGATCGTGAGATACTTCGGGGGTTGGCACAGCGGTATTATGCGTTATCGCAGACCGACCGAAATCTGGAAGCGTACCGCTTGCACCGGCAGGTGAATGATCTGGAGGCGGCGCGACCGGTCGTGCTGATCGATGAGATCCCCTGGGGCGAACTGGAGCGCAGCGAGGAATTGCTGCAGCTGGCCTGTGCCGATCCGGTTTGGCGCAATCTGGAGCGGCGTTTACGCCGGACCTTGTATCAGGCCGAGCATATGCCGGGTGATATGATTGTTCGACCCTACCTTGGGGTGTCCAAGAAAATCCGTGATAGTGGTTGTGGGCTGCAGGTCAGGGAGGAGACGCTGCAGCAGCATGCGGATCAAGGTATTGTGGCACATGCGTATGAGGATGTTCTGGCAACGGATGCGGATCTGGACAACATTCATATGCCGGAGATTACCTACGACGAAGAGGCATCGCTGAAGGCGTTGCAGCGATTGGGCGATCTGCTGGGGGATGTGCTGCCCGTAAAGCTGTGCGGGGTGCCGTATTTTGGCGTAACGACGTGGGACCAGGTCGCTCGATATCGTGGTGTGACGAACCTGTTGATGGATTTGATGGATCGTCCGGATTTTATGCATCGCACGATGCGTCTCCTTACAGATGTTGCCCGGTCGCGTTTGGATCAGATGGAGGCACTGGGGCTTTTCGATCCGTATCCACAATCGCTGCATTGTACTACCGCGCGCACCAACGACTTGCCGACCGCATCGTATCAGGGCGGGAAGGCAACCCGTGCTGACATCTGGGGCAGAGGGGCTGCCCAGATTTTTGCGCATGTTTCCAAGGAGATGCATGACGAATTCGACATTGCCTATATGACGGAGACGGTGGGACAATGCGGACTCGTGTACTACGGGTGCTGTGAACCGCTCGATGGAAAAATCGATATTGTCGAGAAAATCCCGCATTTGCGAAAGATTTCGATCACACCCTGGGCGGATGTGGACCACGCGGCTGAGGTCATTGGCAAGCGGTATGTCATGGCTGTAAAGCCCAACCCTGCGGCCGTGGCAGGAGATCGCGTGGATGTAGCCGAATTACGTAAGGAAATCGGCCGAATCCTGGATGCTGCCAATCGGCACGGCTGCTCTTGCGATATCGTCCTCAAGGATATCAGCACGTGCGGGAACCGGCCTGAAAACCTGTTTGTGTGGGAGCAAGTCGTGATGGAGATGGTCGGGGCTGACCGGCGGAGCACGACGTAAAAGCGGCGGCACAATAAAAGCTTTTGTAAGGGGATCCTGCGGGTGTAAGAATCCTGAATGTGGTACGAATCGGTTTGATGCAGCAATGATGGTCGTGGGGGCGAATGTATACAGAAAAGCAAAGGGTCTTTGTCGCAGGCTGCCGCGCCTTGCTGGTGGTGTTGGTGATAACATCCGGTTGTGTGCGCGGACAGCGTGTCCTTGCTCCCGGGGAACTCGGGCAGCAGTCGCCTGCTTATCCGGCCATCGATGCGCAAGCAGAAGCCGATGATCCGCAGGCAATGCTGGGGGTTGATGCGCACCGTCCGTGGTGGCGCATGTTTTCGGAACCCGAGCTGGAAGCTTTGGTGGCAGAAGCGCTCACGGGCAATCGTTCGCTGGAGACGGCTTGGCGTCGGCTGGAACAATCCGGGTACCTGCTGCGTGCGACGCAAGCGGCTCGCTTCCCACAGGGGCAAGTAACGGGGTTTGCCGGGCAGGCGCGTCAACTGCGCGAAGGGTCGGTTGCAACCGAAGATGTGTGGGGCGTAAGTGCGGCCGTTTCGTATGAAATCGATCTGTGGCAGCGGATATCGGCATCTGTTTCGCGCGCGGAGAGGCTGCGGGATGCCGGGGCCTACGAGGCGGAGGTGGTTGCCGTGAGTGTGGCTGCTGCGGTATGCGATGCCTGGTTGTCACTGCAGGAGGGCCACTTGAATGTTGCCTTACTGGAGCAGCAGCTCGAAACGGCCCGTTCGGCACTTGAGGCGGTTGAAGCACGCTATCGCAGGGGGCTCGGTGATTTGCTGGGGGTGTACCAGCAGCGCGAGCTTGTGGCTGGCATTGATGCCTTGCTGCCATCGGCACGCGCAACGATATCGCTGAGCCAGTACCGGTTGGCCGTTCTTGTGGGGCGTTCTCCCACGGCATTTTCGAGGGAGCCGGAAGAGGAAGATGTTGCCCTGCCGGCGCCGGTCGAATTTCCGGATAGCGCGTCTGTATCCGCGTGGATTGCCGCACGGCCGGATGTGCGTGCCGCAGGAGCCAGGCTGCAAGCGGCTGAGGCGGAGCAGGCCCGTGCGGTTCGTTCGCGTCTGCCTTCGGTACAGCTTTCCGTGCAGGGCGCTACGCGTGAGGATCAAGCTGATGCCCTTTTTGATCGGTTCACGGGGGAAGGCCTACTGCAAGTCTCCGTACCGGTTTTTGATGGAGGTCGTTTGCGGGCGGAGGCTGCCCGCGCCCGCGAGGTGCTCGCGGAACAGGAGGCATCGTATTCGAATACGGTCTTGCAAGCTGAGCAGGAAGTGCGCGAGGCGGATATGCTGGCGCGGTCGCAGGAACAGACGGTGGCGCGGTTAGAGGCAGAGTTGCAGGCTGCGCAGAATACGTGGTCGCTGTCGGAAGAGCGCTACCGCAACGGGCTGGTTGAATACTTGAACGTCCTGACAGCCCAGCAGCGCGTGTATCAACTGCAGCGCAGCCTGTTACGTGCGCGGCGGCAGCATCTGACGTATCAAGTACAATTCGGGCGGGCAACGGCTGGTTCCGCAATGGATCAGAACGGGGAGGACTACTAATGGATAACGGCAGCATTGGGAAACGGATCTGGCAGTATGTACTACCCATACTGGTATTGGCGGGGGCTCTTTATGGCGCCCAGCGTTTGATTGCCTCGCGTCCGGAGGCACAGCGCCGGAAACAACCGGAGCGGGTAACATCCGTGCGTGTTGTTGCGCCCGTGCTAACCACTTTTACTCCCGAGATCGAGGCAATGGGGCAGGCGCAGCCAGCCCAGCATGTCGTGTTGCGGGCAGAGGTGGGCGGACGTGTTACCACGCTGCATCCGGAATGGGAAGCGGGGGGACGTTTCCGGAAAGGGGAACTACTCGTAGCGTTGGAGCGCGAGGATTATGAGGCGGCCTTGGCAGAGGCACAGAGCCGGTTGGCACAAGCAAACCTGCAGTTGGATCTGGACATACAGCGGCAGCAAGCTGCCGAGGATGAGTTGTTGCAGTCGGGTGAAACTTTACCCGAGGGTGCCGGGCGGCGTATTGCCTTACGCGAACCACAAGTAAAGGCAGCGCGTAGTGCGGTTGCTGCCGCACAGGCAGCGGTGGGACGGGCACAGCGTAATCTGGACCGGACGCAATTACATGCGCCGTTTGATGCTGTTTTGCTGGCGAAGGGCGTGGATGTCGGTTCGGTGGTTTCCCCGCAGGCGATGGTGGCCGAGCTGGCAGCGATACATCGCTTCCACCTGGAGGCTGCGTTTCCGCCGGGCCAATTGCGCTGGTTGCCGGAGACCACGGCAAATGGCCGCTTTGCAGGAGAGCCACCTGTTGCGGTGCATGTCCATACGGGCGGGGGCACATTCACGCGCGAGGGTAAGATGATACGAGTTCTGGGGGATGTGGACGGGAATATGGCTCGTGTACTGGTCGAGATTCCGGATCCGCTACATGACGATGGGGATATGCAACCATTACTATTGGGTATGTATGGGCGCTGCATGCTACCGGGGCGCGAATTGCAGGATGTGTTGCTGATTCCCCGTCGTGCACTCCATGACGACAAGGAGGTCTGGGTTGCCGGTGAGGGAGATCGGCTGGAGAAACGGATGCCGGAGCTGCTGTTGACCCGTGATGATGTGGTTGTGGTTGGCTCGGGGCTGCCGAGGGATGCTCGCATCATTGTAAGCCCGTTGGTTGCTGCCGTGGAGGGTATGCCCCTGCTTGTCGAGGAGGGAGAGGCGTTGAATGAGTGATGCCCCCGTCAAGGCCCGTCACGGGCTGATCGGCTGGATGGCCCGTAACTCTGTTGCGGCTAATTTGCTGATGCTGCTGTTTCTGCTGGGTGGCCTTGCCATGGTCGGACAGATCCGGCAAGAGGTCTTTCCCGAATTTGATCTGGATCTTGTGACGGTCTCGGTTGTGTATCCGGGGGCTAGTCCTTCTGACATTGAGGAAGGCATTCTGCTGGTGGTGGAAGAGGCTACGCGTACCGTTGATGGGGTTAAACGTATTACCTCCCAAGCTAATGAGGGCGTCGGGATTCTCAACGCGGAACTGGAGTTGTCGGCAGACGGTAACGAGGTGCTGCAGGACATCAAGAGCGCGGTGGATCGGATCGTAACCTTTCCGCTGGATGCCGAGCGCCCGGTGGTGCAGTTGGTGCGCTCGCGAAGCCGGGTCCTGACGCTACTTATTTCCGGTAATATGTCCGTTTCGATGCTAAAGGAATTGGGTGAGCGTGCCCGGGATGCGTTGCTGCTGCGCCCGGAGCTTTCCACGATTGATCTGGGTGGGTTACCTCCGGTGGAACTGGCAATCGAGATTCCGCATGATGCGCTGCGGGCACAGCAGATGTCATTGCCGGAGATTGCCCAGGCATTGGGAGGTGCGTCGTTGGATTTGGCAGGCGGCGGCATCAAGACGCGCAGTGGGGAGGTGTTGCTGCGGCTTACGGATCGGCGGGATACAGCCGCCGCGTATCGCAATATACCCCTACGAACGTCTCCGGGCGGCGTGGTGTGGCGGACGGGGGACCTAGGTGAAGTGCGGGATGGATTTGCTGAGACCGATCAAGAATTGTATTTCAACGGGGAGCGGGCCGTTGCACTGGAGGTCTACCGAACAGGCGAGGAAAAGCCGTTGGATATCAGCGAGGCAGTACATGCCTACGTGGAGATATTCCGGCCGCAACTTCCGGAGGGGGTTACGCTTACCATTGCCGCTGACCGATCAGATCTATACCGCGAACGTGTCAACCTGTTGCTGCGGAATGCAGGGCTTGGCCTCGTTCTGGTCATGTTGATTCTAGGGTTGTTCCTTGAGGTGCGGCTGGCCTTCTGGGTTATGCTCGGTATCCCCATCTCGTTTCTTGGAAGCTTGCTGTTCTTGCCGCAAGCCGATGTCTCCATCAATATGATTTCGTTGTTTGCCTTCATTATTTCGCTGGGGATTGTCGTGGATGATGCCGTCGTGGTGGGGGAGAACGTGTATCGGTTGCGTGAGGAGGGGCTCGGCTATTTGGATGCAGCCATTCAAGGGGCGCGTCAGATGGCCGTACCGGTCGTGCTTTCGATTATCACGAATATCACGGCCGTATTCCCGCTTCTCATTGTGCCGGGGGCACAGGGCAAGATCTGGCGCAATATCCCCGTTATCATGGTACTGGTTTTTGTGATTTCGCTCGTAGAGGCATTGCTGATTTTGCCGGCGCATCTTGCGCACCAAGGGTCAGAGCGGGCGGCAGGCTTCTGGCGTGTTTTGGATGCCCCCCAGCGTTTGTTCTCGCGAGGGTTGGCTTGGTTTATCCGGTGCTGCTACCGTCCCACGCTGCGGTTGGCGCTGGGGTATCGGTATATCACCCTCTCGCTAGGACTGGCCGCGTTGCTTCTCACGATTGGTTATCTGCGGGGGGGGCACATGCGTTTCAGGTTTTTCCCGCAAGTGGAATCGGATCGTATCGTGGCATCGGCGGTTCTGCCATTCGGAGCACCTATGGAAGCAACGCGGCTGGTGTCTCGAGAACTTGAAGCCAAAGCACTGGCGCTGCTGGAAGATCTGGGGGGGGAGAAGGCGGGGCTTGGCATCCAAACCTCCGTTGGCGCAGAGGCAAGTGGCGGGGGGCCGATGTCCCGCGGCACACAAAGCGGCAGCCATCTTGTCGGGGTCATGGTGTATCTGCAGCCACTGGATGTTCGCGGGTTTCCGGCATCGGAATTCACGCGGCGCTGGCGACAGGCGGTCGGCAGTATACCCGGGGTAGAGTCCTTGACGTTCCGGTACACGATCGGTCCTTCCAGTCAGAAACCGATAGATGTCCAGCTTAGCCACCGTGATCCGGATATAACGGAGGAGGTTGCGCGTGAGGTGGCGGAGGTATTGCAGGGATTTGATGGTGTCCTGGAGGTTGATGACGGCGTTGCCAGCGGGAAGCCGGAGATCGCGTACGAGGTGCGGGACGAGGCGCGTCTACGTGGGCTTACGGCTGCAGATGTGGGGCGGCAGGTACGCGCCGCGTTTTATGGGGTGGAAGTTACACGCCAGCAACGGGGACGGGATGAGTTGCGGATTATGGTGCGGCTGCCAGAGGCGGAACGCCGCTCGGAGCAGTCCTTGCAGCGCTTGGTCTTGCGGTTGCCGCATGGCGGGGAGATGGCCTTTGGAGATGCCGTTCGGACGGAGCGTGGGCGCTCCTATGACGTGATCCGTCGGGAGGCAGGGCGGCGTGTTCTGTCTGTTACCGGGGATATCGATATCAACCGGACCAGTGCGGGTGAGGTGATTGCGGCCTTGCGGGATTCGTTTTTGCCGGAGTTGGCCGCACAGTATCCAGGTCTCCAGTTTAGCTTTGAGGGGGAACGCCGTGAACAGCGTGATTCTTTTCGAGCGATTGGTATAGGGTTTGCGGCTGCTGTACTGCTGATTTATGCTTTGCTTGCGGTACCGTTTGGTAGTTACTGCCAGGGAGCGGTTGTTCTGAGTGCGGTTCCGTTTGGGTTTACCGGGGCGATACTCGGGCATATGCTGATGGGGTACAACCTGAGTTTTGTGAGTATCATGGGGATTGTGGCCTTATCCGGCGTGGTGGTGAATGACAACCTGATCCTGGTCGATACGATCAACCGGTTGCGGCGGGAAGGCATGTCGCTGGGGCAGGCGGTGCTGGAAGGTCCCGTGCAACGGTTCCGGCCCGTACTCCTGACGTCAGCCACGACCTTCTTCGGATTGGCACCAATGATTTTTGAGACGTCTGTCCAGGCACGCTTCATGATCCCGATGGCGCTGTCGCTGGGATTCGGCATTGTCTATGCGACGCTGATTGCGTTGCTGCTAACCCCATCGCTCTACGCGATTGTGGAGGGCATCAAACTCCGTTTTGGCGCCGGCACCATGTTTGCACGGTAAGGGGGGCTGGCCGTTACTGCCAGTTGTAGCTGTTGCCGTCGGTAGTTGGAGCCAGAAAGCCCTGCAGAACGGCTGCGGCATTTGCGGCGGCACCACCAACACCCATGCGGTTTTTGACATCCGTGAGGTCGTGCAGCATGTCTAACCGCCGGGTACCTGGCCGTACAATCGCCTCGATCTCTTGCGCCAGGTTTCCGGGGGTTGCATCCCGCTGAATGCATTCGGGGCAGATTTGCCGACCGGCCACGATGTTCACCATGCCGATATTTGGTACTCGGATAAAAGGTCGCATCAGGCAGTAGGTAAGCAAACTGGTTTTATAGCATACGACCATGGGGCAGCCGAGCAAGGCAGTTTCGAGTGTTGCCGTGCCGGAGCAGACCATCGCTGCATCCGCCTGGGCGATGATATCACGGGTGTGCGCGGGCACGACGGATAGGCCGGGTGGGACGGTAGGGTATTCCGCAAGCAGATCCAGAATCTGCTGTTCCTGCTTTTTTCCGGCGGCTGCCACGAGGAAGGTGCAATCAGGGATGCGCATGTCCAGCAGCGTTGCGGCTGAAAGCATGACGGGTATCAAACGATCAATCTCCTGCGGACGGCTACCCGGCAGAAGCGCAATCCTGTGCATGGCATGGTTCCAGGGTAATGGGAAGGATGGCTGCTTCAGAAACGCTTCGATACTGTCCACGAGCGGGTGCCCCACATAGGTGACTGGTAAATGTGTGTCTACAAACAGTTCGTGCTCGAACGGAAAGATGGTGAGTAAATGATCCAGGCACTCGGCCATTTTGGGGATACGTCCGCGGTTCCAGGCCCATACCTGGGGACAGATATAAAAGACGACCTTGAAGCCTTTGGCGTGTAGTTTGCGTGCCAACCGCAAGTTGAAGCCGGGATAATCGACGAGTAGGACGAGCTCCGGTTGGCGGGCATCGGCCCAGGCAAGCACTTCGTTAAACACCCGCTTGAAGAAGGGGTAGCGCCGTAGCACTTCCCCGATGCCCATAACGTCCATGTCATCGATATCATAGCGTGTTTCGACGCCCTGTGCGCGCATAAGAGGGCCGCCGACCCCGAACCAGGGCAGATCGGGGCGTGTGGGGCGGAGAGCCGCAATGATTTCGGCGGCGCGAGCATCTCCGGAGTGTTCTCCGGCAATTACCAGCACGCCGCCTTTCACGAGGGGTTCTCCCGGATCGTCTGGCAGATGGAGATGGCCAGGCGCAGGGCTTCGGTTCCATGGCGGGCCGTTACAATCGGTTCGTGGCGATGCCGGACGCAATAGACAAAAGAAGCCAGTTCCGCCGCCAGAGGTTCCGACTTGTCAATCGGAACCGGCATTGCCTCGATGCCCTTCGCGCTTCGCTTACAAAGTTGCCCGGTCTGGGTCATATAGTCGAGCGAAAGGTAGGTGTCATCCTGAAACACGCGAATTTTACGAAGTTTGTCCTGGCTGATACGGCTGGCCGTGACGTTAGCCACGCAGCCGTTTTTGAACTGGATGCGGGCATTGGCAATATCCTCGGTAGGGCTCAGGACCGCAACACCAGTGGCGTGGACCGCGCGAACCGGCGAATTGGCAATTCGCAGGATGATGTCTAGGTCGTGAATCATCAGATCCAGGACAACACTGACTTCGGTGCCGCGCGGGGGCGCATTGTCGCGGGGTGGCGGGTATGGTGCTAGGCGGGTGGCTTCAATGAAACGCGCCCGCGAGAGATTTTCGTGCAGAAACGTCATGACCGGGTTAAACCGCTCCACGTGGCCAACCTGCAAAATACGGTCATGTTTGTCGGCTAGCGCAACCATCCGCTCGGCCTCATCATAGGTGGCCGAAATCGGTTTTTCGACCAGCATATGGACGCCGGTAGGGAGTAGTTGCTCAAAGATGGCATAGTGCTTGTTCGTGGGGACCACGATGCTGACGGCATCAACGCTACGGGCGAGCTTGTCGATGGAGGTAAACGGCTGGGTATGGTAGCGTCCGGCAATTTCAGCGGCGCGGGCGGGGTCGGTATCGTACACGCCAACGAGCTCGCATTCTGCGAGTTCGGAATAGATCCGGGCATGCCATTGGCCGAGGCTACCGACGCCAATAACGCCGGTGCGAAGAGGGGAATCAGTCATGGTTTGTCTCCTTTACCTTACATGTTACACCGAGCCGATTCAGTTGGTCGAGTACGAGGTCGCGTTCGAGTAGGATGACTCGCCCGGCCTCAACCAGAACGGCAGATACGCCGGCCTTGCGGATGGAGCGTACCGTACGGGTTCCGATGACCGGAATGTCAAAACGCATGTCATGGCCCGGCTTGGCAATCTTTACCAGCGTGGCACCCGGCCCGCCCAACTTGCCGGCACGCAGAATGGTGGCATCCGTCCCCTCAAATGCTTCCACGGCCAGAATGGTACCTTCTTTTACCAGCACCGTCTGCCCGATTTCGAGGCTGCTGGTGGTGCGGGCAACCATGAGGCCCAATGCCATGTCGGCCTCCTCGGTTGCGGAAGGCCCGCGCTTGGTCAGGATGCCGGGTTCTTGCGGCATATGGGTTTCCATAAAGCGCGATGCCGGGAGCAACTGGACGCCGATGCCGGCAATTTCCTCGGCCACGGCGCTGAAGATGGTATCGGCATTACGTGTTGGAAGTCGTTTGAGAAGACGCAGTAGGGCTGCATCCATGCGAACGGTAAAAAGGTGGGTAGGCGTGATCTGGCCAGCCATCACGGCCACGGGTATCTCCGTAGTACGCATAGCCTTCAGCATCTGGGCTAATTGGCCGAGGTGAATCCACTGCACTTCGTCCACCACATGCGAAAGGGAAGGATGCGTCTCACGTTTGAAGGCGATGGCTGCAATATGCCGTACGCCTTGCGCGCGTGCCGACTCTGCCAGTAGCCGCGGGTAAGCCCCCCGCCCGGCAATGATGATCAGCTTCTCTGGTATGCGGGGTGAGGCAGCGGTGCGCGCTTCTGGCTCCGGTATATCTGATGGTTCCGTGCTTTTGCTCATATTGGGCATATTCCTGTTTCCGTGTTACCACGCACACACTAGCTGCATTATGCCGAATTCGTCCAGCACAACGAGCCCGGAACCAGATTTTTCCTAAAGCGCTTGACGGTCCTACCTGGACCGGATAGCGGATATTTCCTGTGCAGGGTTGTTGACCGGTATGCGAATTGGTAGGTTATACAAAACGAAGAAAGGGCGGATGAGTATGAAGACCGGAATATGGAGCGGCGTTAGTTTATTCCTTTGCTTGTGCATTGTGAGTGCGGGAGAGGTATGGGTGGAGCAGGGAACCAGTTCTGTGGTTTGGCTCGGTGCTGATGGCCAGTTGCAATATGCGCGTGACGAGCAAGGCAACCGAATACCGGACTTTTCGTATGTCGGGTATCATGCCGGGGAAAAACCAATTCCTGTTGTTCCGGTGGTGCAGACACTTGCGCCAGAGCCGGGTGATGATACCGGGCGGATACAGGCGGCCTTGGATCGGATCGGCGCGCGTCCTGTGCAAGCCAGTGGTTTTCGCGGAGCCCTGCTCTTGCAGCGGGGCACATATCATGTTGATGGCACTCTGTCCATAGGACATAGCGGGATTGTATTGCGAGGTGAGGGGGATGGGCCTGACGGAACGGTCATTGTCGCAACCGGCTATGGTGAGCAGAAGTATAAGCGCACACTTCTTTCTGTCGGAAACAATACGCGGATTGCCCTCAAGCAGGAGACACACCGTGCCATTACAGATGACTACGTTCCGGTCGGAACCCATCAGTTTTCCGTATCCTCAAGCAAGGGGTATCAAGTTGGGGACCGCATCGTTCTCTATCGTCCTTCTACGGAGGCCTGGATTGCTGCGATCGGCTGCGACAACCTTTCGCCGCGCTGGACAAAGGTACGCGATGTACGCTGGGTCAAGGAGGGGCCTGCGCCTGGTCTGTATTATCAGCGCGGTGGGATCAGTCACCCCCAACGAATTCCCAAAAGGCCGGACGAGAGTTGGGCGGCCTTTACACAACGCGTGCCCGTGAACCAGGATGAAACCAAAATCGATGTAACGCGACAATGGAAGCCCGGCACATATGACCTCTATTTTGAGCGGCAGATTACAGATATCACGGGTAATCGGGTTACGATTGATGCACCTGTCGTACATCCTATGGAGCAGCAATATGGGGGCGGGGCGATATACCAGTACGCTGCACCAGGAAGAGTCTATGAGGTTGGTATTGAAAACCTCCGGCTGATGTCCGAGTTTGCGGATCCCGTACCGGGGCATCCATACGGCGATCCTGCTAAACGGTCGTCTGCTTCGGAGCGACATGCCTGGCATGCCATCGTCCTGCAGCGCAATACCGAAAACATATGGGTCCGCAATATTACGGCACAATATTTTGGTTGGTCGGTGGTATCAGCAAAGGGTACCGGAGCTACGGTGCAGGACTGTGTTAGCCTCGGGCATGCCTCGCGAATCACAGGTGGACGGCGTTACCCCTTTATGATTTCCGGGCAGCGCAATCTTGTGCAGCGCTGCCTGACCTACGAGGGTCGGCATGAGTTTGTTACGCAAGCCCGCACGGCAGGACCTAATGTGTTTGTTGATTGTCTGGGCAAAGACACAAAAAGTTCGGCAGGTCCGCATCACCGTTATTCGGTCGGCACATTGTTTGATACGGTGCAGAGTGAGCACTTCATGGAATCGCGCTTCCGGGATAACTCTGGCACGGGACATGGATGGGCGGGAACACAAACATGTTTTTACAACTGCATCGCCCCCGGTTTCCGGGTTGGAGCACCGCCGGGCGGCATGGCATGGGTGCTTGGTTCTACACCCGCAGACGAGCAGCAACAGGGACGGCTGCAGCCATCAAGTCTCTATTACCAGCAGCTCGGGGAAAGACTCGGACGCGAGGCGCTAGATGCCATTGCGCCCCCGCATTACCGGCAAACGTTGGGCCAGTTCAAATGGGCAAAACACAAGGCGGCAAAATGAAAAAACGACGAGTAGGCAGCTCGGATCTCGACATCACGCCCATCGGGGCGGGTGCTTTCGCCATCGGAGGCTGGATGTGGGGTGATCAGGACGAGCGCGATAGCATAGCCGCCCTGCATGCGGCCCTGGATAGTGGCGTGAACTGGATCGATAGCGCTCCGGTCTATGGCGAGGGCAAAGCCTCCGAGGTGACCGGAAAGGTCATACAGACACTCCCACCGTCCAAGCGGCCACTGGTCTTTACCAAGTTCGGGCTGCATATCGTGGATGGGGAACGCGTAAAAAGCGGATCAACTGCCCAGGTGGAACGTGACTGCGAAGCAGAGCTCGTTCGGCTGGGCGTGGACTGCATTGACCTTTTCCAGCTGCACTGGCCGGCCCCGGAGCCGGTAGCCGAGACGGCGGCGGCCTGCGACCGGCTCCTGAGGGCCGGCAAGATCCGTGCGGTCGGGGTCAGCAATTTCAACGCCGCCGCGTTGGCCGAGTGGGTCGCCACGGGGCTGCCGCTGCACAGCGTGCAAAACGGCTTTTCGCTTGTCCGTCCGGAACCGTCGCTGGAGGTGCTGCCCTGGTGCCGCAAAAACCGTGTCGGACTGCTGGCCTACTCCCCGCTTTTCCGGGGACTGCTCTCAGGCACCTGGACGGCCGACAAGACCTTTCCGCCCGGGGACCATCGTGGCCAGCGGGATGACTTCCGGGGCGAACACCTGCGCCGCTGGCTGCAAGCCATTGAGGCATTGCGCGCACTCGGCAAGGAGATTGGGCTCGACGTCCGCCAGTTGGCCGTCAGCCGCCTGCTCCACGAGCCCGGTGTCAGCGGTGTAATCGTTGGCGTTCGCAACGCCCGGCAGGGCACCGGTCTCGCGCAGCTTGCCGCGCCACTTGCGCCCGACACCATCCGCGCAATCGACGTCATCGCCGATCGCGCCCGCCGCCGCCATGAAATTTGAAGCACCAGAACTGGAACTGCGCTTGACGCCGCATGGGTTTGTAGCCTCCCGCGAGGGCGATGCGAGGGATCGCGTGTGTCGTGGTGTACAGGTACGGTTTGGGGAGCACGAGGTTGCCGGTCTGATCGCACTGGCGGCGGCGAAGCTGCCGCCGGGGGTGCATGCCTCGGCGCTGTTCTGGCGCGATATTGCCGCCGTCTTCCTGCATGCCCTTTGTCATATTCCCGAATCGGATGCGTTTGTACCGTCGGCGGTGGCTCACCCCGACGCAACGCAGCTGGCGCAGTGGACGCTCAATGCCCCGCCGATGCAGGGGGGCGAATACCTGACGCCTGCCGTGCTGACGGATCTTTGGCAGCGGATGCTCGATTGGGCAGGTGAGCAGATCCGGTCGGCAGGCGGTCTGCCGGTTTTTCTGCAGGAGGTCGCGCCACAATGGACGCGGGTCGGGCGGGTGACCCTGCACCTGGCAGAAAACCGGGGAGATGAAGAATTCCCGTTTGCTTTCATGGCAACCTATGCGGCTGGATTGTCGCGCGCGGGTCGGCTCCAGCGGTTGCCGCTGGGGCAGGCCCTCAAGGAATATGCCGGTTCCCGCCGCAAGCCGGAATTGATCCGGCTGCTATCCCCTTTGCAGGCGGCTGCGTCGCGTAGCCCATTGATTGCGGATCTTGTAGAGACGGGCGATGTATTCCACCCGCTGGTCTGGACACCGGACGAGGCCTATGCCTTTCTACAGGAAATTCCGCTGTATGAGGAATGCGGCCTGCTGGCCCAGCTTCCCAACTGGTGGCGGAAACGTGCCCGCCCGCAGGTCAGTGTTACGCTAGATACGAGGAAGCAGTCGGCACTGGACAAGAATGCGCTGCTTTCGTTCGACATGCAACTTGCGCTGGGGGACCAACCGCTGACTGAGGCTGAG
>CAZRCN010000059.1:0-14385 GCA_964598575.1 uncultured Victivallales bacterium | reverse complement strand
TACAGCGTCAGCCAGGAAATCACCAATCTCCTGCGTTCCTCGCGCTTCCTCCCGCCGATCCGGCGGCAACAGCTCGGCCGTCAGCATGCCTGCCGCCAGCAATTGCTCCACGGCCTGTTCGATGGCCGTAGCCGCCTCTTCCTGCCCGAAACTGAACCGCAACATCAGCGCGGCTGACAACACCTGTGCCACCGGATTGGCAATGCCCTGCCCGGCAATATCCGGTGCCGAGCCGCCTGCAGGCTCATAGAGACCGAATTTGCTCTCATTAATGCTGGCAGAAGAGAGAAACCCCATCGAGCCGGTCAGCATCGCAATCTCATCCGAAAGAATATCGCCAAACAGGTTCGAGCACAGCAGCACATCAAAATCGGCGGGGCGCCGCAAGAGCTGCATGGCAGCATTATCAATATAGATGTGTTCGAGTGCTATATCCGGGTACTGCCGGGCCACCTCGATAACCGTCTCCCGCCATAATACGGAACAGGTAAGAACATTTGCCTTATCCACCGAAGTCACCTTTTTACGCCGTAAGCGTGCCGCCTCAAAAGCGACCTTGGCAATCCGCTCGATCTGCCCCCGCGTATACCGCATGGTGTCCAGTGCCTCCTCCTCAGCGCCAGAACCACTGCGTCCCTTTGGCTGGCCGAAATAGATACCGCCCGTCAGCTCCCGCACGCACAGAATATCAAATCCCTTGGCAGAGATATCGGCTCGTAGCGGCGACAAATGCTCCAGTCCCTTATGCAATCGTGCCGGCCGTAGATTGCTGAACAGGGCAAAATGCTTGCGCAACGGCAACAGGGCCGCCCGCTCGGGCTGCGCATCCGCCGGGAGATGCTCCCATTTGGGGCCGCCGACCGATCCAAACAAGATCGCATCCGCCGCCTCGCAGCCGGCCAGTGTCTCCGGCGGTAGGGCTTCGCCACAAGCATCAATCGCGGCACCGCCCACGGGATAGTCGTGGTATGCCATATCTAACGCAAACCGCTCGGACACCGCATCTAGCACCTTGCGCGTCTCCACCATCACTTCCGGGCCAATGCCATCACCCGCCAATACTGCTATCTGATACTGCATACCTATCCTTTCTGTTCCTTAAACGCACGCACATCCTGAATGTCCTGCAATCCCATCACGGCCATCAGCAGGCGGTCAAACCCCAAAGCCACACCCGCACACGGAGGTAGGCCCGCGGCCAATGCCCCTAGAAAGGCTTCGTCCAGCGCATACACCGGCTCCCCGGTTGCCGCTTTCGCTGCGGCACAGGCCTGGAAACGCGCGCGTTGCTCCGCCGCATCCGTCAATTCGCTGAAGGCATTGGCCAGCTCCAGCCCCCCTGCATACAATTCCCAGCGCTCGGCAATGCGCGGATCCTCCCGCTTCAAGCGTGCCAAAGCCGCAACCTCGGCCGGATAGTCCATGAGAACCAGGCAACGATCACGCGGCATCTCCGGCTCAATCACATTCACCATATCCTGATCAAAACGATCCGCATCAAAGGAAACAACCGGATCCCACCCTGCCCAGCGCCGGTACACCGCCGAAACCGTCTCCACTTCCCATCCCATCTCCAGGTCCACGGCCGGATTCCGACCCGTCACGTTGCACACAGCATGTGCCACCGCTGGAAGCAAAGCTTGCATTTCATGCAGGATATCCCGGTAATCAGCCCCCGTCCGGTACCACTCCAGCATGCCAAACTCCGACCGATGCAGCCGACCATACTCCCCCGCCCGGAAACAAGGGCCTAACTGATAGATTGCCTCTGCCCCCGCTGCCAGCAAACGTTTCATGTGCAGCTCTGGCGATGTACGCAAATACTGACCGTCCGCCTCGAGTGCCACCAGATATTGCTCTAGGGCTGGCGTCGCAATACAAACCGGTGTATCCACTTCCAGATAGTTGCGCTCCAGAAAAAACCCCCGAATGGCACACGCGGCCGCACTCCGCACCTGCAAGATCTCTGGCACGCCGGCCTTCACCGTACGCGTTCCGCGTAGGCCCCCGTTCGCGTGTCGATCTTGATCATATCGCCTTCATTGACAAACAACGGCACTTGCACTTCATACCCACCCTCGACCGTGGCCGGCTTCATCACATTCGTAGCCGTGTTCCCCTTGGCCCCCGGCTCTGTAAAGGTAATCTCCCGTTCGACAAAAATCGGCAACTCAACCCCGATCGGGATGTCGTTGTGAAAGAGGACATCCACCTCGATCTCTTCCTTCAAAAAGTACTTCTGATCTCCCAGCATATCTTCCGACAGCATGATCTGCTCGAAATTCTCATCCATGAATACATACTGATCCGCTTCCTTGTACGAATACACCAGACTCTTCTCCAGCAAGGAAGGCTTGTCGATCTTGTCATTCGAACGGTACTGCTTCATTTGCGTCGAACCGTCTATCATGCTCTTGATCCGACAGGTATAAATCGCCTGCCCCTTGCCCGGTTTCATGAAGTTGTATTCCGTAATCACGTACGGCGTACCATCCACCTCAATCTTGAGCCCCTTGCGTAAATCACTTGCAGAAAACATCTATCCTCCTTCTCTCGCCGCTTCAAATCATCGAGCGCAACAGCCTACCCTGCACCCATCCCTTTGTCAATCGGGGTTACTACTGCACAGCAAGCCACCACAACGCAGACCCCTGTTTTCTTGTCTTGCAGGTTGCGGGCAAGACAGGTTAACTGGGGCAGGCACAGAAGGGCGTACGAAACACGAAATGGATGGACCATGCAGAACACACCAACAACAATAGCATGTTCACTGCTGCTGGCTCTGTTCGGCTGGAGCCAATCCGGACCTGCTGGCATCATCGTGGATGCCATCGAATTGCCTGCTGGCGATGCGCAAATCTGGCAGATGCATCGAGCCAGCCAAAGCCGCTACACCAATGGTTGGCACGCATTGGACGTGGCCATTGTTCCATCTCCCGCGGAGAACCTTGCCAGGCTCCGCGGTCCCTTTGCCTTAGCGGCGCGTAGCATAGCAGCCCTCATTCCATGGTTCGGGGAAAAAGAGGACAACAACGCATTACGCTTCATCGACCGGATGTTGCTTACCGTATACTTGAGGCCCACACCCGCGGTATGGCCCACCATCGAAGCCAGATTCCGGCCAGCAAACCTAACGCACCAGATGTTGCTGCCGCCGGCCCGCACCCGTATTCCGCAAGTTCCGGCCAACTGGGAGGACCTACCGGAACCGACTGAAAGCACAGATTCTCCGAATACACGGTAGTTACACGTTAACGCTCAAACGGCACTGGTTGCCGGCAGCAGTGCGCGTAAGCGCATCCCGATCAAGCAGACATCATCATTGAAATGCGGGTTGCCCGTAAAATCCTGTGCATCCAGCACGACTTGTTCCAGGCAATCGGCCACCGATTCATGGGCCTGCTCCCGCAAGGCGGTCTCAATACCTGCCTCATCAAAAATATCGCCTTCGTCATTTTCGCTTTCCGTAATACCATCTGTGTAGAGAACCAGCATATCTCCCGGCGCAATAGTGGCATGGCGCGAATGAAAGGCCGTATCCGGGAACAGTCCGAGTGCAGGCTCAACCTTTTCATTCGGTCCCTGCGGTTTCACGGCGGAGAGCGTTACGCCATCAGCATGCATCAGCAAGGGGGGTGGATGACCCGCACTGGCCCATTCCATCTCTCCCGTCGTCAAGTCCAGCACCAAGTAAAAAGCCGTGGCAAACATCGTCTGGCCCGGATGCGAGATAATGCGCGCCAGATCGCGATTCATGTGCGACAGAAATGCCGCGGGATCGTACCGGAAGGGACCAAGCTCCTCAATCAGACCGCGGATCGTAGCAACAATCAAGGCGGATCGCACGCCATGTCCCATCACATCCGAGATAAAGATCCCAACCCGGTTGAGCGAAACCGCAAACACCTCAAAAAAATCGCCGCCCACGGCACCGCTTGGTATATAGATGTGCCCGATCTCTGTGATTGACGCCTCTTGGTCGACCCCCACGGGAAACGTCGGATATTCCCGCTGGATAAACGCCAATTGAAACTCATTCGCCAGATTCAGATCATCCGCGAGCTGGGCATTATGCTGGCGCAACTCATTCTGGATGCGCTTCTGGTCACTGATATCAAGCAGGGACCAGACCATCCCGATCAGATCTTCTTCCGCATCCAGATTGGGGGCCACCGAAGCCAGCACAGCCACCGCCTGCCGCCCCTTGCCACACATCAGCTGCAGCTCGCCCTCCCACGTCCGGCCCGTATGTATCGTTTCGCGAATCGTTGCACTCATCCCCGGATTACAAAGGAAATTCTCAATGGGACGTCCTTGGGTATCCGCCTCAAGCCCCAGTAGGCGCGACATGGCAGGGTTGAAATACTGCAAATCCCCGTCAAGATCCGTAACCGCAATACCATTCCCCGAATTCTGAATCGCGGTGTGGCCCGTCCGCAGCTTTTCCTCCGCCTCCTTACGAAACGTAATGTCCCGGATAAAGAAATTCAGGTAATGTTGCTTCGCCAAGGTGAGTTTGGTAACCGAGACCTCGGCCGGAAACGTGCTGCCATCTGCGCGGCAACAATAGGCTTGGATCAAAATAAACCGGTCGCGCTCCAAGCTGTTCTTGATCGTGGTAACAAGGTCCTGGTCCGCACCCGAAATCCATTCGGTAATGTCCATCCCCCCAAAACGTTTTTGCGGGATCTGGAAAAACTCCTCGGCACGGCTGTTCCCACAGATCACGATGCCATCGAGTCCTGTAACCAGTGCCGCATCATACACACTTTCAAACAGTTCCCGGAATGCCTCCCCGCCCGGCAGCCCGGCTGGCTTGTCGGCGTCTGCTTGCGCCGGAACCACAGGCGTGGCTTGTTGGTTGCTGATATCCTCCGCATCGGGCGGCAAGTCGATACGCATGGTCGAGGAATAACGTGGATGCGTAGGCATAGGATTGACTCGGCTTGGTTTTATGGTCATCGATATCGAACGTTTCGCGCTGCTGTAACAGGTTTGCACCAGCAAACAGGTGACAGCAACAAGTGAAGACCATAAGCCTCCGAGCTCATCCCCGCAAGTGTGAAATACAGCAACAAATTTTTAGCTGTATTTTTCTGGGCTGCCGCCTACAATGCAATGTGGTTTTGCTGATACAGGTTTTTTGAGCCAAACCGCGGATGGGGCGACACAAACAGGTCATAATACAAAGGCTGAACACAAGGAGAAAACATCATGCAAGGAGCTTTCATCGTCATCGTCATGCTGGTCGGCATTGCAGCACTGGTCTTAATCGGTATTTTCATGCATTTCCTGGGGGTCTGGATACGGGCCCTGATGTCCGGTGCCAAGGTTGCGCTCTGGTCCCTGGTCGGCATGAAGCTGCGCCGGATTAACCCTGCCCTTATCGTGGATGCCCGGATCAGTGTCATCAAGGCCGGCCTCCAGATTTCCACGAACGAGCTGGAAGCGCATTATCTGGCAGGCGGCAAGGTCATGAATGTGGTACGCGCCTTGATTGCGGCCGACAAGGCCGGTATTCAGCTTTCCTTCACGCGGGCTGCTGCCATCGATCTAGCCGGGCGGGATGTGGAAGAAGCCGTCAAAACCAGTGTGCAACCCAAAGTGATCGATTGTCCCAACGTGGACAAAACACCGCTCGGGCTTGACGCCGTTGCCAAGGATGGCATCCGCTTGCTCGTGAAAGCCCGTGTCACCGTCCGGGCCAACATTGAACGGTTGGTCGGCGGGGCTGGGGAAGAGACGATTATCGCCCGCGTCGGACAGGGCATCGTGAGTGCCATCGGTTCTTCTGCCACCTACAAGGACGTGCTCGAGAACCCGGACACCATCAGCAAACGCGTCCTCAACAGCGGACTCGATGCCCAAACCGGCTACGAAATTGTTTCGATTGATATTGCCGACATCAGTGTGGCAGGGATGGGAGACGTTGCCAACGTAGGCGCAAATTTAGAAACCGAACGCGCCAATGCCGACATGATCATGCGGCAGGCCGAAGCCGAAGGCCGCAAGGCCATGGCTGTGGCGGAAGAGCAGGAAATGCGTGCCCGGGTGCAGCAAATGAGCGCCAAGGTCATGGAAGCGCGGGCCGAAGTGCCACAGGCGCTCGCCGAAGCACTGCGCACCGGCAACATGGGCGCTCTCGACTACTATCGCTTGCAGAACATTGAATCGGATACCAGCATGCGGCGCAATATTGCTGGCGAAGAGAACAGTGATGACATCTAAGCGGAGGGCCTCATGCCCCAGTTAGCGAATGCGGATCTGGTCATATGGGGCATCATTATCGTGGTGTCCATTGTCGGCCAGATCATCAAGGCCGCCGGCCAGAAGACCAAGGCGACACTGCAGGTCGAGGAGGAAGATCCCCACCGGGATCACGGATCCTCCTCGCCTGCGCGCCGACGGTCCGCACGCAACCAGGGGGAGGACCCCAACTCTGAAATCCGGCAATTTCTGGAAAGCATTGGTGGGACCGCGGCGGCCAAGCCGTCACCTCGCAAACAACAGGCGCAGAGGCGAGTGGCAAAACCGGCAGGCGTCCCACCGAAGAGCCGTAAGGTGGCCCATGATCCTGCTGTGGCCAGGAAGCACTCCCTGCAGGAGATGGCCAAAGCCGCCTTCGCGAATTCCGTCGAAGTGGAATCTCCCGCCACGCCTACCCGTAAACAAACAACCCCCGTAGCCGCACAGACGCGCAGCGATTTGCAAAAACTGTTGCAAAACCGCAAATCCACGCGGCAAGCGGTGCTGCTGCGCGAGATTCTGGGGCCACCGCACGGCCTACGCCGGCAGCAATCCCACCAGCACGCCTAAACGGGGATCCGTATGCATGTTACACAGGTATCCATCCTTCCGACCGATCAAGCACGCGACGCAGGCCGACCAGCCCTGACCCCGGAGTTGCTGGCAGCCAGCGGTGCACGCTATTCCCGTAACAACGAAGGCCTGGATGCCATTCTCGCTAAAATCGATCAGGACGACATGGATCGTGCTGTGGATTCGATTTTTCGGCTCATCGACTACGGACACCAGTCCATTGCCGATATGGCACCCGTTGCCATGTTCATCGATGGCATCTCCATCTGGCTCGCCTATTATGTCTGGACTCTCTGCCCAACCGCGGGCGGACAGGAATCCTCCACCCGCTACATTCAAATCGATCCGACAGCCTGCATCGATCCTGATCTGCTCGGCATCCCTGCGGACCAACATACAGCTTGGCAATCAGGGCTGGAAGCCGCTTTCGCAGCCTATACCAAGGCTTTGGCCTGCTGGGAGCGTATCGGGCAGGCCTGCCCCGAAAAAACCTGTATACCGTCCGGTTTGCTGACCGATACAAGCCCGAAAGCGGCGCGGACCGTCGCGCGTATGCAGCGGAACTATCGCTTTGACCGGGCTCGCTACTACCTTCCGCTGGCTGCGGCCACGAATATGATGCTGGTTATGTCAGCGCGAGGCTGGGTTCGGCTCTGCCAGCACCTCTGCTCGCATGTACTGCCGGAAGCCAAGCGCCTGGGCGACGCCATCCGTGCCGAACTGGGGCTCTCGGCCCCGCGGCTGCTGAAACATGCCTGTCACCAGGCTGGGATGGCAAGCGGTATGCAACGCGAGGGAGCCCAACTCCAGCGACAAGCCCGACAGGAAGGCTTGCCAGCAAACCTGCAAGCGAATGCCCCCCAATCCGATGCCACCCCACAGGTGGGCCTGCAGATCCTGCCCCCAGCCGATGTAACCCCTGAGATGATCCGGGATGCCTTACTCGATCACGATAACCGCTACGGATGGACCGGGAGTGCGCTGCAGCGCACGGCGGTCATGTGTCGCTGGGAGGCTATGGCCATGGGAGAAATCCGCGATCTGAATCGGCATCGAACCGGATCACGTTACTGTCCCCTGCTCCCAAGAGGCTTCTATGCCGCCCAGGATCAAATCCCCACGCAGCCGCCCGCTATACTCCAGGCAACCATTGATCAGCTTCAGAAATGCGAACAGACGGGACGCCAGCAATCAGCAGCAGCTTGGGAGCGTGTGGCAGAAGGCATGCCCACCTCCGTGTACTGGAACCTCCTGGGTACGCAGTTCACCTTTGAACGAACCACCACAGCCGATAAATTTCTCTATGAAGCCGAGCTTCGAACCGGGCTCGGGGCACACTACCGGTACGCCCAGCACTACCGGGATGCACTCGCCGCCTGGTACCAAAGCTACCCCGGAACACACGGCTTGGTGATCGAGGGCAGCGCCGAACCGGAATAGCCCACAAGCGCGCCCCAGGTACCTACTGCAGCCTGTCCAGATCGAATGCTTCCAGCGTTTCCAGCACGAGATCTGCCTCCTGCACATCTTGCGGTGGTCTTCCGGGACGGGCCAGCGCCACACAATAGGCACCAGCGGCCTTGGCCGCCTGCACACCTGCTCTGGAATCCTCAAAGATCACACAATCCGATGGGGCTACCCCTAACCGCTCGATCGCCATTTGGAAGCATGTCGGATCGGGTTTGCCATGCTCGTACGCCTCGGCACCTAGCACAAATTGCAGATCCGACCCGATTGCCATATGGGCCACGCCTGCCAGGATATCTGCTTCCGGGGAGCCAGATACGATACATACCGGCATGCGTTGCGCTAGGCGACGCAACAGGGCAACGGATTCCGGAATGATCATCGCAGCGCCTCGCTGCGCCCGTTCATCCTCCATCAGGACCCGCATCCCTTCCTCCATCTCGGACTGGGAAGGGAGCTGAGGGTAGCGTTGCAATAGCGCCTGGTACACTTGCTGCCAGGCCCGGCCATACACAATGTCCAGAACTTCACGTGTAGAGACCTCCGCGTAGCGCGCCGCCAGATAGCGGTGCGTTACGTCGACCCAGAGGATTTCCGAATCCAGCAAGGTACCATCCAGATCAAAAATAGCCGCCCGGATCATACGCTTTTGATCCCCGTCCTCAGACGCCCCATGCAGATGCCGGGGTTGGTACCACTACACAACATAAGTACTTGACGCGGTATTGCCGCCACGGCCCGTCCAGTTCGTGTGGAAAAACTCGCCCCGCGGTTCATCTACGCGCTCATAGGTATGCGCCCCGAAATAATCGCGCTGTGCCTGTAACAGGTTCGCGGGCAAGCGCGCGGTGCGATACCCATCATAGTACGCAAGTGCGGCACTGATTGCCGGCATGGGAATCCCCAGCGTAATCGCCTGCGAGACAACACGCCGCCAACTTGCATTTGCCTGATGAACCGCCCGCTTGAAAAACGGATCGAGTAACAGGTTCGTCAGGTCAGGATCCCGTTCAAAGGCTTCCTTGATCTTACCCAGGAATACAGACCGGATAATACAGCCCCCGCGCCACATGAGGGCGATGCCACCATAATTCAGCTTCCAGCCATACGTTTCTGCTGCTGCACGCATCAACTGATATCCCTGCGCATACGAAACGATTTTGGAGGCATACAAGGCCTGCTCCAGATCCTTGACCAGTGCGGCGGCATTCCCCTCGAAGGTTTCCTTGGGCCCACGCAATACCTTCGAGGCAGCAACCCGTTCCTCCTTTATCGCCGAAAGACAACGCGCAAAGACCGCTTCCCCGATCAACGTCACCGGCATCCCTTCATCCAGTGCGGCAATCGCAGTCCACTTTCCCGTACCTTTCTGACCCGCCGTATCGAGAATCTTGTCCAGCGTCTGCTCCCCGGATTCGTCCTTGTACGCCAGAATATCGCGCGTGATCTCAATCAGATAGGAATCCAGTTTGCCCTTGTTCCACTTGTTGAAAATCCGATGCATGTCCGAATTGCTCTTACCCAGACCATCCTTGAGCAGTTGGTAGACTTCGCAGATCATCTGCATATCACCATACTCGATGCCATTATGCACCATCTTGACAAAATGCCCGGCACCACCGGAACCAACCCAGTCACAGCAGGGCTCGCCACTCTCCGTCTTGGCCGCAATCGTCTGGAATATCTTGCGCACCGAACGCCAGGCCCGCGGCGAACCACCCGGCATAATCGACGGTCCCTTCAGGGCCCCCTCCTCGCCCCCGGAAACACCGGTGCCGACAAACAATATGCCCTTCGACTCGCAATAGGCCATACGACGCTCGGAGTCCGGGAAGTGCGAGTTGCCGCCATCGATGATGATATCACCCTTCTCCAGATACGGCAGGACGGCATCAATGAATTTGTCAACGGGTGCACCCGCCTTGACCATCAGCATGATCTTGCGTGGCCGTTTAAGCTGTTTGACAAGCTTTTGAATGCTGTGACACCCCACAATCTTCTTGCCGGCGGCACGCCCCGCTATGAAATCGTCCACCTTGCTGGTGGTCCGGTTGAAGCATGCCACCCGGAAGCCCTTGCTTTCCATGTTGAGAATCAGATTCTCGCCCATCACGGCCAATCCGACAACCCCGATATCTGATAAGGGCGCTTTCGTCTTCCTGGCTTTCTTCTTTGCTGTCATGTATCTCTCCTTTTAGGTCACTCTTGTACGATCCGTCCGTCCGTCTCGCACGTACATACCGGGTGTTTCATTCCGCACACGTACTTGGCAGGCTATCGCGTTTGCGCTATGATTCTGCATCTGGCAGCATTCGTCTCGGCTCTGCTTGTAAAACGAAAGAACTATATGACAACCCGTTGGACAATACAAGGTTCGCATTGCGTACGCTGGGGGGTCGTTCTGCTGGCGGCAGGGTGCCTGTTTGTGCTGCCGCACCTCATTCCCGCCTGGCCGCATACCTGGCTGCAGCAAGCCATGCAGCATGCATCTGCCATCGGTACCGAATGGGGCCTGCACTTTTTTGGCGTTGCTGTCTGGCATAACGGGACCATCCTGCATACTGATCTGAGCTCCTTTGCTATTCCGCTTGTGGGTCATGGCGCCGAAACGGCGGCCTGGACATTCCTCCTTGCGCTCGCCTTCGCTGCCTGGTTTCGGTTTCGTCCGCTGGAAATGCTAGCACAAGCTCTTGCCGCCCTAACCGTCGTGCTATGCAGCAACATTCTGCGCCTCATGCTCATCGTAGGTATCGCGCCCAGTGCAGATGCGATGTACGCTGCATTGCGCGATTCTGCCGGTCTATTCGGCGGCCTAATGGCATTAGCCATGATTGCCATAACAGCGCTGGTGCTGCACGCTAGGCATGTGCGGCAATATAAACGGCAACGCTTGCGTGGTGCGGTAACAGGCGCACTCAGCGAATTCCCCCCGTTCTGGCACCGTGTATTCCGACGCCACCGCAGCGCCTTCCTGCTGATTCCCCTGGCTGCACTGCTGACCATTGCCCTCATCCAGACGCGACCCGCGCGCCGGACGGCACTCCTGCAACAAGTGGCAGAGGATCTACGTGATCAAGGCAAAACCCAGCTCGCGATTGAGCTTGCGCAGCGCCTCGCGGCCCACGAACCCGACAACTGGGATTGGAACATGGTACTGGCCCGCATGTATCTACTGGACGGGCAACCGCGCCGGTCGGCGCAATGGCTTGCTGGGCTAGGCCCTGTTCCCAAGGCCTATCAACCGGATAAAGCACTGTTAGAGGCATATATTGCCTTGGTGGAGGACGAACAACAGCATGCCGCAGATACTATCGCCACCCTGCAGACCCACAGTCTTCCAACACCGGAGTGGGCGATTCTGTTTGCCGAGCTGGCCTTTGCCCGACAAGACGTCCCATCGCTGCGGGCATTCGTCCCCGTTGCGGCACAAGACCCCCTCCATGCCAGTCGGCTCCAACCGATGCTACCCTTCCTGCACCAGACCGGCAGTTGGCCCAGCCTCATTGCTGCCACAACGGCCGTTGCCGCGACCGAACGGTCCCACGCCGACATGATCTTTCGCATCCATGCCCTGCTGCAAATGGGGTATCTCCCCGAAGCATCGGCCGAAACAACGCGCGCCATACAACGTGCGCCTGATCTCTTCCCCCTCCTTTTCCCATTGACCCTGTTTGCGCACTACAATCCCGATGAATGGAGCAAACCGTTTCGGACCGCCATGCTGCTTTTTCTGCAAACCCGATCCAAGCCCGCAGACCTCTACGCCCTACTCCAATCGGCATTTGCAGCTTCCCGACCAGACTTGGCCTGGGCCTGTTTCCGGAAGCTCCAGCACACCGCGCCCGCACACCCCTATACCTCGCTGGCCTGGGCCATGCATCAGCAGGAATGGTTCCGGTTCCGGCGACGCCACCTCGGGTACCCCAGCGAGGATGAGGCGGCCCATATCGACCTGTTTCCCCTCCTGGCACTCGCCCGACATGTGCCGCACGGAAACGAAATCTTGCGGCACATCCCCAACTTCACCGAGTGGATCGAGACAGGCTCGGCCCCTGACGCCCTCCGGGCACAAGCTCGGCAACAGGCAGGCAGGGCCTTTGCCACCATCCCACCTTCCGCAAGAGAAGAACCCCTCTGGCGGCTGCAAGCGCAACGCCTGCTATCGACAGGCCACACAAACGCTGCCGAAACCCTGCTGCAAACGAATTGCCAATACCACCCGCATCAGCCGCAAGCGATTCTGGCGCTTTCCGATCTGCAGCGGCAGCAGGGGCGGTCCAATGCAGCATATCAACGTCTGCTCCACTACACCTTTCCGGCTGCTGCAACGAATACGACCGATAACGAGCTGACATCTGCCTGGCCACCGACCCCACTGCCGCGACCACCTATCCGCGCCGAACAGCTCCCGTTCCTCCTGCGAATGCTGGCGTACCAAATCGAAGGCAACATGCCGGTTGCCGCATCCTTTACGGCCCGGGAAGTGCTGCAACGCTTTCCCCGGGATCCGCTTGCACGAACGGCTGCCGCTGCCGTCCATCTGCGACACCAACGCCCCGAACAAGCGCTTGTCATCCTGCAACAAACACGCCACCGTCGGATTCCCATCGCCGATGATCTTGAAGCCGCGGCCCTGCTTGCCTCGCAACGCTATCAGGAAGTGCCTCTATTCAGGCGGCAGCGTCTGCTTGCGCCCACATTCGACAATGCCATCCCGGAAACCATTCCGGAGCGCTTGCCGCCCGCTGAACGTTTACTAACACCTCCTCATCCGGACGAATACGACCTGCAACCCGAGACCCTGCGATTCCCCCTTGATGACTGGCGCAACCTGACAGTAGCCCTCTTGACACCACGATCGGAAAAGCATCCGGCACTACCTGCCGACTGGAGCTGGCCGACGAATCGCCTGGAACGAGCCGAGTCCTTGTATCGTATATCCAAACATCTGGTTGCACATCAGGACCTGGATATGGCCGCATCGGCGGCGCGCGGTGCTGTGCACGCCAACCCCCATGTGCCAACCCTTTGGCTGCAACTGCTTCGACTTGCTCCCGAAACGGAGACGATCCTCAGCACCGCCCGACAATGTTGCCCGCACGATCCGGACCTGTGGCTGGCAGCTCTTGTATGGCAGGCGCATCAGCCGCAACCGAATCGTATGCCAGAGCTGCTACAGGAAGCCTTGACCTCCCCCGACTTGCCCGTCGATACGCTCGTCCGCGCCGCCGATTTTCTCTGGCGGGGCGGCTACATCGAGGAGGCAATACCTTTAATCGACCACTGGCGGGGACGGGCACGCAGCTTGCTGCCGGCCTTGCTGTTGGAAGTCGAAGCCGCATCGTACCGCCAGGATCACACCCAGACCCTCCTGGCCATCCAGCGGGCCATCGACGCGTCCGCGCAGGTGGCGCCAGACCTCTATGCCCGCTACCTCCACACCAAGATACGGACCGGCGAACTCGAAACCAACCAGGACTTCATTCAGGCCATCCAGGCCATGCGGCGACTGCAGCCCGACGTCCCCTTCTGGTCGGAACTGCTGGGCTACATTCGCTACCAACGCGGCGGTACCGACATGCTGGAGGCCGGGCAAGCCATGCAACGCGCCATCGCGGATGGCAGCACCAACCGGATCGCCTTTGTCATCGCCGCTGAGGCTGCTCGCCGCGGAAACCACCCGCAAGATGCGGTCGACATCTTGCAATCCGGACTCTCCTTCCGCCCCGACGACCCAGTTCTCCTGAACAATCTGGCCTATACCCTCGCGCAGGATCCCGCATCGATACCGCAAGCTGCCAATTTGATCCCACGGCTGATCCCGCTTGCCGAGCAATCCGCAGAAATCCGGGACACCCTGGCCCTGGTCCTGCTGCGCAGCGGGTCGCCCGAGCTTGCGCACTCGCTCCTCTCCCGCAACCTACGCGAATCTTCCCCGGATTCCGTCACCTGGTTCCGGTCCCAAATGCGCCTCGCGGAAATGCTCTGGCAGCAGGGACAAGACCAAACCGCCATGAGTATGCTCGAACGTTTGCTGCGGGGAGCGCGCTCCATTCCCCACGATGACTTTCTCAATGCAAATCAACTGCTGACCCGCAT
>CAZRCN010000058.1:9601-14621 GCA_964598575.1 uncultured Victivallales bacterium | reverse complement strand
ATGTCTACCCTAGCATGCGCAAGGCTGTGGCCCCTGTCAATCGACAAAGCAAACGTGCACTTGCCCTGCCCAACGCCCCCATCCGGCTTGACGAACACTCCCGCGCCTCTTATCGTACACACATGCTTGCCCTCCAAGATTTTTCATATGCGGATTCGCCGACATTCAACCTCACAATCGGTGCAGACACCTGCGCCGGGCTAGCGGGACCATCCGGATCCGGTAAAACCCGCCTCTTGCGTGCCATATGCGATCTGGACCCCTGGCGCGGTTCCATGCAGCTAGCCGGAACCCACGCCCACCATCTGCCAGCCCCCGAATGGCGCCGCCGGATCGGTTACCTACCCGCCGAGGCCCATTGGTGGTTCGATACCGTCGGCCCGCACTTCCCCCAGTCCCTTCCTTTTCCACCAACATTCGATTGGGAGAGCATGGGATTTGAAGCCGATGTGGCCCGCTGGCCTATCAGCCGCCTATCCAGCGGCGAGAAGCAACGACTCGCCGTCCTGCGACTCCTCTGCCGCAAACCACAGGCCCTTTTACTCGACGAACCTACGGCACACCTAGACCCCGAAAGCGTACAAAACACGGAAGCCATTTTAACCCGGTACCGTACCCGTTACCATGTGCCGGTTCTGTGGGTTGCCCATCAGCAAGAGCAGTTAGAACGCGTAGCGCACACGCACTACGAGATGCAAGCCAATATACCTAGGCAGATTACATGAATATCCAACCCCTCTCGGTTTTTGATCTTTCCCTGGCTTCCGCACTCATCTTCCTGCTGGCGTTTATATCCCTGCTGCTACGGTTGGGGTTGGTGCGCTCCCTCCTGCTTGCCGCAGCTCGTACAGCCCTCCAGCTCACACTGGTGGGGCTCGTGCTTGAAACCGTCTTTGATGCGCCCCCATACTGGTTTCTTCTCATAGCCATGGTTATGCTTTCGATTGCAGGCTGGGAGGTGATGCGCCGTCAACATCGGCGTTTCCGGGGCGCTTGGGGCTATGGTCTCGGAACCCTGTCCATGATGATCTCATCCTTTACCCTTACGCTGTTTGCCCTGTTGGGCGTTATACGCGTCGCCCCCTGGTACACACCGCAGTATGCCATTCCCTTGCTCGGCATGCTGTTAGGCAATACCATGAACGGCATTTCGCTCGGCCTCGAACGCCTCACGGGCACGGTTTGGGATCAACGAGCCATTCTAGAGGCACGGCTGGCTCTGGGTGAAACAGCCCGCGAGACAATACAGCCGCATGTGCGCACCGCCATTCGCACCTCGCTTATCCCCATCATCAACAACATGTCCATTGCCGGGCTCGTGAGTCTGCCCGGGATGATGACCGGACAAATCCTCTCTGGCAGCCCCCCTGCCGAAGCCGTTAAATACCAGATCATGATCATGTTCCTGATTGCGGGGGGAACGGGCCTCGGCAGCCTCACCGCCGTTACAGCCGCAGCCTATCGCCTGTTCGATCACCGCCAACGCCTACGCCTGGATCGCCTAACCGAAACCACCTGAATCGGCTCACAAACGTTGTATATTGCATCGGCCACCGACTTTTGCTAGCTTTTCCGTTCAGCATTCGAAATCGCCAAGCGAACCCTTCAAGATGAGGCACACAGTATGGCAGACTGGCAAAACAAACTGGACCGGTTTTTTGTATCGTCCGAAAAAACCGATAACCCCCGCAAGGTTAGCCCCTTCGAAACCTTTATCACTGACATTGCTTTGCCCGGCTTTGAAGAATTGCGGCCCGCCTTCGAAAAGCATGGCCGGCGCGTCACCATACGCAGCACACCGAGTAGTGCCGTTATCACGGTATTCGATGGCACAACCGAGGAAATCATGTACCGGCTGCAGGAGCGGACCCTGCCTGATCGGCGCATTCCCTATGCACAGGTACGCATGCGGGAGCGTGGCGGCTTGCGACTCGTGACCGTCGAGGCCTCCCTGACACCCGGCTCACAGGAGTATTTTATCGAAGACATCACCAAGCAGCACGTAATTGATAGCGTACTGCAGCACTACATGTCCCGTATCCAGTTAAACCGCTAACCCCAGATACGTGCCGATGTCAAAACGGACAAAAATCAACCACCACAACTAATATCTTGCTACAAGTCACCCGATAAGGGTACAGTGGTAGTGACTTGCAAAAGACAAATGGATAGTCGGAGAAAACCATGGCACAACCCATTACGATTAAAAAGCGGCAGATGACCATCAAGCGCAAGGTGGGGCCCGGCAGCCAGGCGAGCAATACGACCGGGGCAACTGAAGCGGAAGCGCCCGAACAAGACGGTTCGGCTCCCGCAGGTCCCACCATGGTCCATCCTCCAATGCCAACCCAAGGCGCACGCGCCAAACAAACTGCTATCGCCGTATCTGCCATCCTGGCCTTGCTCACCTGCCTGATGTTCACCTTTATCCTATTTCTACAGTGGACCGAGCTCCGGGAATTAGAGCGGCTGATCCCGCAAGCGGTGCCCATCAGCATGGTCACCCCCAGTATCTTCTTATGACACCGGCAATCTGCCTGAATCAGCAGGAATAGCCTTATGAGCAACCCTCGGCCCGCCAGGCTCGTTTGTGCCAACCTGCTAGCCCGCTGGCTCGAAGCAGGAGATTTTCCGGATCGACAGCTTTCCCCGGATCATCCCGCAGCACCGCTCATTCAGGAAATGGCTTACGGCTGCCTGCGCTGGAAAGGCCCGCTTGTCTGGCGCCTACAGCAACTAGCACCACGCAAACCTGACGACCAGACACTCGCATTTCTACTTATCGGCCTTTATCAACTCTTCTACCTCGATCATGTTCCGCCGCATGCCGCTGTCCATGAAACCGTTGAAGCCGCCAAATCCGTTCTGGATCCTGCACGCTGTCGATTCCTCAATGCCGTCCTGCGCAATGCCTTGCGCAAACAAGATGCCCTCAACCAACAGCTTGACTCCGCTCCCTTAGATATACGACTCTCCCATCCTCCCGTCCTGATAGAGCGCTGGACGAGCACGTTCGGCCAGGAGGCCACGGAAGCACTTTGCAACTGGAACAACACGCGGCCCTCCGTCAGTCTGCGTCTGTTCCCGCGTATACCCGCGTCCCAGACCCTGGCAGAATCCCTCCCACCCCATCCGGCCGATCCGGAACGTTTCCGCATCGTCCCACCCGGCGCCCCACTCCAACAATTGGCTGGGTTCGAGGCAGGTGCCTGCTACTTTCAGGATCCGGCTACCGCAATAGCCGTTGACCTGCTCGATGTGCAGCCCGGTGTGCGTCTGCTGGATGCCTGTGCCGCCCCCGGCGGTAAAGCCTTTGCCTGCGCAGACCAGATGCAGGATCAGGGCGAAATCGTTGCCATGGATTGCTATGCAGATCGCCTACAGCGCCTGAAGCAAAATCTGGCGCGCATGCGGTTTACCTGCATCCACATCCTGAAAGGGGATGCAACCCAACCGGATTGCCTACCCGCATCTGAATCCTTTGACCGCATTCTTCTTGATGTTCCCTGCTCCAACACCGGTGTGCTGCAACGCCGCCCCGATGCCCGCTGGCGATTTTCCCAAAAACGGCTAAGGTCGCTCGTACAAACCCAGCGCTGCATGCTGGATACCGTAGCCCCGCACCTCAAGCCTGGTGGTTTCCTCGTATACAGCACCTGCAGTATCGAGCCCGAGGAAAACCAGCAATTGGTGGAGCGCTGGGTGGCAGAACATTCCGACTTTACCCTCGGCCCCATCCGGTATAACATCCCGCCACAATCGGGCATGGATGGTGCCTTTGCGGCACGAATCATCCGTAAACATGCATAATTCGACATACCAGGACAAAACGTGACACCAGCAGCCACGGCAGCCGTCACATCCGGCAAACCAAAAGAAAGTAACCATGAACATTGCCGTAGATCGTAATATGCCCCTTGCGCAGGAAGCCTTTTCCACGCTTGGTCATGTGACGCGCATCGACGGGCGCTCTGTTACCGCCGAAGATCTGCAAGACACGCAGATACTCGCTATACGCTCCACTACAAAGGTGACAGCCTCACTACTCGAGGGAACCGCCATTCGTTTTGTTGGCACCGCAACCATCGGTACGGACCACCTCGATATCCCCATGCTGGAACAGCGCAACATTCACTGGTGCTATTCCCCCGGCTGCAACGCCCGGAGCGTTGCAGAATACGTAACCGCGGCCCTGCTGGAACTCTCCGTCCGGCTCGATCTGCCGCTGCAAGGCAAGACACTTGGTGTCATTGGCGTCGGGAATGTGGGTAGCCGCGTCGTAAAGCAAGCCAAAGCCCTGGGCATGCGCGTTTTGATGAACGACCCACCCCGCCAACGGGCAATACCACCCGGTTCCCCCGATCCCTTTGTCGACCTGCATACGCTCCTGGCGCAATCGGATGTCGTCACGCTCCACGTCCCCCTCTCCCGGTCGGGCCCCGATCCCACCTTTCATATGGCCGATCAGAACTTTTTTGCTGCAATGCAGCCGCATGCCTGCTTCCTGAATGCCGCTCGCGGACCCGTTGTACAAACCGATGCGCTGCTGGCTGCGCGGCAGCACAATCAGCTCCGGGCGATCCTACTCGATACCTGGGAGACCGAGCCCATTGTCGACCCAGCCGTCCTGCGACAGGTGGATATCGGCACCCCACACATTGCCGGCCATTCCTATGAGGGTAAACTGGGGGGCACCATGATGGTGTACGAGGAAGCCTGTCGCTTCCTCGCATGCGAACCAACATTTGACCCCACCCTTCATTTGCCGCCACCAACCGTTCCAACCCTCAATGCCAACACGGCTGATTCCATCGAACAAACCCTGCTGGAACTCATCCGACCGGTATACGATATTACCGCCGACGACAAGCGCCTGCGGGCACACTGCGCCAAAGGCCCCAAAACCTTCGACCCGCTCCGCAAGCAATATCCCATCCGGCGCGAATTCCGGTTCACCACCGTCGACACACAGGCCCTACCCCGCGACCTCGCTCATATGGTATCCGACATCGGCTTTACC
>CAZRCN010000058.1:0-9501 GCA_964598575.1 uncultured Victivallales bacterium | reverse complement strand
CACCACCATCCGCCTCGCCCGATCATTTCCATACTGGCCGGCATCGCAACTACACCTAACGCAAAGGAATAGCTTGAATATCAACGTGCCCCATGTTACCCAATCATAAACCAAAACAGCAATCCCCACTATGGGGAAGGAGAGCATGATATCATGGAAGAGCAAATTCGACAGAAATTAGAGGAAATGCGCGTATACTTGCAGGCCGATGGGGGCGATATGGATGTCGTGTCCATTGACAATAATCTGGTAAACCTGCGCCTCAAAGGTGCTTGCGGTGGATGCCCACATGCCACGATGACTATTAAGCAGGGCATTCAACGCCTCCTGCGCGAACAAGTCGACGAATCCATCACGGTCGAGCAGGTAGCCTGACGGGAGAACGACTCCGCCAGGCCATAACGCGAGGATGCATATGTCTCCCATGCAGCATGCTTTTCATTTGCTGCGCTTGACCATGCGTCCGCGCCGGAAGCTGTTGCTGGCAACGATCGGTACCGTCACACTGCTCAATATCCTTGAGCTGACAACACCCAAGATCCTGCAACTCTATATTGACGCCTTCGCAGGGGAACCGCTGCAGATCGGAAGCGTAGCACTTCCCGCTTGGTTTTCGGCTGGTCGGGCCATGGCACTGCTGCCCCTTGCCCTCCTCGTCTTTGCGGGCGCACGATGGCTATCTGCCTACTATCGTGCCTTTTTTGAAAGCCGCCTCGGACAGGGTGCCTTGTTTGACTTGCGCTGTCGCATTTTCAACACCATGCAGCACCTCTCCTTTGCCTACCACGATGCGGCCCACAGCGGCACCCTCATCTCCAACGTCGTCGAAGATGTAAACTACAGCAGCATGTTCATGCAGCGCGGACTCATGCTCATTATGGAATCCACGGCATTCGTCCTGGTATCCTACATCTTTATGTTTTTCGTCTGTTGGCAGGCGGCACTGGCTTCCCTGCTCCTGTTCCTCCTCGGCGCACTGGCCGTGTCCTTCGGATTCCGTTACGGATACCCCTTGTTCGCCCGTACCAAGATGCTCTTTGCTAAAACCGTCCAGATCTTTTCCGAATCCATGGAAGGCCATTTGGTGGTTAAGGCCTTCGGTGCGGGACCGGACCTTACCAATCGCTATGGAAGCGCCGTCGATGACCTACACAACTCGGAACTCAAGGAGCGGCTGCTCGGATCGGCCATGAGCCAATCCATCCATTGGGCTGCCATGGCCGGTATTCCTGCCGTTATTGCGGCCGCGCTGCTTGCGGCCCAGCATGGCAACTGGGACCTTTCGGCCGGACGACTCTTCGTGCTATTCTACTTGCAGACCGGTATTCGTATGCGAACCTGGCGCATCGGGCGTGCCATCGACATCTCCATTCGTTTTGTGGTGACGGCCGAACGAATTGGCGGGCTATTCCAAACCGATGCCTACTTGAAGGATGAGGGAACCCTACCCATCCCGGAACACGGCCCCGGCCTAGAAGCACAGTCCGTCTCCTTCTCCTACGGGGACCGTGAGCACTCCGTCCGCGACCTATCCATCCATATCCGTGAAGGTCAGACCATTGGTCTCGTCGGGAAAACGGGCGTTGGCAAAAGCACCTTGGCCCTACTGCTGTGCCGCTTCTATGATCCCGATCAAGGCCGCATCCTGCTCCATGGCCATGATATTCGTGAATATCCCGTCGACCAGGTACGTAACAGTTTTGCCTTCGTATTCCAGGATACCTTCCTGTTTTCCGCATCCGTTCGGGATAATATTGCCTACGGCTGCCCCCAGGCCTGCTATGAAGATATCGTACATGCAGCCACCATTGCTTGTATCCACGACTTTATCATGGCAATGCCCCAAGGGTACGACACCATGATCGGGGAACGTGGCGTCAACCTCTCCGGCGGCCAGCGCCAACGCATCAGTATTGCCCGTGCCATCCTGCGCAAGCCCCGCTTCCTCATCCTCGACGCCTGTACCTCGGCCCTGGACAACCAAACCGAAAAGGCCGTGCAGGATGGTCTCCGTACCCTGCAGCCCGCTACCACCTGCATTATCATCGCCCATCGCCTTTCCAGTATCGAAAAAGCCGACTATGTCTATGTCATGGAGGAGGGCTCGATTCTCGAATCGGGCTCCCCTCATACGCTAAACCGTGAGGGATCTCACTTTTCCAGGATTCTACAATTGTGAAGCAAGCCGTTTCAGAACGATTAAAAGAAAAGGATGCATCGAGCCTCTCGCTGCGCCTGACCGCCAGGATCTTTGAGAACCTCGGTCCCTACCGCTACCTGATCCTGGCTGCGGCGGGTATGGCTGCCGTCAGTGCCTGGGCCGACATGCAGGTCATCCATGTCGCCAGCCGTCTCTTCGAGCAGGAACAGTGGCGCGAACAGGGCATCCTGAAACCCCTGCTGCCCCTCATTCTCTTTTGCTTCCTGAACCGCGCATTCGGCTGGACCCAATGGATCTGCTCCGTCTACGCCGGCAATCGCGCCATCGCCGCCCTCCGTCAACGCTTTTTTACACGCCTCATGCTGCTCTCCAAATCCTTTTTTGATCTCAACAAGGCCGGCTGGCTTGTAGCCCGCAGTACCGGTGACATGAACATCCTCCAGGATTTTACGACCTATGCGCTCATGATGACCGGCGTATTCACCACGATCACCATCTCCGCCTGGTACCGGATCAGCGTCATTTCACCGATCCTGCTGATACCGGCTGCCATCATGATGCCCCTGGTTGTGATCATTACCTACAAATACAAGAAGCACATGTCCACCCTGCAGCGCCGGGCACGCGCACAGAACAGCCGCTTGATTGCCAATATGTCGGAAACCGTTCGCGGCGTACGGGTCGTCCATGCCTTTTCGCGGCAAGAACGCAACCTCGAGGACTTCAATGCCATCAATCTCGATAGCCATGACACCGAAATCCGGATCGCCCGACTGGATGGAGCCTTCATGCCCGCACTGGATTTTATCGGCATTCTCAATCTTGTGGTTGTCATCCTGTTTGCAACCTGGATCATGAACGACCCGCGCATGGCATCCGTTGCCGAACACATCAGTACGGGCGACATCATTGCCTATGTGCTGTACATGAATGTCCTGATCTGGCCCACAAGAATGATTGTCGAACTCTACAGCATGGCCCTGCGCGCCATGTCTGCCGCCGAACGCATTTTCGAAGTCATCGATCTACCACCCGAGGTGCCCGACCCCCCCCACCCCGCTCAACTGGAAAACATGAAGGGGGATATCAGGTTCGATCACGTGAGTTTCCGCTACAGCGAGGCGGGCGAATGGATCATCAAGGATATCGATTTGCACATACGGCCCGGTGAGACGCTAGCCCTAGCCGGAGAAACCGGGGCCGGCAAAACCACCCTGCTCTCCCTGATTGCCCGATTCTACGATCCGCAGCAGGGCCGCATCCTACTGGATGGGCAGGCACTGCACCAGATCGCGCAAGATGACCTCCACCAGCACATGGGCATTGTCCTGCAGCAGGGCTACCTCTTCTCCGGCACAGTCATGGATAACCTGAAGTTCCGACAAACCGACATTCCGGACGAAGTCGTCATCGAACAAGCCAAACGTCTCGGCACCCATGACGCCATCATGGCCTTGAACGATGGATATCAGACCCAGGTCCTGGAGGGCGGCGAATCGCTCTCTCTCGGGCAGCGGCAACTGCTGGCGATCACCCGCGCCCTCCTGGCAAACCCCACCATCCTGCTGCTCGATGAGCCAACCTCATCGCTCGATGTCCACACCGAATCCATCATCCAGCAAGCCATGCAGAAGGTTATACAGCAACGCACATCCGTCATGATTGCCCACCGCCTTTCCACCATCCAACATGCCGATCGTATCCTTGTCATTGACAAAGGCCGCATTGCCGAACAAGGCACCCATCAGGAATTACTGGCACAGGGCGGCATCTATTGCGCTCTCGTCCAACACGACGCACTGGAACCCGCTACACCCGAAAAATCATAACTTCCGCCTGCAGCCACCTCAAGCCGCAGCCTCGGGATGATCCGGCCGGCGCCAGGGACGCGTCTGACGGGCGATCACCGTATCCACGATTTGCCGTACTTGCTCCGTACTGCGGATCTGGTTCAGGATGCGGCGCTGATCCGCCCAATGCTCCAACCCCGCCAGATACTGCACCAGATGGCACCGGAAATGCAGCGCAGCGCCCCGATCCACATCAAACGACTTCTTGCGGCGGTATTGCGCCTCCTTCTGCTTCAGGCGGATCAATCGATCCAGATGCACATCCATCACACGGCGAAGGTCGTCATACCCGCGAACCGGAATCGATTCCCCCTTCCATAAACAGGCCGCATCCTCGAATATCCAGGGATTGCCCACTGCTCCGCGCGCCAGAAGCACCCCCTGAAACCCATGCTCACGCACAGCCGAAACGGCATCCCGGGCCGTACGCAGTCCCCCGTTTGCCAGAACCGGAATCGAGACCGCATCCCGCACCTGTTCCAGTAAATCCCAATCCACCGGGCCTTTATGATGCACGGCCGCATAGCGACCATGCACCGCCAAAACCGTTGCTCCGGCTTGCTCCACCCGACGGGCAATCTCCAAAATACGTGGCTGGCCGGTTTCAAATCCAATGCGTGTCTTGACCAATACCGGCAGGGAAGTTGCTGCATGCACGGCCCGCACAATAGCCTCAATGCGCTCCGGATCCCGGATCAGAGCCGCACCGGCACCTTTTGCCACAATCTTCCGCACCGGACAGCCACAATTGATATCGATGGCAGCAAAGCGCCCGGTTGCCTCGACCTGGCGGGCAGCTTCCGCCATGACGGACGGATCCGACCCATAGATATGGCCAGCAACCGGTGCCTCGGTCTTGCTCGTCTCCATCAAATGCCAGGTCGGGCCAGAATCGCGCACGAGCCCTTGCGCCACGGCCACCTCCGTATAGAACAACCCGCCCCCGAACGTGCGGCAGGTCTCCCGCATAGCCATATCGGTATACCCGGCCATGGGCGCCAGCCAAAACGGGGACCGTATCGTTATCTCTCCAAGCTTGATGCCATCCATTCCTGCACCCGTTCTGCCGGTAAACCCATCACATTCGTACGCGAACCTCGAAACGAAGCCACCAACGCCCCACCATTCTCATCAATATCATACGCCCCGGCACGATCATAGGGCTGGACCGCATCCAGATACGCATCAATCTGCCGCTGACTCAAGGTGCGAAACACCACCGCCGAGGTTTCTACCCCTTCCAGGATTTGTTCCTGTCCTTCAGCAGGGCACCCCATAACATAGCCGGTATGCACCTGCTGTTCCCGGCCCGCCTGTAAACGCAGCATGGCTGCTGCCTCGGCGCGATCTCGCGGCTTACCCAGGATCCGACCCTCAATCTCCACAACCGTATCGGCAGCGATGATGCGTGCCTCTGCCGCACGCTGGCTGCACCAGGACCATTTGCGCACAGCATTCTCGCGTACGAGCTGCTGTGGGACCAGGCCGGCATCCAACTCCTGTACCTCTGGTATCATCACCCGGAATGCGATACCCATATCTATCAGGATACGTGCCCGTCGGGGCGATCTCGATGCAAGGATCATTTCACGCAATATAGCCCCCAGATTTTCTCGTACTCGTACACGCATATCTCCGCGTCCATCCCCGACGATCATCGCCCGACCCCGCAAAGGAACCAACGTGCTTATTCGCGAGGCGGCTTGCGCCTACGTCGTCCGCGGCACCACCGACCACATATCTTTAGGGGCGGAGGGGGGGTGCATATCACACCCCTTGCAGGATCCGCAACCCGACCCACAATCCAGCCGGTGTCGCTGAACCTGTCCCCGTTTTTCCAGAAACGAAAGCATGCCCTCAACGGCGGCTTCATCCATGTCAAAATGCCAGGAAATCGTGCGGGCATCCACCCTACCGGCCTCTTGCACATAGTGCCGGATATCGCGCAGCAGCCCGTGCCGCGTGCCGGCATGTTGGCATGCCCGTGCCTCCAGGGGAACCACTTGCACCTGATCCGCCAAGTCGCGGGGCAAAGACAAACGCATATCGCCAATCTCCACCATCATCGCGGCATCTTGCCGGGCATTGCGCAAGACATGCACCGACACGCCAGCATGCAGGCCCATCTCTATCGCCCGCACGGCATCAGCATGCACCACCGAAACCGTCTGCCCCGTCCGACACCGACTCAACGCCGACTGCCCCGAATGCGCTCCGCGCCGACAGCCAATACCGAACCTTCTACGCCATCCCCTCATCATGCACGTCCCCTACCCGCTATCCGTAATCCGCCAATACACACAGCCAGAAACACCACACATCCTGTCATCCACAAGCCCGCCGATACAGGCGCAACCATCAAGCGGGATGCCTGATAAAACAGTGTTGCAATCACCCAGGCCAGGAGCGTCATATACAGAACGCTTCCCGCCGCCCATTTCAAGTTGGTTTCCTGATAGATCACACCAATTACAGCAAGACAGGGGCAGTAGATCAGGACAAACAGCAGGTAGGCCAACACCGCAGACGTACTGCCAAAGGCTTGTCGCATCACCTCACTCGCGCCCGACCCAGCCTCTTCCGCCTCCCCTTCATCGGGACCGCCTCCCCATAACTGGGAAAATCCGCGCGGAATTTCCAGAAAGGCGGCGCCTAAATCCCCCCAGAACGCAAACGTCTCCGTCTCTTCCTGCATCACCTGGGTACGGTATAAGGCATCCAGCGAGCCGGCAACTGCCTCCTTGGCAAAGACCCCGGTCAACAGCCCGACCGTTGCCGGCCAGTTATCCTGCTCGATCCCCATGGGCTGAAACACGGGCGTCGCCCATTTGCCTGCTCGGGCCAGCAACCCATCGCTGCTGTCCCGTTCCGGTGCAAATACCCCATCCACAACCGCAAGGGCCTGGATTAGAATGACAATCAGCAGAATGATTTTACCTGCTCGCACAATAAAGCCCTTCAGCCGATGCCACGTATGCAACAGGACCCCGCTCAGCGTGGGTAGATGATACGGGGGCAATTCCATCACAAACGTGCTCGGTGCCCCCGGCATCAGGGTGCGCTTCATGATAAATCCCGTGGCAACCGCCAGTAGGATCCCCGTCATATACAACCCGAAAATAACCTGCCCTCCGTACTGCGGAAAAAACACCACCGCAAACATCGTATACACCGGCAAGCGAGCTCCGCACGACATAAAGGGATTCATCAGGATGGCCAATCGACGATCCCGCTCATTCTCCAGTGTCCGGGTAGCCAGGATACCCGGCACATTGCATCCAAACCCTACCAGCATGGGCAAAAACGCCTTACCCGGCAATCCGATCAGACGCAGCAAGCGATCCATCACAAACGCGGCACGGGCCATATAGCCCGAATCCTCCAGAATCGAGAGGCAGAGAAAAATAAAAAAGATCGGCGGAATAAAGGTCGAGACGGTTTGAATGCCCTGCCCCACACCATCAGCCAGAAACGCAACCAGCACCGTGGGCCACTGCCAGGCTTCCAGCACATGACGCAACCCATCCACAAAAAGTGTTCCGCAAAACGACTCAAAAAAGCCAATAAAAGGTTCACCGACATTGACCGTCACATAAAACACCCCATACATAATGAGGAAAAAGAGAGGAATGCCGAGCACACGATTCAAAATGACACGATCAACAACATCCGTAAATGTGCGCCGCAGTTGCCGATCCCGCTGCATGACATCCCGGCTAAGGCCGTGAATAAACCCGTAGCGTCCATCCGCCACGACAATATCCGATGGATCGCCCGTATGGCGCCTGATACGCCCCAGACTTCGCGCAACAAAAGCAGCATGTGCGTCCTGCGTTAACTCCGCCGCCAGAGCATCTTCTTCCAGCAGTTTGATCGCCAGCCAGCGCGCATCCACAGCAGCCACCTCCGCTTGCTCTCGGACCGCAGGCACCAACTCCGCAAGTTCCGCCTCCACTTCCTTGTCATACTCCACGCGCGCTGCCGGCACATGCCCGCTGTGCGCAACCTCGCGGATCGCCGCCTTCAACTCGGCCACCCCGCTCTTTTTGCTGGCAACCACAGGGATAACCGGGCAGTCCAAATGCTGCGCCAAATGCGCAACATCAATCCGCAAGCGCCTTTGCTTCACCAGATCCATCATATTAAGCACCACCACCAGCGGCACCTGCATATCCAGCAGCATCGTCGTCAAATATAAATTGCGCTCCAGATTCGTGGCATCCAGCACATTGACAACCACATCGGGCTTTTCGCGCAAAATATATTCGCGCGAGACGCGCTCATCGGCAGATTGCGCTGAAAACGAATAAATGCCTGGCAAATCCACTACGTGTACCGCTGTATTCGCCTCTTCGTAATCCCCCTCCAGACGCTCTACCGTTACGCCCGGCCAATTCCCCACCCGCTGGCGCGCACCGGTCAGTGCATTAAAAAGGGTTGTCTTGCCGCAATTCGGATTTCCGGCAATGGCTACTTGAATCGACTTCACAATGGCTCTACCTCCACAATCGAACACTCATTCCGGCGCAACGTCAGCAGCAGGCCATCACAAGTAATTTCCATCGGATCCCCGAGCGGGGCACGCCGCACCACCTCAAACGTCGTCCCTTTATGAATCCCCATCTGGAGCAACTTTTGACGATACATCCGGTCGCCATCCGTAAATCCGCACACCCGTGCCCGCTGCCCATTCGTCAACTCACATAACTTCATCTATGGTTCCTGCCTCTCGATACAACATCACTTCGTGTGGCCGCCTTCACACTATCCACACCAGTCAAATACCGCCGAAATGCCTCCATGCACTGCACACCGTTTTGGTTTCCGTCCCGCATGAAATGGGCAAACAATTCCAGCCGATCCAGCACGCCGGCATCAATCACATGCTCCATCCGGCAGGCGTTCTCTTCGGCTACATCCAATTCCACCAGCAAAATGTCGCGCAAAAAAGATTTCAACAGCCGGTGACGCTGCAAGACCCGCTCCGCGGTGGCACGTCCGACCGATGTCATGGCAATCCGCCCATACGGCTCATACGTGATAAACCCCTTGTCCGTCAGCACCTTAAGCGCTGCCGTTACGGTCGACTTGTGAACCGCCAGCCGCTCGGACAAATCCCGCACCCGCACACGGCCCTGCTCTTGCTCCAAGGCAACAATTGCCTCCAGATAATCTTCCTGTACCGCTGATGCATCTCGCTTTTCCATGCTTTCACCCAGCCTACCTATTATCCCGCAATTTGTTTGAGAGGCCAAACTACCCCGCACCTCGCATCCACGCAAGCCCAAAAGCTTCCAGCTTAAACCTTCCATCGTTAAACCCCTTACCCGCCCGGCGTAATCGCCCCCCCGTACGCGGCTACCCCCGATCCCTTGCCTACCGGCAAAGCCCCTCTTGCATTGCGCACCATTTGCTGGCAATCTTCCGGGCATGGCTATGCAACCCCTTTTCGACGAACCCTTTCTGCGCGCCCAGTGGGATGCGGAGTTC
>CAZRCN010000057.1:0-14639 GCA_964598575.1 uncultured Victivallales bacterium | reverse complement strand
ACGATCGATGCATGAGCATCCGGAGAAGTTCCTAACGCCTAGTGCCTAGTGCCTAATTCCTGGGGAGAATAACCAAGTAGCTCCAAGTACTGTATGAAACGACGATGAGTCCCAAGACTGGGGCGCAATGCTTGACAGAACGGGAGAAACGGAAAGGATGGAAAATGATTCGATTGCCGATACAAGGGCGGGATGAGGTGTATACATTGGACCCGCACACGATACTGGGGGTGGGGCTGAACTATCGCGACCACATTGCCGAGCACGATACGTTGGATGTGCAGGGGTTTGATGCACAAACCCCCAGCGAACCGGTGTTTTTTGCCATGACACCCAATGTGCTCCTTGCGGCCGGCGAACCCATCGTCATCCCCCGCTTTTTGTGGGAGTATGGGTTTGATGATGTGCGCGTAGATTACGAGGCCGAGCTGGCCTTTATCGTCAAGGAACCATGCAAGGATGTTGCGGTTCAGGATGCCATGGCGCACATCCTCGGCTTTACCTGCATGAATGATGTAACGCAACGCAACTTGCAGCGCAGCGACCCGGCCGGTTGGTTTCGAGGGAAATCACTCGATACATTCGGTCCGGTGGGTCCCGAACTGGTCCTTGCCGAGGATCTGGCCGATCCACAGAATCTGGATATCTGCTGTCGCCTGAACGGGCAGGTTGTGCAGGCGTCGAACACCCACCATATGCTTTTCCCGGTTGCTGAAGTGCTTGCGTATATTTCCAGCCGCATGACCTTGATGCCGGGGGATCTGGTATCGACCGGCACACCGGCCGGCGTGGGACGGTTGACGGATGGTGATGTGGTGGAAATCGAGATCGACGGGATTGGTACCTTGCAAAATCCCGTGCGATGCGCGGAGTAGTTGCCGGTATCAGGCGGGAGATGATACATATTACAGAGGGGACGGGATGCGGGCGATTGATGTTACCTTGGGCGATGCGGCGGAGAATTTGCGTTTGGATGATACGCTCTTGCGCATGGCGGAAGCGGGACAGATCCCGGGTGCACTGCGATTTTGGGAAAGCTCGCATTGGTTTGTCGTGCTGGGCCGAAGCGGTCAGGTAGCGGATGAGCTTCAGCGGGCTGCCATCGAGCAGGACGGCGTGCCGGTGTACCGCAGAAGCTCGGGCGGCGGTACGGTGGTGCAGGGTCCCGGCTGCCTTAACTTCGCGATTGTACGACCGAAGCAAGACGGGTGCGAGGATGTACGCGAGAGTTATCGCTGCATCAGTGCACGCATTCTGGATGTGCTGCGCCAGCTGCACGTGCATGCACAATACGAGCCCATCTCGGATCTGGCCATTGCTGGACGTAAGTTTTCCGGGAACGCGCAACGGCGGAGTCGCCGGTTTCTTTTGCATCATGGTACCTTGCTGTATGATTTTGATCTGGGCAGGATAACACGATACCTGAAGCTGCCGGTTCGCCAGCCCCCCTATCGGGCTCATCGTTGCCATACCGATTTTGTTCGCAATGTTCCGATTGTGCCGCAAGCGTTCAAATGGGCGCTGGCGGATGCAATGAACGCGAAGCTAGACGTATCGCTGCAGCCGGAGGAGGAGCAGGCATTGGCCACAATGGGCCGGCTTTCCGCCATCGAGACGCTGATTCCCGGCAGGATATAATATGGGTGTGGGGTGTGATGGTGCGCGAGGATAGCGGATCGTGCAAAAGAGCTTGCCATGGGCCCCCGGCGCTGTTACACATATTGAGCAATGACAAACAAAGGAGGCACGAGATGGCGAAAGTGACATTCAAGGGAACGGTGGTTGACACGCGCGGAACGCTACCGGCAGAAGCAGAGAAGGCGCCGGACTTTACGTTGGTGGGGCAGGATCTATCGGTCGTACGGCTGGAGCAATATTTGGGGAAGCGACTTATCTTGAATATCTTTCCGAGTCTTGACACATCTGTGTGCGCGGCATCGGTGCGCCGTTTCAATGAAGAGGCCGCTCAGCTCAGGGACACGGAGATATTATGTATTTCGCTGGATCTTCCGTTTGCGCAGGCACGTTTCTGTGGGGCCGAAGGGATAGAGCGTGTGAAAACGGCCTCTGCCTTTCGTGATAAGACGTTTGGAGAGGATTACGGGGTTCTTCTGGAAGATGGGCCACTGGCGGGTTTGTTCGCACGGGCGATCGTGGTGCTGGATGAGTCGAATGTTGTCTTGTACACCGAGCTGGTTCCTGAAATTACGCAGGAGCCGGATTATGCTGCTGCTCTAGCAAAACTGGCATAGGTTGCGGGGTAGATGGATGCGTGGCTACGTCACGCGGGGCATGTCTGGATCCAGACGCTGCGTGTGCGTGGTCCGTCGAACTCGCTCAGGTAGATGCTCTGCCATGTGCCCAGTTGCAGACGACCGTCCTGCACCAGAACCTGGACCGAGGAACCGGTCAGGGTCGCCTTGACGTGGGCGGCGGTATTCCCTTCGGCATGCCGGTAATGGGCGCTTTCCCATGGAATGAGTGCATCCAGTACCTGCGACATGTCATGCACGACGTCGGGATCGGCATTTTCATTGATGGTAATACCAGCGGTTGTATGGGGTACAAATACGGATGCCACCCCATTGCGCAAGCTGCTTTTATCGACAGCCGCCTGGATGTCCTGGGTTATATCCAGGAAATGGGTGCGGGCGGTGGTTTTTATCTCTATTTGATGCATGGTCAGCCTTTCTTGTTGTATGCCTTTCCGGTTTGCCACGCGTTCGGTCGGGGTGGCGCGCTCGGCCATTCAGAAAACCGTGGTGACTTGTGGGGAAGCCTATGCTAGTTTTAGGCGCATGCAAAGCAAAAGCGGGAGGATTGATATGAAATGGATTGTATGGGGAAGTCTCGGATTGAGTGTGCTGGGGTTGTGCGGCTGCGCGACGACTGGGATGGAACAGCGTCGTCAGCAGGAGCAGCGACTGATATCGGATGTACGTGATCTGCGGGTTGCACTTGAGCGTATGGAACATCGGGTAGCGGGATTAACGCGCGAACAGGAGCAACTGGGCACGGATGTGATGCAAGTGCAGCAGGAGATGCAGCAATACCAAGAGCAGCAAGATGCGGCCTTATCCGGGATAACAGCCAGGCTGGCAGAGCAGGACCGCGCGCGACAAGCACTGCGGCAGGAGTTGGCCGATACGTTGAGTCAAAAAATCTCTGCGCTGTTGCAGGAGCAAGCCCGAACCCGCACAACGCAGGCACAAGGAAGACGGTCGGGTAACCTCGCGCAAGTGGGGTATGAGCATGAGGTGCAGGCCGGCGAAACCCTCTCGGAAATTGCGCGCGCCTACGGGGTGTCATCGGCTGCGATACTCGATGCCAACGATATGCGTAATCCGGATGTTCTACGCGTCGGACAGGTGTTGTTTATTCCGCAGCAGTAGGCAGCATCCAGCGAATGCGGCTTTCGCGTCCTTCCGGCTGAATCGTGACAACCGAGAAAGGCGCGGGCGTTGGGGCTTCAGGTACCTGGTCCGGTTCCAGACGTTTGCGCGCAGGTCCGATTCCGGGGAACTGTGTGCCTGCGACATCGTTGCGGATCCTTGAAGGCGGTGGTGGTGCTTGTAAGCCTTCCAGTTTGTTTTGCAGGTCATCCTGACTGGTAAGCAGGCGTTCGATGTTTGCCTGGAGCTGCTCGATCTCCTGCCGGGTTCCCCCCAGGCGGGTTTCTACGTCCTGCTCGGCTTGGGCCAATGTCTGTTCGTATGCCTGCAAGCGCCGTTGCTGTGCGGTGAGCACTTGCTTGGTGCGTGAAATTTGCGTGTCAGACGCGCTTTGCCCAGCGTGAAGCGTGGCAATCGAAGTCGCCAGCTCCTCTGCGCGCTCCGCAAGGACAGCGGTTTCCGCATCCGCTCGATCCAGGGCATGCCGGATATAGAGTCCTGCTCCAACCAGTGCGCCGAGGATCAGGACGACAGCCAGCAGGGTTACGACCAGTAATCTACGCCTGGCAATACGGCGCTCTTGCTCCAGGAATTGCTGAAAGGCTTCGAGTACCGGCAGGGAACCGGGCGCACGCTGGATGCCGGCAATCTGTGTCCGTTCGATCTTCTTCAGGCTGTCATCCAGCCGGACAAGTTCTGTTCTTACTGTTTTTGGGGGAAGGTCTTCCATGCGATATTACTTTCCTAGCCGCATCCAGGGGGTAAGTTTAAAGGCGGCCTTAGGGGGCGCTGCCGGCTTTTCCGGTGTAACCGTCCGTGCGTCCGGCTGCGTCCCGGGGCGCTCCTGGGGGTGATCTTCAGGTACATCGTTTTCAGGTGCTGGGGCTGAATCTTGTAGCTCAGCCAGTTCGGCTTGGACTTGTTGTTCAACCGTCCGGAGGGGGTCTTCCGTATTGGCAGCGGTGGCGGCGGAGGGTGCCTGCGCAACGGGTTCAGCCGGTTCAGGCGGTAGCCATTCCTGGGGCTCCTCGGCCGCGGGGGGGGTCAGGATAGATTCCCCTTGCTGGGTAAACTGCATGATCTCGCGCTGAAATTGCTCCAGGCGGCTGGAGGCTGCCCGCCAGTCCTGCTGGAGTTGTTCAATACGCTTTGACAGCACGGATTCCTTCTGCTTCCAGCGGTTGGCTTCATCGGCATGCAGTTTGTTTTGTTGCGCAAGGAGTTGTTCCTTTTTCCGGATCATGCCTTGCGCATCCTGCACCATTTTGCGTTGTTGCATGAGTTCCGCTTCGCGTTTGCGGCGTACGTCGCGCTCTTCGTCGTAGAACTTTTTCTGTTGCTCAAGCCGTACTTGCGTGGTGGCTTGTTCCTGCTGGATATCCTCAATGCGCTGCTGAAGCTCATCCATGGCAATCCGCATCCGCTCTTGTTTTTCGGTCTCCAGGCGCTTTTGCTGCTCTTTTTCGCGCTGCAACTGCTCGATGCGCCCATCTTGCGAGCGGGATTGTGCCCGCAGTTGTTCGATCAGAGCCTTATATTCTGTTTCTGAGGTTGCATACTTGGCCACTCTTTCATCAAAGGCTGACTGTCGCTGTTGCAGTTCGAGGCGCAACTGTTCCGTTTCACCGGCTGAGATGCGCTTGGCGTCTTCGAGTTGACGAATGGTGTGTTCGAGTTGCTCCTGCTGCTCGCGCGCTTGATCGGCCTCTTGCACCCGTTCTTGCTGTAAGGAATCGATCCTTGTCTCCAGCTCGGTTTGGCGTTCAGTGGCTTCGTGCGCTTCGCGTTCCTGCCGCTCAATCATTGCTTCGAGTTCGCCAATACGGATCTGCAAATCTTCCACGCGGGTTTGCTCGGACTGGATCTGGTCGCTGCGCAGTTGCAGTTCCCGTCGGTTGTCCTCGATTGTCGTTTTGAGGGTTGCCAGTTCCTGGGCCCGTGCTTCGACCAGGGATTCCGCCTGCTGGATAGCATCGGTTTTGGCAGACACCTGTCGTTGCAGATCCTGAATGGTGCGAGCCTGTTCCTGCTCGTGTTTTTCATTTTCCTTGATACGTTCCCGAGCGGCTTCCTCTTGCTGCGTCAGACGCTGTATCTCTTTCTGCTGGGAGGCTTCGCGTGTCTTGGCGTCACGCAGCAGTTTTTCCTGTTGGGCGGAGGTGGAGGCGAGTGTCTGTTCTATGCGGAAAATGTCATCCTTGAGTTTGCCTTCCTGCATGCGGGCGGCTTCCAGGGCATCACGCAGGGCGGATGTCTCATCGGTCATGCGCACTTCCAGTTCCTGGGCTGTGCTTTGGAGCTCCTCTACTTGCCGGGTGAGGGCATTGCGTTCCTCGGTAAGCAGCGCTATACGGTCTTCCGCTTGTTCCCGTTCGTGCTGCGCGGTGCGGCATTGATCATTAAAGCGTTCTTCCGCCTCGGTAGCTGCGCCGCGGGTTTCAGCAAGGGTGCGTTGCTCTGTGGCCAGGGCTTGCTCCAGTTCCTCCAGTTGCTCTTGTTGGTCTGTGATCTGCTGTTCGAGCTCCTGTTGTCGTGTTTCGCGTTCCTCGCGTTCCCGGGTTGCTGCATCGGCAGCCTGCTGGGCAGCCGCAACCTGCTGCTGCAACTCGGTTTCTAGGCGGTCGCGCTGCTGCTGCAGACTCCGGCTTTGTTCCCGGGCGTCAGCCAGGGCTTTTTCCGCTTCGCGTTTCTCGGTTTCCAGTCGTTGGATTGTGGTTTCGGTCGATTGCTGTGCCTGTTCCGTTTCCCATTGCTGGTGTTCGCGTGCTGCTTCTGCCTCCTGCAGCCGGCCCTGTAGGTCCACAAGTTGTCGGTTGAGGTCCTCCTCGCGTGCCTGTACCTCTTGCAGGGAGGATTCCATGAGCTGGCATTCGTTCGTCAGACGTTCCTTGTCGGCACTTGCTGCATCGTATTGGCCTTGCAAGTTTTCGCGTTCAATTCGGCTATCGTTCAGGGCAGCCGTTGTGGTGCGGTAATCCTGTTGCAGTTGTTCGAGCTTTTGGCTCAGGGTTTTTTCGGTGGCGGCACTGCGATCATTCAGTTCTGCCAGTTGTCCGGCCTGCGCACGGTTCTCCTGTTCGAACTGGGCTAGTTTGGCGGATAAATCCTGCGACTCGATGGTAAGTTGATCCACTTCCTGCTGCAGTTCGGTTTGCCGGACATCGGCCTCCTGGCGGATCTTCTCGCTTTTCGTTCGCTCCTGCTCAAGATTCTGAACGAGGGTATCCATCTGTTCGAGCGCCTGCTGGCGCTTCTGGTATCGCAGCTTCTGTTCGCCCAGATCTCCATGGATATATTTCTGGAGGCCCTGCAGACGCTGCTGGAAGGTGTTTTCACGTTCCTGGAAGGCTGCCCGCATCGATTCGATGAACTCGCGTTCACGTTGTAATTCGGCCTGAACGTTATCGGCTTCTTCCAGCAGGAGATCTGCGACTTGGTTGTCACGTTCTTGTTGGGCTTTTTGTTCCTGTTCCCACGTGGCCTGGAGGGCAGCGTGCGCCTGCTGTTCCTCTTGTAGCGCGGCTTTAACGGAAGCCAGTTCTTCGGCATCCGCCCGGGCTTGCTGCTGCAAGGTATCGAGTTGATCTTGTAGTTGTTGTCGTTCGATCGAAGTGTTTTCCTCCAGGTCCCTGTGCCGGACCTGAATGGCGTGAAGTTGCTGGCGGATGTCCTTGAGGGATTCCTGCAGGTTCCGGTTTTCGCCCTCGAGTTCCTGGATCCGTTGTTGCAAGGCCTCGCTGTGCTCGGCAGCATCCTTCTGGGTCTCGGTCAGGATTTGCCGCTCGTCTTCAAGCTGTTGGCGTGTCTCGGCAAGGTTCTGTTGCAGGTCAGAGCGTTGCTCATCATGCAATTGTCGCTGCTCGGACATCTCCTGTTCCAGTTCCGCAATACGGGTTTCGAGCTGTTGTACGGTTTGCTGCTGCTGTTGTGTCAGGGAAACATTGTGGGCATGCGCTTTGCGTGCCTCCTTGAGCTGCTCGTGTGTGGCCTCGTACTTTTGCGTGGCCTCGTCGAGCTGCAATTGCAGTTGCTGTTGTTCCTCCGCGCGTTGCTTCGCTTCCGTTGCGGCGGTCTCTAACGCCTGCTCTTTCTCTTGCAGGGCTGACTGAAGGCCACGGATACGAAGCTCCAGGTCTTCCTTGCGTGCTTGGGCTTCGGTCTGGATGCGCTGGGTTTTGTAGCTGGCTTCGGACAAGGCGGTCCGCATGTTTTCAATTTCAGCATCTTTGTCGGCGACAGCTTTCTGCATGGCATCCAGGCGGGTCTGCAGTTGCTCCTGCCCGACTTTGGCGTCCTGATGGGCTGCATCGAGTTCCTGTTGCAGCTGATCGCGTTTGGTGCGTTCCGCCTCTACTTCCGTCTTGGTTTCGGTATGCCGACTTTTTTCCTTTTTCAACGACTCTTGGGCTCGTTCCAGCTTCTGCGTCGCAAAAAAGTACTGTTTCTTCAGTTCCCGCAAATCGTTTCGTAGGTTTTTTTCGCTTTCGGCGAGCTCGGTTTGCTGTGCGGCATCCGGTGCAGGGGAGGTTTCATGTTGGGTTTTCTGCAGAGCCTGCTGCGCGGCATCTAATTCCTTTTGCAGGGTGCGGACTTGTGCCTCGTGCGCCTGATCTGCCTGTCGGGCTTCCTGCATCTGACGCGTTAAGGTCTCGATTTGCTCCTGCAGCCGTTTCTTTTCGGCTGAGGTTTTGGTTTCCAGCTCGGCCTCCTGCGCTTGCAGGCGCTGCCGTTCTGCCTGCTGTGTCTTGAGCTCTGCTTCCGCTTTTTCCAAGCGGGCTTTGGCTGCATCGGCTTCCTGCTGCAAGCCAGCCATCTCTTGCTGCTGCGTCTCGGCTTTTTGCTGGTCGGCCGTTTGCTGGTCGAGTTGGCTCTTGAGTTGTGCAAGGTTCTCTTCCAGGGCTTTCTTCTCGTCTTCCAGGGCTTGCTTCTGCTGCTGCAGCGCTTCTTCCTTGCGGCGGCTTTGCTGCTGCTGCTCTGCGGCTGTTTTCTGGTGTCGTTCCAAGGCCTCCTGTAAGGTGCGCAACTCTTCCTGTTCGGCTGCCGAGGGTTCGGCATCGGGCTTGCGTGCGGGCGTGGTTCCACCGGCTTTGATCTGGACGGCTGAAGCGGCGGAGGCGGAAGGCGCGGTCTGGTCGGGAGCGGGGGGCTGTTTGCGGAAGTCTGCCACTGAGGATCGAGCATTAGTGGCCTGGTTAATCATCATGGCATCGGCCGCAACGGTATCTTCGTCGGCCAGTTCGAGCACGGCCTGTCCATTCAGGGGGCCATAGAAGGAGCCATCCGGCAATTCGACCATCCAGACCATTTCCAGCGCGGGCAGTTGCTGGGCTGGAATCCAGTTGCGGCGGTCGTCGGAGACCTCGTGTCCGGGCGCAATGCGTCCTTGCTGGGCCCAGTCGACAAGCGCGTCGAGCGTGGTGGGACCAAATGATTGGTCGCTGTCAATCCTGAGATACCAGTTCCGGTCTCCAGTTGTCGTTTCTTTTGTAGTTGCAGTTGCTGTCATGCCTCATTGCCTCGTATGTGGTGTCTATTCGAAAAAAGGGCGAAAGGACAAAAGAGGACTATGCGAAAGCAGTGCCCAGAAGTCAAGAACGGCAGGATTGCGGAAAGTGTATGGATATGGCAGGCTACCGGGCATGATGACATGTACACAACGAACAGCCTGGCCTCGCCAGACGACGGAGCTGGCTCAAGAACGGGAAAGGTGCCTTCGCGCGGGGGTTCCGGTGCTGGATTTATCTTGTTCCAACCCGCCCCGACTGGGGTTTCGGTATGATGCGGCGGTACTTTCACAGGTATATGCACAAGCGGGTTCATATGAGCCGGAGGCGTTGGGGCGCCCGGAGGCGCGGGATGCCATCGTGCAGTATCTGCGCAAACACGGTGCCACGGTGTCTGCCGGGCAAGTCTGGATCGGGGCTGGCACGAGCGATTTATACAGCCATGTGATGTCGTTGTTTTGCGATCCGGGTGATGTCTGGCTGGTGCCACGGCCGGGGTATCCCCTGTTTTCGTATGTGGCGGATCTGCAAGGGGTCCGGATGGAGACGTACCCACTATCGTGGGATGGCACGTGGCACCTACGCGCGCAAGATCTCCGGGAGGCACTTGCGGGTTCCGGCTGTAAGGTGCTGGTCATCATTTCGCCTCATAACCCGACCGGGCACGTGTGGTCGGACGCGGAGCGTGATATGGTGGTTGCCTGTTGTGCGGAATACGGGGTTGTCCTGGTGGTGGATGAGGTGTTTCTGGATTACCCGGCGGCGGGCGCGCAATCACTGCCGAGTATTGCAGGGGAAACGCGCTGCCTGACCATCTGCCTGTCCGGCATTTCCAAGGTTGCGGCCTTTCCGCAAGGAAAGCTGGCATGGGCGGTGGTTTCAGGGCCGGGAGCGGATGAATGTCTGGCGCGAGCGGAATTGGTGGCCGACACGTATCTGAGCACCTCGACGGTGATCCAGCTCGGCTTGCCGGCCTTGCTACGGGAAGCCCCGCGCATGCAGCAGTCCATCCGGGGGCGTTGCCGTACGAATCAGCTACGGGCACTGGAACTGCTGGAGGGTACCGCCATCTCCGTGTGCGAGACGCAGGCGGGGTGGACCCAATTGTTGCGGCTGCCACGGTTGCAAGATGATGCGGTCTGGGCGCTACGGATACTGCAGGAGCAGCAGGTGTTTGTGCAGCCCGGCTATTTGTTTGAGATGGAGGCAGCGCATGCGGCTCCGTTTGTGGCCATATCGCTGTTGGTGGAGCCTGCTGTTTTGGCAGAGGGACTCCAGCGCGTCGTGCAACTCGTGGAAAAGGAGGCGGCCTGATGCCCGTGCCGCAACCGTACCGGATCGAGGTGTGTGGCGTGGCAGACTGTGAGGCCGCACGTTCCTGGCTTGCCAGCCTTGGCGATCGGTTTGGGCGCGGCGAAGGTACGGTGCTCACATCCGGGCGAAATGAAAACCGTCGTATGCGCCTGCCGACGGGCAACGGGCATCCTGTGGATGTTGTCGTCAAGCGGTTTGGCAATCCGGGTTGGCTGGACCGGTATCGCATCCGGTGGCGCAGAACCAAGGCGCGTCGGAGCTGGCTTGCGGCTAGGCACCTGCTGGCGGCTGGTGTGGGGACCCCGCGCCCGCTGGCGCTCGTGGAGCGCTGGCAGCAGGCACGTTTGACGGAAAGCTATCTAGTGACGGCCTACGTGCCGGATGCCGGCAGCTTTGCCGATGAGCTGGTCCAGTTATACCGCCGGGAGCCGGATGGCACCAAACTGATGGCCTTGCTGCAGACCGTCGCTGCGGCCATCCGGGCTATGCATGATGCCGGGTTCGTGCATATGGATCTGGGAAATCAGAATATCCTGCTCAAAAGAGCAGGTACGCACCAGTGGACCGATGTGCAGTTTATTGACCTGAACCGCGGACATATCCGGCCTGAGGTTTCGGTGCCGGAACGAGGGCGCGATTTGTCGCGCATTGCCTTACCCAGTGATTTCTTGCGGGTATTCAAGGAGATGTATTTGGGGCAAACCCCGCCGCGCGACCTGCACGATTGGGAGCAACGGTATCGGCTGCGATACCGCTGGCATGCAAGAACACGCCGTTGGCGGCACCCGATCCGGGAGGCACGCCGGCGTCCGGTGGCCGGGGATCCACCCACCTATCCGGGGCGCAGGGCTATCTGGATCTGGGATCCATTGTCGCGCCAGCCGCTCATTACGATGGTGCGACGGGAGCGCAAGCACTTTTACTCCTGGCGGCGCCATCTGCAGGTGGTGGTCGCGACGCTGCGGGCGCTGCCGGGCACGCTACGCTCCTACCGCCGTTACCTGGCCGGGGCGTACACGTATCGTGTTGCGATGCAGGGCAGGGTAGGACTTGCGGTTGAATGGACCGGTCCTGAAGCCGCCAGCCGCGCTCTGGAGAAACTGGCTGCGCTCGGCCCCATTCCCTTGCTGGTGCGGTTTTACCGTCATGCGGATCCGGAAGAATGGGCGGCAACGGCTGCGTTTGCACAGCAATTACATGCCCGCGGGCACCGCATCGGGGTTGCCTTGCTCCAGGATCGGTCCGCGGTGCAGCAGCCTGCCCTGTGGCAGGCTTTTGTGGATGAGGTACTTGGCCGGGTACGCCCCTTTGTGGCGTGGGTGGAGGTGGCGCATGCGATCAACCGCGTCAAATGGGGCATTTGGACTTTCAGGGAATATCACCGTCTTATGGCACCCTTGGTTCGATGGCGCGCGCAATGGCCGGAGGTGCAATTCACGGGGCCCGCTGTCATCGACTTTGAGTATGCCTATATAGCAGCAGCACTGGACCATTTGCCCGCGGGTATGCGGTTTGATGCCCTCTCGCATCACTTGTATGTCGACCGCCGTGGTGCACCCGAGCGGCCCCAGGGGCGATTTGCCCTGTTGGAGAAGCTGGCCTTGGCACGGGCCATGGCGACAGCGCATCCGGCTTGCGGGGCAGAGCTGATTGTGTCCGAGTTCAACTGGCCCCTGCGCGGGACCGGGATTCATTCGCCAGTAGGTGCGCCCTATGTTTCGCCGGGTATTCGCCGCGGGGATCCCAGTGTAACCGAGGAACAGTCCGCAGACTATATGGTGCGCTACTTGCTGATTTCCCTTTGCTCCGGCCTCGCTGGGCAGGTATACTGGTGGACGTTGACGGCGCATGGGTTCGGGCTGATTGATGATGCGGACGGTGCCTGGCGCGAACGCCCCGGCTACCACGCACTCCAGACGTTCTTGCAGCGGCTATCGGGGTGGGTGTTTACAGGTCGGGAGGCCGTGCAAGCGCCCCAGGGTGGCAGTCTGCTCATCTGGCACTTCGAGCAGCAGGGCACTGAGCAAAAACAAAAGGTCATATATGCATATCCGGAGGATGCTGTCTGGCAACCGGAAGCTGGGGACCAGCTCTATGACACCTACGGGGAGCCCGTTGCGCCCGTGCAAGGTGATATCATGGTGACGGGATCGCCGATGTATGTGGTGCCGCACAAGACCGCCCCTGTGTGATATGCTTGCGCATTGTGGATTTTGCTGGTTGCGACAAGGTCCGTCGGGTACCTTGGCTGCGGTATGGGGGAGGGTTGAGCCTTGGTCTGTATTGAGTATAGCGTTTATAAATTGCGGGTAGAGATAAGGGGGGCCTAATGGTTGAAGTATCCGTCATTGCGCCGGTGTATAATGAAGAGGAGAGTGTGGATGCGCTCTGCGAGGCGCTGCATACGGCACTGCAAAAGCTGGATCGTACGTACGAGATTGTGCTCGTGGACGATGGGAGCAAGGATACCACGTGGGACAAGTTATGTGCCAACGCGGATCGCTACCCCCACTTGCATGTGTTGCGCTTGCGCCGTAATTTCGGACAGACCGCAGCGATGAGCGCGGGCTTTCATGCCGCCGAAGGCAATGTTGTGATTACGATGGATGCTGATATGCAGAATGATCCGGAAGATATTCCCAAGTTGCTGGAGAAATTTGATGCTGGTGCGGATGTGGTGAGCGGGTGGCGCAAGGATCGCAAGGACCCGTTTTTGAATCGGCGATTACCATCAATCCTGGCAAATGGCTTGATTAGCAAGATTACAGGCGTATACCTGCATGATTACGGATGCACCTTAAAGGCCTATCGTCGCGAGGTGGTGGACCGGCTGCATTTGTATGGGGAGATGCATCGGTTTATTCCGGCGCTGGCGAGTTGGATTGGCGCGGAAGTCGTAGAGGTGCCCGTGAATCATCGTGCACGCCAGTTTGGAACATCAAAGTACGGGATTTCACGGACGTTCCGGGTCATTCTGGATTTGATGACCGTCAAGTTTTTGCTGCGCTACAGCACCCACCCGATTCAGATGTTTGGCAAAGTCGGGGCCTGGTTCGGGGTTCCGGGGTTTCTGGTGCTGGGAGTACTCGTATTCGGAAATCTAATGTATGCCTTCAGCCAGAATCCCCTGGCCACGTATCTGGTGGATCTGTCGAAGCGTCCCATGTGGGTCGTGGCACCCTTTATGTTGATCCTGTTCGGGTTCCAGTTCATCAGCATCGGGTTGCTGGCGGAAATCCAGATCCGTACGTATCATGAATCGCAAGGCAAGCCGATATATGTCATTAAGGACCGTTACGATGGTCAATCGGGGTAGTGACCATGCCGCCTGAGATCCAGGTCGCGGAGACGGTTGCGTTACCCGCGCTGTTGGCGGGCAGCGGGGTGCTGGTTCTCTTGCTGGCAGGGCTGTTCCTGTGGGCTGGGTGGCTGTGGCAGCATCGGCAAACAGGGTTTGTGCTGCCACGGCATCTAGGGGCCTTGCGCGCGCTTCCATGGGATATGGAGGATCTGCTGCGCCTGGGCATTGGCATCAGTGGCATGCTCCTGGCGTTTATGCTGCTGGGTGGCTGGCTGCGGCAAGGTGGAATGGATGAACGGGCGGTGGCGCGCATGGCCGTCTGGCAGAACACACTCTTGCAGGCTGTGGTTGCGGGGTTGGTTGGATTGCGCATCCGTGCGCGGGGCGCAGGCCTGCGCGGTAGCTTCCAGTCTCCGGCTGCCCCTGCCGGAGGGGATGCCATCCGGCAGGGGGTACGATATTATGTGCTTGTGTTTCCAGTGGTGCTGTTGGTGCTGTTGTTGTGGCAGGGGTTGCTGAAAAGGTTGGGGGTGGAAGGCACACCACAGCCCGTCTTGCTGCTGGCTGCCGGCGAGGGTGTATCCATATGGGTGCAGGTCTGGCTGGTCCTGGCTGCTTTAGTCGGTGCACCATTGCTGGAGGAAATCATCTTTCGGGGCATGCTGTTACCGGTTGTGCTGCGCCGCATGGATTGGCGCATGGCGGTTGTCTGTTCCTCCGCCCTGTTCGCCCTGGTACACGGTCATGTGCCCAGCATGGTGCCGCTGTTTGTGGTCGGGGTCGCATTTTCGCTGGCCTACCTCTACAGTGGCAGCCTCCTGGTACCGATGGTCATGCATGCCGCCTTTAACGGGGTGAACCTCCTCGTGTTCTTCCTGTATCAGGCCGCAGCATCCTAGACCCCATTCGCAAAGGGAATAGCGGAGGCGAAACGGTTGAACACACAAACGGCAGCTGGCGGTCTGCCAGCATCACGGCGAAGCCGCGTGGGGGCTCAGCCCCTTTACGCGGCCATGACGGATTTTTAGCTTTCCCTAAAACACCAAAACGCAAAAATCCTCGCCATCACGGCACAGCAAGCCGGAAAATCCAAGTATGTTAACATCCTTTGCGTACTTTGCGTCTTAA
>CAZRCN010000056.1:0-15599 GCA_964598575.1 uncultured Victivallales bacterium | reverse complement strand
GCTTCAACGATAGCGCCCCTGATTGTATCCTCACGACCCATCGCAGGCCTCCTCTTCCTTATAAGAATCCCGCTGGTTTCTTCTGCCCGCAAAAAGATCAAGTCTATCCCTACCAGCCCCCATCTGTCAATCCAGCGCTGAACCAGGTATCTGGGCATTTGCATGACTTCTGGTTTGACAAACCAACCCGCCCGCGAAATGATACCCCCCCATGAAACCTATCAAAATCGGAATTTTGGGGCTGGGGCGTGCAGGCTGGGGCATGCAATGCCGGGAATTAGATACGCGCCAGGACCGCTTTACCATTGTGGCGGGATGCGACATCTACCAACCTTGGCGGGAGCGCTTTGCCCAGGCATATCCTACCGCATCGGTTTGCAGTAAACTGTCCGAACTACTAGCCATCCCGGACATCGACCTGATCAGTATCGCCACCTTTAGTTACGATCATGCCGCGCATGCCGAGGCCGCCCTCAAAGCTGGCCTGCATGTCTTGCTCGAAAAACCCATGTGTATGACCTTCGCAGAAGCCACCCACCTCCAATCCGTGGCAGAACGCAGTCCGGGACGCTTGCTTGTCCGTCATAATCGTCGCTTTGAGCCGGGCTTCCTGGCCGTTCGCGCCATTCTTGAGAGTGGTTGCCTCGGGCACATCCATGTCATCAAGTTGTCGCGCGTCAGTTTCGGCCGCCGCAACGACTGGCAGACCTTAACGCAGTTCGGCGGGGGACAGCTCGGGAACTGGGGATCGCACATCATCGATCACGGCCTGCAATTCCTTGGGGCACCCGAGAAACCGCTCCGCGGCGTGGAGGCGCATTTGCGAAGAATTGCCGCCGTTGGTGATGCCGAGGACCATGTCAAACTCATTCTCACAGGCCACAACGATACCCTGGTCGATATCGAAATCAGCGGCGGTGCTGCCATCCCCACCCCCGAATACCTCATATGGGGCACGCGCGGCGGGCTGGAAGCCAATGGCAAGACGCTGCGCCTGCGCTATCTCGATCCCGACGTCCCACTCGCACCACGCAAAGCCCACGGTGGCGTACCTGACAATACCTTTACCCTGCCCGATGGCCAGCAGAACCTTGCCAGCCGGACCATTGGCTCCAATTTTGGCGAGCCGGAAGAACTCGCCTGGATCGAAGAAGAGCGCAAGATACCTGATGCATCGCCCGGCCGCATCTGGGATGCGCTGTACGCGACCCTGCGCGAAGGGCAGCCCTTCCCGATCAAGCTCGTAGAGGCCATTGAGACCATGCGAATCATCGACATGGCCCGCCAAACCTATACGCCGACAGCTCCATCCACCCCGTGATCTACCATGTCGCGTAACCAAGCATCTTCTGCGCCTAATGCCTCATCCAAGCAAGCCGCTTCCAGAACCTTTTGCATATCGGCAGGTACAGCCGCTATAAAATGCATGTCTTCACCCCGTACAGGATGCCGCACCCTTAACGCCCGGGCATGCAACATCTGCCGCAGACCCGGCCAACGCTCTCGCCACACGCGGTTTCGTCGCGTCCCGTAGACCTGATCCCCTAGCACCGGAACCCCGATATGCGCAAGGTGTACCCGAATCTGGTGGGTGCGCCCCGTCTCAATCCGAATTCCCAGCAGGCATAGCCCCTCTGCTGTCCCCAAAACCGTATAACGGGTAACGGCCCGTTTGCCGCCCGATGCTGGTTGTGTACTCATGCGCTTGCGATCATGCCGGCTGCGCCCAATCTCCGTTTCAATCAAACCTTGTCCAGCATCCGGCACCCCGACACCAATCGCCAGATACACCTTCCGTACCTCCCGCGCCTGGAACTGGTGCACAAGCGCATGGAGTGCCTGCTCGTGTTTGGCCACCACCAGCAGCCCGCTCGTATCCTTGTCCAACCGATGCACAATACCCGGTCGTAGTTCCCCCCCAATGCCTTGCAAATCCGTGCAGTGGTGCAGCAAGGCATTTACCAGGGTGCCATCCGGATGCCCCGCCGCCGGATGCACTACCAGACCTGCCGGCTTGTCCACCACCAGCATGTCGGCATCTTCATAGCAAACGTCCAAGGCGATCGACTGCGGCTGCGGTACCGCGGCAAGCGGTTCCGGCTCCTGCAGCATATAGTCCTCCCCCGCAGACACCCGTTCTTTCGGGCGAATCCTGCCAACATCCCCCTTGCGCCAAATGGCCCGTTCCGCGAGCAACCCCTGAACCCGCGACCGGGAATGGCCACTGCAAGATGCCAACCAGGCATCCACGCGCATACCGGCCGCATCTACCGGAACCGTGAACTGCTTCCTATCCCGCATTGCCATGGCCTATCCCCGCATTGCTCGCATATGCATATGAACCAGAATCACGATCCCCACCAGAAACAGGGGTATGCTCGCCCACTGCCCCGCCGAAAGCGACCAGAACACCACACGATCCCTGAAATCCCCGCGGAAAAACTCCAACCCGAAGCGTCCGGCTGCATACAGCACCAGGTACGCCCCGGTTACCGTTCCCGGACGCTGCTTCCGAAAAAGCCACAACAGCACCCCATACACCAACAGGTTATAGCCCGTCTCAAACAATTGTACCGGATACACGGGTAAACTTGCCTCGGCCTGCTGCGACAGGTATCCATCCCGCACATGCGCATACCAAGGCAAGGAGTGACGCGGAAACGATACGCACAAGGGGGAATCGGGGCAAACTGCGCCATAGCAACAACTATTCAGAAAGCATCCTATGCGGCCGATTGCATGCGACAAGGGCACCGCCGTCAGCGTGAAATCCACCAGCGGCACCAACGGCTCCCCATGCTTGCGCGCAAAGACCACGACCGCGATCCCTGCTGCCACGACCCCTCCATAAAAAATCAAACCACCCTGGTCCAGCCGGAAGATATTGGCCGGCTGCGCCAAAAATGCTTGTATATGCTCCAGGACATAAGCAAGCCGTGCCCCCAGCACGCCGGAAACCATGACCCACAACATCAAGTCCGCGCACCACGATAACGTTCGGCCTGCCCGGCGGCCCAGCAAGTACCAGTGCACAACACCCGCCAGAAAGGCCAGCGCCATGAAAAACCCGTATGAATGGACCTGGATGGGGCCAAAGGAAAACAAATGTGGGTGCATGCCAACTCTCCTGCGTGCCTACCATTCGGCACTGTATCCCAGCAGCACCGACTCAACCCATCCGATACCGCTGGCAACAGCATAGGCAGGCACAGCCATGTGACGCATCAAGCCATCTCTACCTCGAGATACGTGGCCACAGCCTTTGCTGCATTTTTTCCGTCCTGCATCGCGCGTACAACCAGTGAGGGGCCATCGGTCATATCCCCAGCCACAAATACCCCCTCGGTCGAGGTTGTGTTCGCTGCATGCCGCGCCACAAAGCCACGATCATTACACGCAACCCCCATATCTTTCAGTAAGGCAGGCCGTCCAGGACCCACAAAACCCATGGCTAACAAAACCAGATCCGCCCGCACCGAAAAAGCCGATCCCTCTACCTCCTCCGGCACCGGACGGGCCGCACCTTCCGGAAAGACCCATTTCACCTCGCACCCATGCAGCTCCTGCACCTGCCCGTTCTCACCGGTAAAGCGCTTGGTCAAAATGGACCAGCGTCGATCACACCCCTCCAGGTGACTGCTCGACGTCCGCATCTTGTTCGGCCACTCCGGCCAAGGCGTCGAATCCGGACGTTCATCCGGGGGCTTGGGCATAATCTCAAACTGCATTACGCGCAGCGCCCCCTGACGAATAGACGTACCGACGCAATCGGATCCCGTGTCCCCACCACCAATCACAACAACATGCTTGCCCTTGGCCGAAATCGGCTGGTTACCCGACACATCCTCCCCGCCGTTGCGCATATTCTGCTGGGAAAGAAAATCCATAGCAAAGACAATGCCATCCAAATCCCGGCCCTCGACCGGTAAATCACGTGCTTCCCGTGCCCCCCCCGCAAGCACAACCGCATCAAAGCGCTCCTGGAGGTAATGATATGAAAGGTCACGTCCGATTTCCACGCCCGTCTCAAACACAACACCTTCCTGCTCCAGTAAAGCGACCCGACGCTCAACCACCCATTTTTCCAACTTGAAATCCGGAATGCCATACCGCAACATCCCGCCCGGGTAGCGATCACGCTCATACACCACAACATCCAACCCCGCCTGATTCATGCGATGCGCGGCCGCCAAACCGGCCGGACCCGAGCCGACCACGGCCACCCGCTTGCCATACCGCTTGGCAGGGATACGCGGCTTTACATACCCGCGCTTAAAGCTGTTTTCAATAATCGTCAGTTCAATCTGCCGAATGGTAACCGGTTCCCGGTTAATGCCCACCACGCACGACGCCTCACACGGTGCCGGGCAAATCCGCCCGGTAAACTCGGGGAAACTACTGCCCTCCTGTAGTAAAGCCAGCGCTTCTTCCCACTGGCCATGATAGACCTGGTCATTAAATTCCGGAATGGAATTTACCACCGGGCACCCGACACTACTATGTGCACTCTGGCAGAACGGAATGCCACAATCCATGCAACGTGCAGCCTGGTCGTTCAGCTCCTGTTCCGTCAACATCCGCTCCACTTCGCGAAAATCCCGTTTGCGCTCATCTACCGGCCGATAGCCCGGATCCTTGCGCGGTACCTCTATAAAACCTCGTTCCCTATGACGCATCTTTGCTCTTCTCCTTCAGCCCCGTTCCGTGTTTCTCTCGGTATATCTATTGCTGGACAACCTTTTCGCGACGCGTCTCGGCGTCCTCCTTGCTCAGCCGCCCCAAGGCCTTCTTGTATTCCATCGGGAACACCTTGATGAAGCGCGGCAGCTCGCGCTCCCAGTTATCCAGAATACGGCGCGCCTTCGGGCTGTCCGTATGCCGCACATGCCGCTCCAACAGATCTCGCAACGTCGCACAGTCTTCATCCTGATTCACCAGCTCCAGATCCAGCGTATCCAGATTGCATTGGTTGTCGAAATTGCCCGTCTCATCATAGATGTAGGCAAAGCCCCCGCTCATGCCCGCACCAAAGTTGACGCCGGTCTGGCCGAGAATCACGGCAATCCCACCCGTCATATATTCGCATCCATGATCCCCGACACCTTCCACCACCAGGTGCGCCCCACTGTTCCGAATGGCAAACCGCTCGCCAGCCTGCCCATTCAAATACGCCTCACCCGAGGTTGCCCCGTAAAAGGCGACATTACCCGCGATCATGTTGACAGACGGATCAAACCCGGCTCCTGGGTACGGGCGCACAACAATCTTGCCGCCAGACAAGCCTTTGCCGATGTAATCATTAGCCTCCCCTTCGATCACCATCGTCATGCCGTGCGCCGCAAAAGCCCCGAAGCTCTGCCCGGCAGCCCCTTGGAACGCTAGCGTTACCGTATCGTCCGGCAGCCCTTCGTGCCCGAAACGTTTGGCAATCTCACTCGAAAGAATGGTTCCGGCCGTCCGGTTCACATTCCGGATCGGCATCTCGTGCCGGAACGTCTGCTGCTTGTCGATAGCGGCACAGGCCGCATCCAGGTACGTGTAGTCGATCGACGCCTCATAGCCAAAATCCTGCGGTTGCGTGCAGTATCGCTCCTCCGGCTCGGATGGCGTGTAGTGGAGCACCCGCGAAAAATCGAGTCCCTTGGCCTTCCAGAACGTAATGGCCCGATTCACCTCCAGCAGGTCACTGCGCCCGACCATCTCATCAAGCGAGCGCATCCCCAGGGCTGCCATGATCTCCCGCAACTCTTCGGCCACCATCCGGAAAAATGTTACCACATGCTCCGGTTTACCCGTATACAGCTTGCGCAGCTCAGGGTCCTGGGTAGCAACCCCCACGGGACAGGCATTCGTGTGGCATTTGCGCATCATAATGCAACCGCATACCACCAGCGGGGCTGTGGCAAACCCAAATTCTTCCGCGCCCAGCAGTGCCGCGACAGCCACATCACGGCCGGTCTTGAGCTGACCATCCGTCTGTAGCCGCACCCGGCTGCGCAACCCGTTCAGCAACAGCGTCTGATGCGCCTCGGCCAGTCCCAGTTCCCACGGGGCGCCGGCATGCTTGAGCGAGCTCAGCGGCGAAGCACCGGTCCCCCCATCATACCCACTAATCAGAATCATCTCGGCATGCCCCTTGGCTACCCCTGCTGCAACCGTGCCAACGCCTACCTCCGAGACCAGCTTCACCGAAACACGCGCGTCCCGGTTCGCATTCTTGAGGTCGTACATCAGTTGCGCAATATCCTCAATCGAATAAATATCGTGGTGCGGCGGAGGGGAAATCAGTGTTACGCCCGGTGTGGAGTGCCGCACGCGCGCAATCTCCGCATTCACCTTGTGCCCCGGCAACTGACCCCCCTCTCCCGGCTTTGCCCCCTGCGAAATCTTGATCTGCAGGTCCCGTGCATGTACCAGATATTCCGCCGTGACCCCGAAACGCCCGCTTGCAATCTGCTTGATAGCGCTATTGCGGCTATCCCCATTCGGCAAGGGCGTATAGCGGGCGCTATCCTCTCCCCCTTCACCACTATTACTAAAGCCTCCGATCCGATTCATCGCAATCGCCAGGGTTTCGTGCGCCTCACGACTGATCGACCCGAACGACATGGCCCCCGTAACAAACCGCTTCATAATACACTCGGCCGACTCGACCTCCGACAACGGGATCGGCTCATCCGCCAGCTTGAAACGGAATAGCCCACGCAATGTACTCTGCTGTTCATCCTGCCGATTGATCAGGTCCGCATACTGCCGGTACATCGCTGTATCGCTCGTCCGCGTACTCGTCTGCAGCAACCGGATCGTATCAGGCGTCCACAGATGCCGCTCACCCTTAACCGTATACTGGTACTGCCCACCATGCTCCAGCAACCGTGCACTGCCCTGCGGCGGATGATAAGCTGCCTGGTGCCGCGCTGCCGCTTCTGCCGCAATCTCGTCCATCCCGATGCCGCCAATCAGCGAAGACGTCCCCGTAAAGTACTGCTCGACCAGCTCCCGGCTGAGCCCCACCGCCTGGAAGGTCTGCGAGTTGCGGTAGCTGCGTAATGTCGAAATCCCCATCTTGCTCATCGTCTTGAGCAGTCCCTTGCAAATTGCCTTCACATAGTTTTCGATTGCGTTGGCAACCCCCACCGGGCTGGATAGCTGCTTGCGTGTCGCCATGTCGGCCACAATATCAAATGCCAGATAGGGATTGACCGCGGAGGCCCCGAACCCGAGCAAAATGGCAAAGTGCATAACCTCCCGCGCTTCCCCGGTTTCCACGATCAGACTGATGCTGGTTCGAATCCTTTTCTCAATCAACCACTGGTTCACCGCGGAAACGGCCAGCAAGGCCGGAATAGGAGCCAGATCCGCCGGCAGATCCTTATCGCTCAGGATCAGGTTGCGGTATCCGCCCCGCCCCATGGCCTCGGCTCGTACGCACAAGGTCTGCAACGCCGCCGAGAGCGCTGCCCCCCCGCCAGCCGGATCAAACCCGATTTGCAGTGTCTGGCTCGTAAAGCGATTGTCCTCCAGATTGCGCAAGCGATGCATATCGTCATTCGACAGCACCGGATGCCGCAACTTGATCAACTGTGCATGGTGCGGATTCTCCGTCAGGATATTGTCCGTCGTCCCCAGAAACGTCATCAGGGACATCACCAGCTCCTCCCGGATCGGATCAATCGCCGGATTCGTCACCTGTGCAAACAATTGCTTGAAATACCAATATAGTAACTGCGGACGCTCGGACAGCACCGCCAGAGGCTGATCCGAGCCCATCGAACCAACCGGCTCATGCGCCTCGGACGCCATCACGTCGATAACCCGCCGCAAATCCTCCCGCGTATACCCGAACAACCGCTCGTGCTCCAGCAAGCGCGCCAAATCCGGCTGTACCGCCGTAACAGCATTAAAAAAGCCATGAATCGAAACCTGATTCTCATGGACCCAGCGCCGATACGGCTGTTGCCGCGCCAAACGCATCTTGACCTCGTAATCCCGCACAAGCCGCTTCTCGTCCAGATCCACCAACATCATTTGCCCTGGTCGCAGTGCACCACACTCCGCAATCCGTGATGGCTCCAGATCCAGCACGCCGGCCTCCGATGCAAATACCAGCATGCGGTCTTTTGTGACCGTAAACCGGGCCGGGCGCAAGCCATTCCGGTCCAGCAGCGCCCCCACATGCCGTCCATCGGAAAATGCTACAGCAGCCGGTCCGTCCCACGGCTCCACCAAGCCGGCATGATATTCGAAAAAGCCCCGTAAATCCGGCCCCATCGGATACATCTCGCCCCACGCCTGCGGAATCAGCATCATTAAGGAATGCCACAGCGAGCGCCCGCTGCGCTCCAGCAACTCCAACGCATTGTCGAGGCTGGCCGAGTCACTTCCACCGGCCTCAATCACCGGCACTATCTTCTGGATATCCTCCCCAAACAGCGGCGAACAGAAATTCTGCTCACGCGAACGCATCCACTGCAGGTTGCCGCGCAAGGTATTAATTTCGCCATTATGGGCCAGGTACCGGAAAGGCTGCGCCAGCGACCAGGAGGGAAACGTATTCGTACTATACCGCTGGTGGACCACCGCCAGGGCGCTGACCATATCCTCGTCCGCCAAGTCCGAATAAAAGCCCATGACTTGACTGGCCATCATCAACCCCTTGTAGACCATCGTCCGGGAAGAAAAACTCGGAAGGTAGAATTGCTCACGATCACCACCAACCAAAGGCAGCGTCTTTTGCTCAATCTGCTTGCGCATGATGAACAACTTGCGCTCCAGCTCATCCCCCAGAACCCCCTTGACCTGCACAAAGACCTGCCGGATGAAAGGCTGGTCAGCGCGTGCCCGCTCCCCGAGAACCTCCGGCTGCACCGGCACATCACGCCACCCGAGGCAGGTACCGCCCTCTGCCACGATCGTGTCTGCCACCATATCCACACAGCGCTGTTGCAACGCCTTGTCCTGCGGTAAAAACACCATGCCGACCCCGTACGTCCCGGCTTCGGGCAGCTCCATCTTGCACGAAGGTGCCTGTTTTCGCAAAAACGCATCGGGGACCTGGATCAGGATGCCGGCCCCATCCCCCGTATTCGCATCCGCACCCGTCGCACCACGATGGCTCAGATTCTCCAGAACCTGCAGCCCCTGCGTAATGATATCATGGGCCGGTTCACCATCCATATGCACAACAAAACCCACCCCACACGCATCATGCTCGTAGCCCGGCTGATACAGCCCTTCCTGCGCCATACGTGCTTTCGCTTGCATCAAATCTCTGCCTGCCATCATATCTCCCTACTTCCCCCCACCATCATCTGTCTTGCAGTCCCGTATCCGAATATGTACATTTTCTGCCAACAATAAATCAGTTCGCGAACTATGCCGTAAACCTGACAAAGATGCAAACCCTTCCGAAAAACCATGCCAGCCTTTTTTTCACCAAAATCCCGCCTCCACGTCAGCCGCCGCCTGGCAATCCCCCTCAACACCATGAACTTGCTCGGGCCTGTCCTCCTCTTTGGAGCGATGTCCCTGCTCGCTGTGGCCGGATTCGGCGATGCGCCGCCAGCCGTGCAGCACTGGTTGCTGACGCGTGCCGGAGCCCTCATCGCCACCGCCCTCCTCCTGCGCATCACCTGGGGCATCGCCCTCTTCCGCCTCAAACGCCGACAGCCATAATCCCCCCAATACCAGTCTGTACCTGCAATGTGCGTACTCTCTATGTGTATCAGTCTCCCGCGCTCGAGGTTGGACGCGCCTGTGTTTTGTTGCACCGATCCCGCCCGCCGACCTTGTGCTGTCGGTGGAGGAAGACGTTATCGCCCTCTCCGCTAACTCCTAAAACCTAACGCCTAACGCCTGCGGCGTTTCTTCGCCGCTGCATCCTGCAAAACAGGCTGGCTCCGGCCGCTACACTATGGTATCTTCCCCCCATGAAAAAACATATATTCTGCATGCTGATCGGTCTCCTGTTGGTTGTCGCAAATGGACATAGCCAAACCAACCGCACATTGGAAGTATACCCTGTTGTCGGGGAAGATCCCACGGCGTGGGAGGAAGTTGCCCGCGAGCTCGTTGGAGCAGATGGCCGCGTCATCCCCGATCAGCGCGGCAGCCGACTCCTGATCATAACCACCCCCGCTACCCATGCGCGGCTGCACGATGCCTTGCAACAGGCCAGCTCCTCCGGGAAAAATGTACAACTATCCGTACGAATCGCACAGTCCGATGACACCCAGGCATCAGGTGCCAGCGTGGAGGGCAGTATTACCAGCGGTTCCGACGGCACAACCTGGCGACTGCAGCCACGGATCTCGCACCAAACGCAACAGGAAACCCGTACCACCCGGCAAATGCTGGTGACGCGCAGCGGCAGCGAGGCTTCCTTACGCGTCGGAACCCAGATTCCGTATCTGGCATGGACCATGGAACACGCACGCCACCACCCGCTCATCACAACCGAAACCCGCTGGCAGGATGTCGGTGCCTTTCTTGTCTTTCGTCCCGTGGTACTGCCAGACGGCGAAACCATCCAGATCCACCTTGTGCCCGAAATCCGTGGACGCAAAAAGAACGAACCTGCCTCCATTCGCTTTGCCGCCCTTGAAACCACGGTAACCGTCCGCAACCAGCAAACCGTGGCCATTGCAGATTGGCAGGATGCCGGGTCTATCTACGACCAGTTTCTCATCGGGGCCCGGCGCAAGACGCGCAAACAAGCCCTCCGGGTCGAGATTACCCCCCGCATCCTCGACCTCACCAACTAAAAATACTTGCATTTTCATTAGACAAAACCGGGGTCCTCCGGCAATATGCGCAATGAGCGTTTTGTACGCATACGACCAAACCATGAGAAAAGGAGCACAAACATGGCACCCAAAAAACAACCATCCTGGATTACAACCCTGCCGAAAGTAGGCATCCGCCCGACCATTGACGGACGCTACGGCGGGGTGCGTGAGTCACTCGAAGACCAGGTCATGGGCATGGCCAAGCGCGCGGCCAAGCTTATCAGCAGCAACCTCCGCTATCCCGATGGAACCCCCGTCCAGTGTGTGGTGGCCGATTCCTGTATTGGCGGTGTCGCCGAAGCCGCGGCCTGTGCCGAGACATTCGACCGCCAACAGGTAGGAGTATCCCTCACCGTAACCCCCTGCTGGTGCTACGGCTCCGAAACCATGGATATGGATCCACTACGGCCCAAGGCCGTCTGGGGCTTCAACGGCACCGAGCGCCCCGGCGCGGTCTACCTCGCTGCCGTGCTGGCCGGCCACACCCAGAAAGGCCTTCCGGCATTCGGCATCTATGGCCGCGATGTTCAGGACTCCGATGACACATCCATCCCGGATGATGTCGCAACCAAGATCCTGCGCTTTACCAAGGCGGGCCTCGCACAAGCCATGATGCGCGGCAAATCCTACCTATCGATGGGCGGATGCTCCATGGGCATTGCCGGCTCGATTGTCGACCAGTCCTTCTTCGAATCCTATCTCGGCATGCGGGTCGAAGCCATTGATCTCACCGAAATGGCGCGCCGGATCCGGGATGGCATCTTTGATGCGGCGGAATACCGCAAAGCCATGGCCTGGGTAAAGGCAAACTGCAAGGAAGGCCATGATCCCAATGGTCGCGATAAGCGGAGAACGCGCAAACACCGCAACACGGAATGGGAAACCTCCATCAAGATGGCCATGATTACCCGCGATCTCATGTACGGCAACCCCGTACTGGAAAAAGAGGGCTGGATCGAGGAATCCCGCGGGCACAATGCCATTCTTTCCGGGTTCCAGGGCCAGCGGCACTGGACCGACACCTACCCCAACGGTGACTTCCTCGAGGCCATATCCAATACGTCCTTTGACTGGAATGGCAAGCGCATGCCCCGCCTTGTCGCAACGGAAAACGACAGCCTTAACGGCGTGCCCATGTTGCTCTCCTACCTCCTGACCCATACGGCGCAGGTATTTGCAGACGTCCGTACCTACTGGAGCCCGAGCGCCATCCAGCGGGTCACAGGCTACGATGTAAGCGACGGCCCTGCCGCTAACGGCATTATCCACCTGATCAATTCCGGTGCCGCTGCACTGGACGGCAGCGGGCAGCAGACCATCAACGGCCAGCCTGCCATGAAGCCCTTCTGGAATATCCGCCCCAAGGAGGTAAAAGCCTGTCTCGAGGCCACAACCTGGCACCCATCTGTTACGGAGTACTTCCCTGGTGGTGGCTGGTCCAGTAAGTTCGTAACCAAGGCCGGCATGCCGATCACCATGAGCCGCATCAATCTGGTACAAGGCCTGGGACCCGTACTGCAACTTGCAGAAGGTCATACCGTGGAACTGCCTGCAGATGTCCACCAAACCCTCGATAACCGCACCAACAATACCTGGCCCACCACCTGGTTCGTGCCGCGGCTTACCGGAACCGGTGCCTTTCAGGATGTGTATAGCGTCATGGCCAACTGGGGGGCCAATCACGGCGCCTTCTGCTACGGACATATCGGGGCCGATCTCATTACCCTGGCGGCTATGCTCCGCATACCCGTCTTCATGCACAATGTGGATGCCGAGCACATCTTCCGCCCCAGTTCCTGGGCCTCATTCGGTACGGCCGACCCCGAAGGTGCCGACTTCCGCGCCTGTGCCTCCTATGGCCCCGTCTATGGCTGAATCCGCACGCCAAAACCATATGAGCTGCCGCCCCGCCCATGGGGCGGCAGCTTTTTTCACAGCACCACCAAAAAAAGCTGCTTTACACGATCTCCCTCCCTTGGCTATAGTCGCAACCCGTTCAGAGAAGCAGGAAAAAGAATCGTGTAAGAGAAGAAGCAGCAGAAGAAGAAGAAGGGGATAACGTAGTACCATGAGTCAGATCGACAAAGCAGCCATACAGGAAGAATACCAACGGCACGAGCGGGACACCGGCTCGTCCGACGTGCAGATCGCCGTTCTTACCCGCCGCATCCAGAAGCTCACCGAGCATTTGAAAAGCAATCGTAAGGACCATAGCTCCCGGCACGGACTGATCAAGATGGTCAGCGCCCGACGTCGTTTGCTCGATTATCTCAAGGCTACGGACGCAAATCGCTACCAGAGCCTCATCAAGGATCTCGGCCTACGCCGCTAGATCCGGAACTCCGCGCCCGTTGTTCCGCCGGTAGGTTGTGCGGAACCGGGCCTATTGGGTGTGCGCTTGTGGCGCAATGCCCTCGAATTAGCCTCCGGATCAGAAATAGCAAGAGACACCCGGCGGCTTTGTAACACAAGAAGGAAGAAACCATGCAAGACGCAAAATCCGTTGCCGCACAAATCGGCGACCAGAACATCACCCTGGAAGCAGGTCTACTTGCCCAGCAAGCCGCCGGCTCCTGCACCATCCAAATCGGGGACACCGTCCTCTTCTCCGCTGCAACCTGTGCCGATAAACCAAGGGAGGGCATCGACTTCTTTCCCCTGCAGGTCGAGTATCGCGAAAAATTCTATGCCGCCGGACGCTTTCCGGGTGGCTTTTTCAAGCGCGAAGCGCGTCCCAGCGAAGGCGAAATCCTGACGTCCCGTTTCACGGACCGCCCCATTCGACCGCTCTTCCCGGACAACTTCTTCAATGAAGTGCAGATCAACAACATGCTGCTCTCCGCCGACGGCATGAATGATTCCGATGTCCACACCATCACCGTTTCCAGTGCATCGCTGATGCTCTCGGAGATTCCCTTCCGTGGACCGATTGCCGGGGTTCGCGTGGGTCGCATCAACGGCGAATTCATTCTCAACCCGACGCACGAGCAACGCGTCGAAAGCGATCTCGATCTCGTATACGCCGGGAATCAGGAGCTACCTCTCATGATCGAGGGCTCTGCCGGAGAATTGGCAGAAGCCGATCTTGTTGCCGCCATGCGCTTCGCACAAGAAGCCTGCACCAAGCTCTGTGAGCTGCAGCTCGAACTGCGCCGCGAACTTGGATTACCGGAAAAGGTTGTAGAGCCCTACAAGCCCGATACAACCCTACTCGAGGCTGCCCGCCGTCTGCGTGGGGCACAGCTCTCCGAGGCGCTCCAGATTGCCGGGAAACTCGAGCGCCAGAACAAGGTGCAGGAAATTCGCACCGACCTCCAGCAGGCTATGTTGGAAGAGGCTCCAGAGATGACCGAGGAGCAATTCCGCGCAACCTTCGACCAACTCGAAATTGCGATTGTACGCGAGAACGTACTCGAGCATGGCAAACGGGTGGACGGGCGTGCCTTTGACGAGCTGCGTTCGCTGCAGGCCCAGGTCGGCTGCCTGCCTCGCACCCATGGTTCGGCCATCTTCAGCCGTGGTGAAACCCAGGCGTTGGGCACCGTTACGCTCGGAACACGTTCCGACAAGCAGATGATGGATGCCATCACGGGTGGAGATAAGAACAAGAGTTTCATGCTGCATTACAACTTCCCGCCCTATTGCGTGGGGGAATGCGGACGCCTTGGCGGAACCGGTCGTCGCGAAATTGGACACGGTGCCCTCGCCGAGCGCTCCTTGTATGAAGTCCTGCCAGTCGACTACCCGTACACCGTGCGGCTCGTATCGGACATCATGGGCTCGAATGGCTCCTCCTCCATGGCTAGCATCTGTGTCGGAACCTTGGCCATGATGGATGCAGGTATCCCGATCAAGGCACCTGTTGCCGGCATCTCCGTGGGTCTCTTCACCGGCAAGGAGAAAGCCTGCCTCGTAACCGATATCCTCGGCACCGAGGACCACTGCGGCGACATGGACTTCAAGGTCGCTGGTACCCGCGAGGGCATTACCGGCTTCCAGGTCGACCTCAAGATCCCGGGACTCAATTGGGACCTCGTGGAAGGTGCCTTCTCCATGGCGCGCGATGCGCGTATGAAAATTCTCGATTTCATGGAGTCGATCATTGCAACGCCGCGCGAGACCATGTCTGACTACGCACCTCGGATCGAGTCTGTCATCATTGATCCCGAAAAAATTGGTGAACTCATCGGACCGGGTGGCAAGAACATCCGGGGCATCACAGAGCGCTCCGGTGCCCAGATTGATATTGCCGAGGACGGCACCGTCAGCGTGTATGCCTCCAGCTCAGAGGCCATGGAAAAAGCTCTCTACGAGATCAAGCAGATCACCATGGACCCCGAAGAGGGTATGATCTACGAGGGCCATGTCACCGGCGTCAAGGACTTCGGCGCATTTGTCGAAATTCTGCCGGGACGCGACGGACTCGTACATATCAGCGAGCTGGCAGATTTCCGCGTCGGCAGCGTCGAGGACATTTGCAAGGTCGGCGATGCCATGAAAGTCATGTGCATCGGCATCGATGACCGGGGCCGCGTCAAGCTCAGCCGCCGCGCTGCCATGCAGGAAATGGATCGCCAGGCCAATAGCGATAACGCCTGAGCACACAGCTATACCAAAATACCAAAACCCGCAAGGCCTCGCCTTGCGGGTTTTTTCTCTTTTAACAAGGTGTTGACGTATCGCGGCATAAGCCTAAGAATACGTTCAGGCATTTCGTATATACTTAAAACAAGCCATTTGTCAGGAAAGGTCCCTCTCAACCGACAATACAAACGAGAAGCAGGAACCAAGGTAGTGTCAAAAATATTATGA